>JBBQYF010000076.1:0-11728 GCA_038208955.1 Elusimicrobiota bacterium
CAAGGACATGTTCCTGATGGTACGCCGCAAGCAAAGCCTGCGCCTGCCGGTAACGATCGTCGGCTTCCATGGTTACATTTATCGTCGACATTTATCCTTTTAAGTTAGAGGGAAATGCTCGGTCGTCGGTTACCCCGATCATCCGGAGGCTCTGGTCGTACCCGATGTTACCGATTCTCGTCCGGGCTTGTCCAATTTACGCGTGAGCCCTTGGGGCTCGAGACCGAAGCACAAGTTCTCCATCAATGAGTACCGCCACAAGTGGTCGAAAGCGAGGATATTATGGACGATAAAAATTCACCACCCGGGTCATACGACCGTAGCCCTGTTCGATCTCTACCCGGGGCGAGTCTTTTAGCAAGGTCGTCTGGAGAACGCGTGGCGCCCGCTTGGGCCAACTCGATCGACCTCCTTTGTTTTTCGCACTTACGCTGGGACTTTGTATTCCAACGTCCACAACATTTAATGACGCGGTTTGCTGCGCCTCGCCGCGTCTTTTTCTTTGAAGAGCCGATTTTGCAACCCGCCGCCACAGCACGACTTGAGATCATTCCCAAAGGCAAAAAGCTGTGGGTGGTCAGACCGCATTTGGCGTCGGGCCTGCAAGCTGCCCAACAACATGCCCTCCTGCAAGGACTACTCGACACCTTTTTGGTGGAACAGGCGTTACGCGATTATGTCGCATGGTATTACACTCCCATGGCCCTCGGGTTCACACGCCGACTCCAGCCACGAGCGGTGGTCTACGATTGCATGGACGAACTTTCCGCTTTCCGCGGGGCGCCGGCATCGCTGATCGATCATGAGGCGGAGTTATTTCATCGAGCTGACCTGGTCTTCACGGGAGGTCAAAGTCTGTACGAAGCCAAACGCGAATTGCATTCGCGCGTCTATGCCGTTCCCAGCAGCATTGATCGCGCTCATTTTGCGAAAGCGAGGAAAAGCCAGACCGCCCCCGCCGACCAATCCAACATTCCAGGGCCGCGCATTGGGTTTGCCGGCGTTATCGACGAGCGCATGGACATTGACCTTCTTCGTTCCCTCGCAGAATTGCGTCCCGACTGGCATTTCATCATGATTGGGCCCGTGGTTAAAATTAATCAGGCCGACCTTCCTAATAACTCTAACATTCACTATCTCGGTCAAAAAGATTATCAAGAACTTCCCGCTTATATGGGAGGGTGGGATGCAGCGATTCTGCCTTTCGCCCGAAATGAGTCGACGCGGTTTATTAGTCCAACCAAAACGCCTGAATATTTGGCCGCCGGTTGTGCGGTAGTCGGGACGAGCATTCGTGACGTCGTTAGACCTTACGGCGAAAAAGGTTTTGTGCGAATCGCCGATGATCCGGCAGAGTTTGCGGCGGCCTTAGAGGCGTCTATGGCCAACAATCAGGAAAATCAGCGTCGCCGAAGGGAAGTTGACGACTTTTTAAATAACCTCTCTTGGGATGCGACCTGGGCGCGAATGCAAGGACTGATTAACGCGGCGATCTTAGACCGACTAAACCGGCGTCTCCCCGCTCAAGCAAAATCGTCTGACACGGACGGTCGTCGTCGAGCCGCTAGCCTCGGGGGTCCCATCCGCCGAAGTCAGGAGCGGCGCGTTCGGTCAACGTCGACTTCCATGGAGACGCTTTGATCCATGGACAGTCGATTGGAGATGTGGGGGGGAGTCGAATGCACGGTTAACCGTGTTGGCGACTCCTACTATGATCAGCTCGCTCGCACGGGCCATTGGAACCGGCCGGGAGACTTAGACCTCTTCGCCGAACTCAACATTCGCACGTTACGATATCCAGTTCTCTGGGAGCACGTGTCTCCCCAATCGCCTACTACTTTTGACTGGGAGTGGGCGGACCAACGGCTCAACCGGATAAAGGCACTGGGTATCGAGCCGATCATCGGACTGTTACATCATGGGAGCGGTCCGCGCTACACAGATCTGTCCGATGCGGACTTTCCTGAGCTTTTCGCCGACTACGCAAGCCACGTCGCCGCTCGCTACCCGTGGGTGCGACGTTTTACTCCCATCAACGAACCCTTAACGACGGCGCGTTTTTCAGGTTTGTACGGTCTCTGGTATCCGCATCGCCAAGACGATGGCGAATTTCTTCGAATGGCGATGAACCAATGTCGGGCCATCGCCATGGCCATGGCCGCGATCCGTAAAATTAGGCCCGATGCGGAACTGGTTCTCACGGAAGACTTGGGGCAAATGGAAAGTACGCCGGCGCTGGCATACCAAAACGCCCATGAAAACCAGCGGCGCTGGCTGAGCATGGACCTTCTCGCGGGTCGAGTAACCCCTGCGCATCCTTTTTACCGTAGACTGCGCTCTGCCGGGATTCCACCGGACGCATTGGCAGAACTCGCGACGGGCTTGGCCAAACCCAACATCATTGGCATCAACCATTATGTCTCGAGTAACCGTTTCATTGACGAGCGGCTCCATCGGTACCCATTGTTCTCGCACGGCGGCAACGGTCGCGATGTTTACGCTGACGTGGAGGCCGCTCGCGTGGCAGAAGCCTCATCAGCGGATCGCGCCGATCTTTTACGCCAAGTCTGGTTAAGGTACGCAACTCCCCTAGCCCTTACGGAGTGTCACCTCTATTGCACACGGGAAGAGCAAATGCGTTGGTTGCGCGATGGTTGGATCCAAGCTCAAGCGCTTCGCGCAGAGGGAATCGACGTGCAGGCTGTTACCGCGTGGAGTTTGCTCGGGGCTTTTGATTGGACCTCGCTCTGTGTTCAACCCGATGGGGATTACGAGCCGGGAGTATTTGATTTACGGTCGGGCCGTCCCCGGCCTACCGCTTTAGCCAAAATGGTTCGGGGACTCGCGCGGGATGGACAATATGATCACCCCGTTCTCGACCAACCGGGGTGGTGGCAGCGGCCGATTCGCTTTCTTTATCCTGCTCCGACGAGAATTCCTAGTTGGCGGGTACGCAGTGATCCTCCCGCGGGATCAGATCGTCTGTTATTGATTGTTGGCAGTGCGGGCCGATTTGCGCGGGTTCTGGCGAGCGCCTGCGAGGTTCGGGCTTTACCTTATCGGCTTGTGTCGCATCGCGAGATGGAGGCTTCCTCGCGAGTCGAGGTCTCCGCGATGCTCGCCGGGACGCGGCCCTGGGCCGTCATTAACGCGGCGGGCTACTCCGATGTTGACGGAGCCGAGGTGGAAGTCGACCTCTGTATGCGCGACAACCGGGACGCCGCCGCCGTCCTGGCAGGTCTTTGTGCGGAACAAAACATTCCCTTTGCAACATTTTCCACCGATCTCGTATTCGATGGGGAACAGTCTCAGGCCTACTTGGAAAGTCAACCGACGAACCCGATTAATATCTTTGGCTACAGCAAAGTTCAGGCGGAGGCCGCTGTCCTAGCGGCTTGCCGACGAAACTTAATCTTCCGGCCTGGGTTCGTTTTCTATGCCTGGGACCATCGCGATTTTTTAGCGCGATCGCTCGACCGGTTGGCGCAAGGCCTTCCGGTGTCGGTCCCTGACGACATTTATATCTCGCCCGCTCATCTTCCAGAGGTGCTAGATCATTGCCTTGACCTACTCATTGATGGGGAAGCAGGCGTATGGCACCTTACGCATCAGGAATCTTTAAGCTGTGCCGAGTTCGTTCGGCTTGTCGCCAGAACAGCGGGATTAAACTTCTCATTGGTTGAAGGCAAGCCCGCGGGCGACTTTACCTGGCAGTCACAACGCCCCCGTTTAAGCGCGCTAGCAACGGAGCGCGGGGCGCTTTTAAAACCGATCTCCCGCGGGATCGACAATTTCTTAGCGCAATATCAGCGGCGTACGACAGCGGCTCATGCGCAACAGGCGGTCGTCTGATGTATGACATTGCCGTCGCGGGTTCGGGTTTTGCTGGCGCCGTATTGGCTCAAGAGCTGGCCCAAAGCGGGAATTATAAAGTGAACGTTTATGAAGAACGCGACCATGTGGCGGGAAATGCGCACACCACCCGGGACCCCGGGACGGGCGTGATGCTCCATCAATACGGTCCACATATTTTTAACACGAGTCGCACCGACGTCTGGGAGTACGTCAACCGGCTAGCGACCTTCGGTCCTTACGTTAACCGGGTCAAAGCGGTAACGTCGCGCGGCGTATTTTCGATGCCGATTAATCTCCTAACTATCAACCAATTTTTTGGCAAGTCGATGAATCCGGCCGAGGCGAGAGTCTTTATCGAATCGGTTGGGGATAAGTCGATACGCCATCCGCAGAATTTAGAAGAGCAAGCGTTGCGCTTTCTGGGGCGGGATCTTTATGAAGCCCTTTTCCGTGGCTACACGCGCAAACAATGGGGTGTTGACCCGCGACACTTGCCGGCTTCGATTTTACAGCGGTTACCAGTTCGTTTCAATTATGACGACAACTACTACAACAGTCGCTATCAGGGCATCCCTCACGACGGTTATACGGCGATCGTCGAAAAATTGCTGGACCATCCGGCCATTAAACTCCAGACTGGACGGCAGCTTCGCCGTAATGAGGTCAAGGATTTTGATCATGTCTTCTATAGCGGGCCGCTTGATGCTTATTTCGGCTTCGCCGCGGGGCGGCTTCAATATCGAACGCTCCGTTTTGAGCGATTCGAGGTGGAGGGGGATTACCAGGGAAATGCGGTCATCAACTACTGCGAAGAATCCGTCCCCTATACTCGAATCGCGGAACACAAACACTTTACGCCCTGGGAAGAGCATGCGAACAGCGTTTGCTTCCGGGAGTACAGCGCCTTGGCCCGAGAAGGAGATACACCCTATTATCCCCTCCGGCTCGAAGGAGATAAGCGGATCTTAGCCGAGTACATGGCTATGGCTGAGGGGGAAACGGGCATTACCTTCGTTGGCCGGCTCGCGACCTACCGGTATCTGGATATGCACGTCGTGATGGGCGAATCTCTCGACCTTGCAAAAATATGTCTCGCCACCGCAAGCCCCGCCGATTGGCCACGCTTTAGTCGGCCGCCTTTAGAAGCCTCGGAGGCCGCCACTGTAATGAAACTTCCTGTGCCGGCATAATATTCTCGTCGGGAGGCTGGAGCAGCATCAGCACCGGGGTCATGTGCATGGGGATGGACGGTAGGAAACCTCGGGAAGACGGCACCAGGTAGCCAGGGCACCGGGACAACATTTCTAAGTTCTCGGTCTGGCCGGGACGCCTAAACCCCCATCGAAGACTGGCTCGATCGGTCGTCCGCGTTCCGGCAGGCCAAGATCCCTACTCAGCTAAACAGCTACTCGACTGATGTTTCTGGAGAATCGGAGCTTTCCGGCGTCGCGCCAATGTTTTGTTCCCGCTCTGATTCTGGCATCGAGCCGCGCAAGCGTTCCTGGCGGGCTTCTCCTGATCGACTGGTCGAGGAACCCGATTTTGCGGAAGCACTACGCGACGATTTGGATTTCGACTGGCCGCTTTCACTTCTTTTCTGTTTTCCTTTTTTTTGTTTCATCCTTTTTCCTCCCTGTTGGATTAGTGACACTCTAAATTTAGACGTCTTGCACCTGGCGCGGTTACGCTACGAAAAATTATTAAGCCAAGAGGCGCTCTATTCTCATTTTGAGCTCTTACGAACTTTCTTTGATTTTCCAGCTCGGTCCGCCCTCGTATTTTTCTTCATCCACTCCAGATAAGCAGCGCTTCCGGCCCAAACAGGCAGCGCTAATATTTCCGGGACGTCGTAGGAATGCATCGCCCGGATGCGCCGGGAAAGTCGATCGAAGCGGCTCGAGTCCGTGACGATCAACATCAGCACCTCTTGTCCGGAACGGATTTTTCCTCGCCACCAATAACGAGAGTCGATCTGCGGAACCATGTTGACGGCCGCGGCGAGGCGTTCTTTGACAAGCGCTTGAGCGATCACCTCGGCTTCCATGACTTTCGGTGCCGTGCTGAGGACAAAAATAGCAGACATACCTATTGGAGGATTAGGGCGATCAATGGGCAACAAAAATCAGTTAATCCGTGCGGATGCTTAGGAGGACGATATGGGCGACGTCAAAGAGTGGCCACCCGCCGCCGAGGACCGTGGCCCAGACGACGAAGACTGTAATTATGGGATGCGCAACATAGAGCGGGTAAGCGGCAATTAAAAGCAACGTCCAAAAAACCAGGAAAACTAAGACGATCAGCGGTCTTTGGGCGGCGCGCGACAGCCACGATCGTTGAGCCAAGGCGCCATGATAATCGGCGAGAAGCGTCACAATGGTTTGCGAATGTTCGAGTTCATCTCGCAGGCGGTGCTCATCGCCGCGTCGTTTAAGTTCACGGATGACGGACTCAAAGGGCAGCAGGCGATGAGATTCGTCAAAATGAATCATGCGTTCACGCAGGGCTCCCACGCGGCCCTCCTCAACCTGCAGTCGGAAGACGACAAACATCCCAAAAACGCCCACGAGGGAAGCAAAGGTCTGCGCGCAGGTACTAAAAAACCATAGGACATGATCCGTTTTAAGGAAGATCGGCAGCATAAGCGATTGTACCACCCGGCGTTGGGAAACGTCACTTCTGAGTTGGGCAACTAAAAGACGCTGGCCAATCGATATAACCGAAGAGAAACAATTTGAAAATTTTCTCCCATTTGGGAAGTTTGGTTCCCGTGCGTTATGGGATAGAATCTATACACAATGCCGAGTCTTCCTTTTCGACCACTTTTTTTTTACTCCCCGAGCATGGCCTCGCCCACGGATCCGATTCGTGCGGAACTGTTTAGCTTAGAACGTCTCGAGCAGCACGCGGAAAGCCTTGCTGCCGCCCAGCACATCGCCGCTACCGGCATTCTTCAGACCTCGCCGCTCTTGGGCAGGGTAAAAGACAACGGCGATGCCTTGCGCGAGGCTTACGAGAGTGTCGTCGGTACCGTACGCAGCGAAATGGCGATTTCGCCCGCCGCCGAATGGTTAATCGATAATTTTCACGTCGTCGAAGAACAGGTTCGCGAAATTATCGACGATTTGCCCCCAGGTTTTTATCGCCGCTTGCCCAAACTCGAGGGCGGGCACTTGGCCGGGCATCCAAGGGTTTTCGGAATTGCCTGGGCCTTTGTCGCGCATACGGACAGTCGCTTTGATCCGGAATGGTTTCGCCGTTTTATTCGGGCCTACCAACGCATTCAACCACTGCATATGGGTGAAGTTTGGGCACTTGCCATTCATTTGCGAATGGTGCTCGTCGAAAACCTCCGGCGTCTGGCGGACCATCTGGTCACAAGTAAGCAAGCCCGGCAACGCGCCGATACGCTGGCTGATCGTCTGCTGGGATTGAAGGGGGAGCCGGCCGCCGAGCCGGACGAGGCGGCGGATGCCTTTACAAAAGGCGCATGGTCCCGCGCTTTTGCGGTCCAACTCATTCAACGCCTGCGCGAGCCAGAGGGCAACCCAACGGGGGTGCTGCATTGGCTGAATGATCATTTGGTGCGTCAAAAAATGTCCGCCGACGAACTCGTCCGGCTCGAGCATCAAGACCAAGCGGCCATGAACACGACCGTGCGCAACCTCATTACAAGCATGCGCCTGCTCTCAACGATGGATTGGGCCGTATTTTTCGAGGACGTCTCGGTTGTTGACGAACTGCTGCGCGCTGAAACCGACTTTGCCCTCATGGATTTTACGACCCGCGACCGCTACCGGCATGCGATCGAGGAATTGGCACGAGGCAGCGCCCTTTCTGAAACCGACGTCGCTCGGCGGGCGGTCGACGCCGCCCGAGCGGCCCGAGAAGCCGCCAGTGGCCTGCCGGCGGTCGAACAAGCCCGACGCGGTGATCCCGGTTATTTCCTCATTTCGTACGGCCGGCTGGGGTTTGAAAAGACGCTGCATTTCGATCCGCCATTCATGCTGCGCTTGCGCCGCGCCTATATCGATGGGGCGGCCCCTGCTTACGTGGGTTCGATCCTGCTTCTCACGGCCTGTTTTGTAACGTTGCCGCTTGTTCACGGCCGTCGAGCGGGAACACCGCTTTGGCTGGAGGCGGTCCTTGGCCTGCTCGCAATTTTCCCGGCGTCGGAACTGGCCGTCGCCATCTTGAACTGGATCGTCACTCATGCGATCGGGCCGCGTCCCTTGCCCAAATTAGATTTCGAAAAAGGAATACCTGTCACTTACCCCACCCTTGTCGTCGTGCCCACTCTTTTAAGCAGTCTCGGCGATTTAAGCGCCGAGCTCGAAAAATTAGAAATCCACTATTTGGCCAACGCGCAAGGATGTCTTCAATTTGCACTCGTCACCGATTGGCAAGATTCTCCGACGGAGCACCGACCTGACGATTCCGAGCTTCTCGCCGCGGCCCGCGAAGGGATCGAGCGGCTGAACCGGCATTATCCTTCGGATGAGCGCGAATTTCGTTTCTATCTTTTTCATCGGCGGCGTTTGTGGAACCCACGTGAAGGGGTTTGGATGGGGTGGGAGCGCAAACGGGGCAAACTTCATGAATTGAATCGCCTGTTACGCGGTGATCGCGCGACGTCATTTTTTGACCCAAGCCACGCGCCTCAAGATATCCGATATGTGATTACCCTCGACTCCGATACGCGCTTGCCTCGAGGAGGAGCCGCCCGCCTGGCCGGCACCTTGGCGCATCCGCTGAACCGTGCTTATTTAGAAGCCGGCGCCCAACGCGTAGTGGCGGGGTACGGAATTCTCCAGCCGCGAATTACGCCGACGCTTCCCGGTTACGGCTTTGGTTCGATGTTCCAGGAGGTCTACTCGGGACCGGCGGGAGTGGACCCCTATGCCTTCGCGGTATCCGATGTCTATCAGGATCTTTTCGACGAGGGGTCCTATGTTGGCAAAGGTATTTATGAGATCGACGCCTTTGAAGCGGCGCTAGCGGGGCGCACGAAAGAAAATTCGCTTCTTAGTCATGACCTTTTCGAAGGGGTGTTCGCGCGTGCGGCTCTGGCCACCGAAATCGAATTGTTCGAAGATTATCCTTCGCACTACGAAGTTGCCGCGGCGCGCAATCACCGCTGGATCCGCGGGGATTGGCAACTCCTGCCTTGGGTACTAGGTCCCGGTGTCAAATTGATCGACCGTTGGAAAATGGTGGACAACCTGCGTCGCTCGCTATGTGTTCCGGCAGAGTTTATTCTTTTAACCTTGGCTTGGGCCTTGAGGGCGGTTCCCACCGTCTCGTGGACGCTTTTCATTATTGCGATGGTGGCATTGCCGCCGCTCTTTCCGGTATTCACGGCGATTTGGCCGACGCGCCGGCAGATTTCGCTGGCCAATCACTGGCGGGGATTTGTAGAGGACTTGCAGCTCGCCTTCAAACAAGCCTTGCTGGCTGTCATATTTTTAGCGCATCAAACATGGATTTGCGCCGATGCCATCCTGAGAACCCTCTATCGTTTATTTATCACTCGGCGGCATCTGCTCGAATGGCGTACCGCCGCCCTTTCACGAAGTCAGTTCGATTTAAAGTTGGGCGGTTTTTATCGTCGGATGACGACAGCTCTTGTCCTCGCCTTCGCTTCTTTTTCATTGGCTTGGATTTCTTGGGACCCGGCCGCCCAGCGCTATGCAGCCATTTTTGCCGCGCTATGGATCCTCAGCCCCTGGGTGGCCCATCGCTTAAGTCTTCCGCATGTCGCGGAAAAACGCGAGGTTCCTACAAGGGAGGACGCTGCTTTCTTTCGAGGCATCGCGCGTCAAACGTGGCGGTTCTTCGAATCCTTTGTCGACGCCAAAACCCATTGGCTACCCCCCGACAACTTTCAGGAGGTCCCCGCCCCGGTCGTGGCCAGTAGAACCTCGCCGACCAACATTGGTCTTTATTTGTTGTCGACTGTCGCGGCGCGGCGCCTCGGTTGGTTGGGAACCTCTGATATGACGGATCGTCTTGAAAAAACCCTTGGAACGATCAACTCACTCGAAAAACACGAAGGGCACTTACTAAATTGGTATAGCACCAAGGATCTCCGTCCTTTGTTGCCGCGCTATGTGTCGACGGTAGACAGCGGCAATTTGGCGGGACATCTATGGACAGTCGGACGCGCCTGCCGCGCCATTGCGGCGCACGCCGAGCCCGTACCGGCGCATTTCGCCGGTTTGCAAGACGTCGTGACCTTAATTCGTGGCGCCGATGCCGAGGCCGCTCGAGCGGGAGCAAGGTCTTCAACGGTGACTCGGGCCCAGATTAACCAGGCGATTGAAAACGTGGCGGAACGCCTCCTATCGCCGCCGATGTCGGTGGCGGAATGGCCACGTCTTTTTGCGCGGCTCGAAAAGGACGCCGAAACATTATTGGATATTGCTCGCACACTGGCCGCGTCCGAGCCTTCCGAATCGGCAACCGAAGTTTTAAGCTGGGCGGAGCGTTTTCAGGCGCAACTCCGGAGCGTTAGCCAAGATTTTATGGCTAGCCCGACGGACGCGGGTCTGATGGAACGTTTGATTGCCGTAGCCGATTTGTGTGACAAACTCGTAACCGACATGCGTTTTGGTTTTCTTTTTGACCCGGTCAAGCAGGTCTTTTCCATTGGCTACCAAGTCGCCGAACAGAAATTGGACTATGGCGCCTATGACCTGCTGGCATCCGAAGCACGTTTGGCTAGTTTTGTGGCGATAGCAAAGGGCGATGTTCCAGCGAAACATTGGTTCCATCTCGGGCGAGCGCTAACGCCGCTTCCGCACGGAATGGCCCTTTTGTCTTGGTCCGGGTCGATGTTCGAATATCTCATGCCGACGCTCGTGATGAGTGTGCCGGAAGGAAGCCTATTGGACCGGACCTGTCGCGAGGTGGTCCACCGTCAAATTGAATTTGGCCAAGAACGAAACTTACCCTGGGGCGTTTCGGAATCAGGTTATAACGTTCAAGACGTCGAGTTCACTTATCAATACAGTAATTTTGGCGTCCCCGGATTGGGTTTGAAACGCGGCCTCGCCGCAGACTCGGTTGTCGCGCCGTACGCCTGTCTACTCGCAGCAATTGTCGCGCCGGTGGCCGCAGCCAAAAACTTACGTCGTATCAGCAGTCTCGGCGGGCGCGGCAAGTACGGCTTCTACGAGGCGCTCGATTTCACGGTCTCGCGTTTACCCGAAGATCAAAAAGTGGCCGTCGTTCGCCAATACATGGCCCATCATCAAGGCATGAGTTTGGTAGCACTGTCCAATACCCTGACGGGGGGGGCGGTGCAGGCCTATTTCCATTCCGATCCACGCGTTCAGGCAAGCGAGCTGTTGCTGCAAGAACGCACTCCGCGGGACGTTCCGGTGGCGCGTCCCCTCGGCCAAGAACTTCACCCGGATGTGCGAACCCAGGAACCGCCCGTGTTGCGCCGCTTTACGCATCCTTACGATTCGCCGCCCCGCACGCATCTTCTCTCCAATGGACGCTATGCGGTTATGTTGACGGCGGCGGGCGCCGGATATTCGCAATGGAAGCATCTCGCCGTGACGCGTTGGCGCGAGGATCCGACAAGGGATTGTTGGGGTTCATTCATTTTCTTGCGCGATATCGAATCGGGCGACGTATGGTCGGCCGGATTTCAACCAAGCGGCGTGGCCCCCGATCGCTATGAAGTGGATTTTTCAGAGGATCGGGCCGAAATTGTTCGCGAAGATGGGGATATTACGACAACCCTCGAAGTGCTTGTGTCATCTGAGGACGATGCCGAGATGCGCCGGCTGACGCTACGCAATCACGGCGACGACCGTTGGATAGAGGTAACGTCTTACACGGAAATCGTACTGGCAACGCCGGCGGC
>JBBQYF010000077.1:0-11652 GCA_038208955.1 Elusimicrobiota bacterium
ACGGTATTCCATGACCAGCACAAACTCCCCCGCGCGGCCCCGCTTGGGATCCGGTGCGATATGCACGGCCGGTACTTGAGCCCCAAAGAATGCCTGCCAGCGCAGGCTGATATAATCCCCCATGACTTGCTCCGGTGTACCCTCGACGACGACCACAAGGTGAGGCCGTACCCAATTCCATAGCGATGTCAACAAATTGGTCGAGTGCATTCGCTCCATGACATAGGCCTTGCGTGTTTGATCAAATGGGCGATAAGGTGCTGGCAAAGCCTTCTTTTCTTCAAAACCGTGAAAATTAAACGGAGGCTGCTTTTGCGTCCATTCGGGATCAGCCATACGGCGGCGCATCTCGTTGGGTGACGGCATTGCCATCTCGGAAACAGGACGCAACACCTGGCGAGATAACTTATAGGTGATCCACGCATCGAAAGGCATCCCGGACCATGCGGCCAATGATCCCCGAACGGGATAGAGCCAGAAAAGCACCCGACGTGTCCCAAAAATAATAACGATCACTTTAAGAATCATCCGAACGACCCAGCGCGGAAGCCACAGGATGCCGCGCAGAACCTTGTGTCCGCCAGATATATTCTCCTGCTGTCGACGCAACTGGCTCTTGGCGCCCGACATCTCACGTACATCGAAAAGCGTCGACGCAGCGACCTTCGTGATTTCGATAGACCCCTTTTTCTTCGTAGGTTTAGTCTTCCCTGACCCAACGAAAGTTTTCATATCGATCGATGGGATAGGCGCATCGTCACCAGATGATTCGATCGTCGCACCGTAGAGGGCCCACCATTCGAGCTGAGCCACGGCTCGGCGGTACATGTGCAAATCCGCATCGTCGCCCTGACCGTAGTAGCGATAGCGGCTCAAGGCCCGAATCAATTTTCTCTGTCGCTCTGGGTTCCGATTAAAGTATTCCGGAGATCGATGATTGCCAAACCAGCGGCGATGCTCCTTTTCAGCGCGCTGTTGGTCTTCCAACTCCTCGACTACCGCGGCCACATCGATGGGATCGCCTGTTTTACCGTTCCGCATAAATTTGACCAAAGCATCCGCCGCACGTCCGCGAAGTTCGGTATTCGCCTCGCCACCGAGGGTTAAGGATTGCATTAAATCCCGATTCAATAGATTTCGGTTCCAGACGATGAAATCGATGAACAGCTTGCGGCGGGAGGTGGAAGCGGTGTGGTAATGTTGATTAATCCATATAGCTAAATGATCCGTTTTTGGCTTTTGCTCACGCAGTTCGCTCGGCAACCAGAAATTCAGAGCCTCTTCCAGATTTTTTTGTTTCTCGCCGCTGCTGCCGTCATAAAGATCTAGGAGGGTCTCCCACACTGGCCGCCAAATACGCTCATCAGGGATTGCCAACAGTTCTTTAAAAACTTCCAGCGCTTCTCGGTAGTACTTCTTTTGCGACAGGGTTTGCCGCGCCGTCAAAAATCCGGCTAAATTTTCAATGATATGCCGGCGCTCGTCGGCGTGAAGGGTCAGAAGCTCATTGGTCCGTTCGGACGTCCGGAGCACGCTAACGTAGTCCGCCGCCCAGTCCCACATGACCCTGATCGTATGGGCGCATTTATCCGTCTCGCTTCCTACCGTGGTATGCGACTCCGCGCGTACGCGGGCTCCTGTCAAAATCGGACTATAAGTCCCCCCCGCCGCCTGTCGTGGAATGCTTTCTAGCAACGCGGTGGCTTCTGTTTCCGTCAATTGTTCAGTGTGTCCATCCTCCAGCTCAATGCTTAAAGGATACGCCACATCGTATGGAACGGCATTCGTTAGGTACGCGATGGCAACCGCCTGCAAGTCCTGGCCGGCTCCATGGGGCAAGGTTCCGTTTTGATAGGCTGTAAGAATACGCTGAAGTCGCACCAGGCGGTGAGGTTCAGCGGCCAACATTCGCAAAACGTCGACGCGTTCTTCGCTGTCCGCGATATCTTCCCAACGAGGTTCAAAAACCGCGGTTAGCCGGTCCGTCCAAGCAATGGACATTTCGGCCTTCATGTGATGTGACATTTCATTCGCTAGGACGGCCGCTTCAAGTTCAAGGGAGTGTAAGCGTTCGACCGCGGCCACACGCATGGATAAGGGGGTCTTGTAAACCTTTTCAAGATCACTTCGCATTGCAATCAGCATGTTTATTAAACCCTGGACGACGCTGAGCTTATTTTCGGCGTGGTGGCGGGCAATGCGGATTGGATTGTCCGTCGGAAGCGGGTCCGGCAATCGGGCTTCTAGATCTTGCCGGGCGACGGCCAATGCGGTGTCCACCATACTGTGCGCATCCGTTTTTGCTTTTTCGAACGAACGTTTTTCGACCTCTTGACGTAAACTGTTCTGGCGCTTCCGTAAATCGCTGAGCCCTTCTTCGAGCCACGCTCGAATTACCCCATCCTGCACGGCCGCAATCGATTGGTCTTGTTGATCCACAACAAATTTAAAGAATGCGTCGAAATGGGTTGGATCCGTTTCCCGTAATGCGGCAACATCCGAACGCAACTCGGTGCTCAATAACAAGGCCTCTTGAACCAGCGCCATGGCTTCGCGAGCCAGGCCTTTAATTTCCTTATCTTGCGCGCGATCAAGTGCTTCCTCGAGGGGCATAGCACTTTCCGATTGGAGACACCGTCGGATCAAGCCATTGTGGTCGAACGCGGATAACCGAACCGCTTTGGCGAACTCACCTTTTTCGACTCGACGCTCGGCCTCAGCAGCCGCTGCGGCAAGACGCTCTTTCACCTCCCGTGGTTCTGCCCAAAGCGCTTGCACTTCCCGATATCGCTCACTTTGGCCGATACGAAAAATGTCGTAGAGGGCTTGTCCTTCTCGCTCTAAGTGAGCCACGACCGCTTCATCGACAGCGTTCTCGGCCGATGTATTCAAAAAGGCCGTCAGCCGTACCGCATTAGCCACGGATGGCGTCAGATCTGTAAATTGCTCGGCCCATGCAAAGAAGCCATTCAGCAGATTTCCATTGGAGCGAAGGAGAGCCTGTCGACGCTCGCTCGGCAAAGTCCGGTAGGCCCAGAGTTGCCTATAAAGTTGTCGCGTGGCTTGATACTCGGTGGTGGACGGGGCGGTCTTTAAATAGCGGCTCATGAGAATGCGAAAGAGATCAACAGCGTTTCGAGGAACTGCTTTGTCGATTGAATATAGTTCGGTGATCCAACTCGCCGGAACCCAGAGCGTGCCGTTCACCAATTCCAGATCGCTAGCATCGGGTGAGACTTGCACGGAAGTTGCCGGGAATTGATAGTGGTCAAAATTATTTTTAAGGAACGATGCGAACCATACAATCTCTTGGCGATGCCGCTCGTCATAACCGTGAACCGGAAGAACGGCACGAAATGCTCCGGAGCCCGTTACATTAATTTTTGCCTGTCCGATATCCGCCATCTGCATCGGGGCTTGGATTTTCGCTTTAAAACGATCATTCCAACTCCACCCCTTCCACCCCCAAGCACCATCTTCCATTAGGGCTACCGGACTCCATGTAGGCCACCGGTCCAGGAAGGGACGCCACCAGCGCTGTCGCGGTGATGCCTGTAAAACAATCATCACCTGTTCACGGAGTTGGCGCTGCAGCAATGCTTTTTTATCGGCATCCGGATGACGGATCTGCGAAATGACGGGAAACAGTCGACTCGCTTGAGCAGGAGCCATAGATAACATCAGTTCGACAAAGCGCTTAATGAAATAATTACGCACGCCATCTCCCGAATGAATCGCCAGTCTCGAAACGGGCGCAAATTGCCGCGTATGAACCATGGCGTCCTCTGGACCGCCAAACTGTTCATTTAGCCGTCGAGCGTACATCTCGTCCTGATCCAATTGGCCGACAGCGGGCGTGACAACAATGAAAGGAATTCCTTGTTTACGAAATTGCTCTGTCACGCCACGAGTATGAAAACCTCCGACGATAAGGATGCCGGCATTTATAGTTGGGAGACCAATGACCGTCTTGCTCTGCAGGTAATCCAATGTCTGCTGGGCCATCGGTTTGTTGCGGCCGTTGGCGAAAACGTAATAGTCCTCGAGGCTGGGAAGGACCGGATCAATCGACCGGGCGTCAGCGCGCAGTGACGAGGTTGCCAGACCCAGCGATCCTAAAGTTTCAATCATAAAGGCGGATGAGAACTGCGATCTATTTTGCTTGAAAAATTCGACGTCTTCGTCGAGCATGCGGAAATAAATGAAATTCTGCAAAATATCAAGACTGCGCGATAAAATGAATGCGTTCACCTGTGCCGGCTCCGTTGCCAGACGCTGCGCGGCGACTTCCTCAAGTTCTGCCATTTCGCGCGCGAGCGCGGCCGTGTCAATGGGTTCACGGTCTTGAACCTGCCCCAACACGTGAGAAATTTCCTTGAAATGCGAAAAGTCCGCGCCGACGCCCAATACGGACCGCAAATAAGAACTGTATTCGGCGAGACTCACGGTCTTCTCGCGGTAGCCTTTAGACAGGCGGTCAAGACGTGATAAGGCACGCCCGTTCCATAAAATCGCCTTCTTTTGATTGAGCGCCAGGCGAATCAAATTCAGCGATTGGTTGACATCCGATTGCTTCTGATAGGCCCGTTGATAACTGGTTAGTTCCGACTGATAAAGGGCGGC
This sequence comes from Elusimicrobiota bacterium, assembly GCA_038208955.1. Classification (GTDB taxonomy): domain Bacteria; phylum Elusimicrobiota; class Elusimicrobia; order 2-01-FULL-59-12; family 2-01-FULL-59-12; genus JBBQYF01. The sequence continues at coordinate 4,624 of JBBQYF010000077.1, forward strand.
GTCATCAACGCCCCAGAGCGAGACTGGAGATTTCCCTCCACCAACACCGAGTCCGGGAATAAATGACAGCCAATACCGCATTCGTTGCAGCAATGTCGGCCGCATTCCGACGGCGGCATATTCGGAACCGTTCAGATAGGCTTCTTTAAGTAGGGCATCGGAAATATCGTGCCGAAGCATCGGATCCGGCAGATCGGTAATTAACGAGGTATCGAACGCACCTTGCGCCCCTTCAACGAAGACCTGATGAAGGCCAAATCTTTTTCCTAAAAAGGCAATGATGTGAGCAATATTTTTCTGGACGCCGTAATTAGCATGCAGGTCTTGCAATACGATTACGAAAGGAAGATGGGTATTGCCGACACCTTGTCGGTCGACGATGTTACCGTAGGAGGCCGGAATTTTTATGAGGGTAGGGTCGAGTGTGGGCGAACTCGAAAAAGCCTTCCCCAAAAAAGAAGCTGCCGATGCGGAGGAAGGATCTCCACAAATCATGGCCGTGGCCATAAAGCATGCAACGCTGCGATGCAATAAGAGAAACCTGTTCATTGACCGCCACTAGAATACCAGAGGCGCCAAAATAAATGAATGTACCTTTAGTGCAATAACAACGCCCCGTTAGACCTATTTTGTAGTAGGCCCTAGATTTGGCGAGGCGGTAAAAGCATCACTGAACTTACCTGCGTCGGCGAATAAACTCTTTTTATTCTAGGCAGCTCGTCCCTTTGAACGTAAAATATCACCATGACTGCCTCTTACACGCCGCGTCCGGATTTGATCCAGGTCACCTACAAAGTCTTTTCCGATAAATTAATCGATCCGGAAAAAAAGGCTAAAGCAATTGCCTTGGGACAGACGACGGATACCTGGACGCCCACGGGCCTTTCCGGGGCGAAGAAACTTGAAAAGCATCGCGGAGTCGTCCTAGGAATCGACGAAAAGACGCATGTCATCGGGCAACTTTATGAATATCATTTGACGATTGGTTTTCCACCGGTCAATACCGAGGGCGATATCCCTTCTTTGCTAACGATGATCTTCGGAAAAATTAGTCTGGATGGGAAGATCCGTCTCGAATCAATTGATTTCCCGGATACCTATTTAAAGGGCAAAGGTCCGCGGTTCGGTATCGACGATATCCGCCGCCGACTGGGCGAACCTTCCAAGCCGCTGACGATGGCGATTTTCAAGCCTTGTGTAGGGTTAACGCCGAGCGAACTCGCGAAAATGTTTGCCGATCTCGCCGCGGGTGGAATACACATCGTAAAAGACGACGAGATTCTTCCTAACTTGGCGATCTGTCCGACCGAAAAACGACTGGAAGCCTGCTTGCAAGCCGGCCAGAAAGTGCGTCATGAAACGGGTCGACGGACTCTCTACGCGGTCAATTTAACGGGGTCGCCCAGCAAAATTCCGGCCATGGCGCGCAAACTTGCCAAAGCGGGCGCGGAATGTTTTCTTTTGAATGTATTGAGTTACGGCTTCGGCGTGCTGGAAGAGGTGGCAGAGGTAGGCGTGCCAATTATGGCGCATCCGGCGCTGGCCGGCGCCTTGGGAGGATCGCCCCAAACAGGGATTAGCTACGCCGCTCTCCTGGGCACGCTAATGCGGTTGGGCGGAGCCGATATCGTCCTTTTTCCCTCAAGCTACGGGACGATGGCTCTGCCATCGGCGGATACGCAGAAGATCGGGGAGGAGTTGACGAAGGATTTAGGTGGCCTGAAAAAGACCTTCCCAGGGCCTTCGGCCGGAATTCATCCCGGTCTCGTCCCGCAGATTCTTAAAGATTACGGAAGCGATGTGATCATCAACGCCGGTGGTGGGGTGCATGGCCATCCCGGCGGGTCCCGCGCGGGCGCGAAAGCGTTCCGCCAAGCGATTGACTGGAGTCTGAAACGGGGTAATTTCGGCGGTCTTTCGCAACGCGAATTTCCCGAGCTATCCGAGGCGTTACGTCTTTGGGGACGCGGATAAACGGATGGCCAAGCCGCTCGTCGTGTTCTGCGATTTTGACGGTACCATCACCGAACGCGACATGATTGTTGCCGTCTGCGAAAAGTTTTGTCCCCCCGCTTGGAAGGAGGTCGCTCGCGACATTGCTGCGCGCCGGAAAAACGTTCGGGAGGGCGTGGCCGAGTTATTTGCGATGATTCCATCCAATAAAAAAGAGGCGATCATCGCTTTTACGGCAGACTGCGTTCGTTTCCGCCCTGGCTTCCAAGATTTCCTCGCGTTTTGCCGCGACAACGGATTGCTCTTTACCGTCTGTTCCGGCGGTATCGACTTCTTTGTAAATCCGATTATCGAACGCTTCCAACCCTGGATTCACAAGAGTTACACGATTCCAGCTAATTTCTCAGGTCCAATGATCAAGCTCAGCCACCCCTACGGTTGCGACCAATGCGGCATGTGCAAAGTGAAAGTCATGGACGAGTATTCGGGAGCGATCAAAATTTTGGTCGGTGATGGAATTACGGACGTGCACGGCGCGCACCATGCGACGCGGGTTTTCGCTCGCGACAAGCTGAAAGCTTATTTGGATGCCGACGGCGTTCGCTACCATCCATTCGAAACCTTTCACGACATTATTGGCACGCTGTCCCGGTTTCAAGGCCATGGTTCGAATGCATTAATGGACGATGACCTAGCTCGAAGAATTAGCTCGCAAGGAACGACTCATGAAGAAAAGGTCTCTTAAAAAAACATCCCTCACCCCAACCCTTTCCCCCAAACGGACGAGGGGACTCTTGCAACAAATTGTCGACATCGGAAAGCAATTCTATGAGCGCCGGTGGATGTATGGGACAGCCGGCAACTTATCGGCCCGCTTGAGCGAAAATCCGTTCACCTTCGCTGTAACACCCAGCGGTTTAAATAAAGGGACTCTGACGACGCCCGACTTTATCACCGTTTGGCCTGGTGCCCCTGCAAAGCCCCATCCCCTCGGTCGCGTCCCCTCCGCCGAAACGGCCATCCACCAAGCCATTTACGAAGCGCTGCCTGAGGCCCAGGCGGTCTTTCATTCCCATCCCGTCCATGCCACCATCCTTTCGGAACTTTATGGGGCGCCAGGGGAGCGTCGAATGTTTACTCCCGATTGGTTTGAAATGTGGAAAGCCCTTGGTGTGCAGGAAGGAGAAACTCCGGAGGTCCCGATCTTTGCCAACTGGCAAGATATTACCCGGGTTGCCGCCGACGTGAAGGATTTTCTAATGCACAAAGAGGGCAAGATCGTGCCCGCCATTATGATTTACGGTCATGGCTTGACCTGCTGGGGACGCTCCGCGAATGAAGCGCGCAACCACGTCGAGGCTATGGAATATATTTCGGAGTACTTATTTTTGAAATTGTCGTTTGGAAAGCGGGTGCCTCAAAAGTTCTCATCCTCGACGGGATCCCCTCCCGTTTAAGCGGAGAGCAAAAGTCCACAGGCCGGCGGGTGCATCGCGGAAATGGGAAACCAACGCATCAGACGTTAAACCGGAAGTACACCACGTCGCTGTCCTTCATGATGTACTCCTTGCCTTCCAACCGGATGAGACCTTTTTCCTTTAGCGCCGCTTCCGTGCCGTATTTAACGATATCGTCGTAGGAGTAAATTTCGGCGCGAATAAATCCGCGCTCGATGTCTGAGTGAATTTTGCCCGCGGCCTTTACGGCGGGTGTGCCTTCGTGGATGCTCCAAGCACGAGACTCGTCGGGACCCGACGTAAAAAATGTCATGCGTTTAAGCAGCTTCTGGCCCGCCTTGACGAGCTTATCTAAGCCGGCTTCCTTGAGCCCGAGGGAATCCAAGAACTCTTTACGTTCCTCTTCGGGAAGTTGGGCGACTTCCGCTTCGATTTTGGCGCAGAGTACGACGACTTCCGCTCCCTCGTTTTTTCCATAGGCTTCCAATTCGCGAGAGAGGGGGCTGCCGTCCAGTTCATTCTCTCCGACGTTGGCGACGTAGAGTATCGGCTTCCCCGTCATGAATTGATAAGTCTGCTGGGTCTCGGGCAAAAGTCCGAGTTTTCGCGCCGGAACGGCTTTATTAAATCCTTCGATCGCTTTCTCGAGCTCCGCCACCTTCGCTTTAGCGTCCGCGTTTCCAGAACGCACGGAACCCAGCAGCCGCTCGCGCATTTTCGTGGCCTGATCGAGGTCGGAGAGTAACAGTTCGGTACCGATAATTTCGGCCGAAGCAATCGCCTCAACTTTGTCGCCGTAATGCACGATATTCTCGTCTAAGAAACAGCGAACGACTTGGGCAATCGCATCGACTTCGCGAATGTAGGACAGGAATTCATTGCCTTTGCCCTCGCCCTTGCTGGCGCCCTTGACCAGGCCGGCGATATCGACAAAACGCACGCCTGCCGGCGTGATCTTTTTACTCTTGAAGAGCTCGCCCAAATTATAGAGGCGGGGGTCGCGGACCGGGACGATGCCCACGTTCGGGTCGATCGTCGCGAAGGGAAAATTGGCGGCGAGCACAGCCGAACCGGTGAGCGCATTGAACAGGGTTGATTTACCGACGTTGGGAAGTCCGACAATTCCTATTTCCATAGCTATTTCTCCAAGCTTTTAATCCAAAGTAGAACCCGCTTTGTGAACTCCGGTGAAAACATGGCAACGCCATGCGCCGAGCCGGGCCCTTGCGCCACCGTGCAAGCCCCGTCACCGCGCGTTCTGGCCAGTTCCCCCACCGTGGCGTATGCGTAGGGATCACCGGGGCTGGCTGCCATGAACATCGGTCGCGTTCCGTAAGCACGAAAGGCTCCCGGAGTCTCCACACCGGCATATTCAAGACCGGGCGATAACAACAAAAGAGCCGGCGCGTCGGCATGCTGGCTTGCGTAGACAAGCGCAACGTTCGCCCCAAGACTGGCGCCGCCTACCGCGACGTGGTGGGGATCGAGTGAAAATTGCTTTCGGAGCATGTTCACCGCGCTGCCCAGGTCCGCCGACATTTTCTTCCAATTATCATCGTCGCGAGACCATGACCGGTAGTCGACCGATCCGCCGCCAGCGCGAACAATGCTCTCCCCATGGCCACGAGCATCGTAGATTAAAACGCCGTCCCCCTGAGCAGCAAGCGCCTCGGCAAATACATTCCACTCGCCTTTCACGCTGCCCAGACCGTGGAGCAACACCCACGTCAAAGCTGGGTTACGGGTCGGAGGCAGAAAGCGGCCTACCATATGCACGCCGTCGGCGGTGTTCCACTCCACCCGCTGATCAGCGGCGGCCCCCGCGCTCACCGCCGCCAAAGCGGTGCAGGCTATTACCCAGTGAATGTGCCGAAAAGTCGGTATGTTCAATCGGCGGTTATTCTACGAATTAACGTCGGGACTGCGCGAATGCCGCCAAGGTGAGCGGGTAGCGGGGGAGACGAAAGAGAGAAGCCTATTTTACCGGCATCCCGCTTAACGCTTAGGCGGCGGAGGGCAACGGGATTCGGCGAGCGGCGGCGTGACGCGACAACGCACTGTCAGCGGCTCGCTGGAGATTGGTATTGGATTGGCCAAGCAGTTTTGTTAACGCTTGATGCGCTTTGGCATCGGGAAGCAATTGACCGAGGGCCCAAACCGCTCGAATGCGCACGGTTTCCGTCGTGCCGGCGTTTTTTCTCCAGAACGATCCCTTATTTTGGAGCAGCAAGATAAGGTCCGGAATGACTTGTTTTTCGCCAATCGTTCCAAAGGCGATACACATTTCTTCCTGAACATTCGGGGCGGCTTGCCTTAGGCGGGAGGCCATGGCGGCGATGGCGCTGCGCGAGTGCAGCTGACCGAGCAATCGAACGGCTTCGGCCTGTACGTCCACATCAGAATCATGCAAGAGCGCCGTCAAAAGTCCCTGGACTTTGGGCTCGTCCACGGTGGCCATTAACCGGGCAATCGATCGTCGGACAGAGGCGTCCGGATGCTGCAACAACCCGCTGAGCGTCGGCAAAAGCGACACATCCGCGAACTCTTGGAGCACGGGCATCAGCTTCACAAGGACGTCCGCAGACAACGCAATATTCATCTGCTTAAGCAACGTTTGCCGGACGGCCGGGCCCAAATGCGTCATGGCTTGAATGGCCGACTGGCGAGCGCGCGAATCCCTCGATTGTTTAACGGCTTCGACGAGCGGAACGACGGCTTCGGTTTCAAGCTCCGCCAAAACCCGAAAGGCACCTTGCTGCCGGTCTTTCACGCCGGCGTTAATGTCTGCGCACAAGACGTCTACCCCGCGCGTGGCAAAATCGCGAAGCGCCTGGCGAGCCAAACGCTTTTTCGGCTCATCGAACGGGCTTTCGTCGTGGCTGTGACGGCGCAGCGTCGATAGCAAAATGCCACTTTCCTGAAAACGCCAGCTGACGAGAAGTTCCATCGCCGCTACTTGCAGGCCTTGGACAATCGCTGCGTAAATATCGGTTCCGGATTCCGTTTCGATCATCCGGTGAAGCTGGGCGACGATTTGCAGGAACTGTTTGTCTTTGCGATTGGCGGCCAGGATCTTTTCGACGGCGCAGGCCGTTTCCACCGCGGTTTCCCGGATGACGGGGGTGGGATTGGCTAGATTTTCGAGGACCTTATCCACCATCCGCTGGAGCGGCTCCTCCAGGGACATCGCACAAAGCGCACGGAGCAGCTCCGGAAGTTTTTTGCGCACCGCCGGTTCAAGCAGCTCGCGGCTCGATAAATCCAGGACCCGCTCAACTTCTGCCATCAGCGATGAATTCTCTTCCCGCCGCACACCCGGGGTTTTGTCATCGACAAGTCCGACACTCAGCAGTTCTCCATACAGGGCAAAGGGGGCGGTGTGGCTCGAGGACGATTGAAGAATTTTTCCTAAAAACGTTTCCAGTCCGCTGAGTTTATCAATCACATCGAATTCGGATGCGACACTTTGCCGCGCCTGCGCATACCAGGCGTGAATTCTGTGGATCGTGGCGTGCAGTCGATCGGCAGACATGGTTTCTACAATTTGGCTTCGCAAGGTGGATGATTCGATTGGCTCGGAAAGGTTGGTTTCTAAAAGCTCGCCGACTTGCTGTGGCGG
>JBBQYF010000078.1:0-11644 GCA_038208955.1 Elusimicrobiota bacterium
GGCCGGTACTGGGCTGAGGACATTGGTTCGGTAACGCCAGCCCGCATGTCCTAGGTGGCGCGATCCCAGAACGAACGCCGTTTGGCCCGTCTGCAGAGGCGCCAGTAGTTTCGGATAGTCGCTCGGGTCATATTCGAGATCCGCATCCTGAATCAGCACCCACTCGCCGGTCGCCGCTTCTAACCCAGTTCGGACAGCATGCCCCTTCCCTTGGGGTCGCGACTCATAAAATGCCTTGATTAAGCCTCGTCGTTCATAATCCTGAACGATTTCGCGGCTGCCGTCGCGAGAATTACTTTCAACAACGATCACTTCTTTCTCAACCTCTTTTATTGGAACCGCCAGCACTTTGTCGAGCAATGCCTGTAGCGTGGCCTTCTCATCAAAGACGGGAATAACAATTGATAGCCGCTGGCTCGCGGGCAAATTCATTTGGGACGGAGGCGAAGGCCGGCGCAAAGATTAAGCTGATAGATGGGAATGCGAAAAGGGAAAAATCGTGAGGTGTCGATGATGAAATGCTTGTCCAAAAGCGCCAGAATTTCGGATAGGTTATTGACATGTTCGTTGAGAATAATTGGAATGTAGCTCATGTGAAAGGTTTTCTCAAAAAGGCGTTGGGACGAAATTCGCCGGGCCAGGCCATACATCCAACCGCCCTCACAGGGGAGGACAATGTCGAGAATGCCGTCCGCTTTCAGCAATCGGCGGATCTCTGACACCGCTCGCGGCAAATCGCGAAGATGTTCGAGTGTGTGAATAGCGACAATGCGGTCAAAAAAGTGGTCCGGCTGGGGCACTTGGTCTTGAATGTCAGCGCATAAAACATGTGACGGTTCAATTTTACGCCGAAGTGTTTCACAAAATGAAGCGCGATATTCCAAACAATAGTAGTCTTGATCGCTGAGTCGTTCATAAGGAAGATGGCCGCCCAATCCGGCACCAATTTCAAGAGTCTTAATTCCAGATCGGTGAGGCAGCCGCGCGACGTACCCTTGATTGAAATCTTCGAGCGCGCTGTACCGGCCAGGCAACTGTTCATGCCATAACTGCATGAATTCTTCGCGCGCCTGAGATTCTGCGGCACTGAGCGGGGGTGGTACCTTGGGCCAAACGCCTTCGGGCTGAGACCGCCGCAATCTCATTGCATTTCCATCCAGGGCAATCCCCCTTCCATCGGTTTCCAGGTGTGTTCCTTCAGCCAAGGCGGTTCATTAGGACCGTAAATGACACGTCTTTCCACGAATACGGGTTGGTGATTGTTGCGTCGAAATGCGATTTCGCTCGCCGGGCTTGCCACATTCCAAGCCCTGCGTCCAGTAAAGTAAAGCAAATATATCCATTCCTCCCCACCTCCCGAAAAATAAATTGAGTTGGGGGGAGTTCCCTTCGCAAGAGCTACGGTCTCTCCGTAAAGCAGATTATGATTGGAATCGTGCATCGGCTTAATCAAGGTTTCAAAGGTTAAAATTCCGGTGGTTAAAACCACCATGGCGGCCCAAGCAATCTTTAGCCGAAAATTCATTAGCGTCCCAAGTCCCAACGCGAGCAGTATTCCAAAGGGAACACAATCGGTAAGGCGGTAGCACAACGTGAAGGGCTCCCACGTGCAGAGAAATATTCCGTAAGTGACGATCCAAAGAATGCTGAACATCCATAGCGGGTTGTGTCTTACGCGCCAGGATCGCTGCAGCAAATAGGTGATCCCGCCGGCGGACATCCCTGTTAATATCCAAGTCATTATGGTCGTATAACGTGTCGCGTAGGGCCAGAATGATCCCCAGAAAAAACAGAGGGTAGCCCAAACCCAATCGAGCGGCGCGCGGATTCCAACGCCGTGCCATTGCCAGCGGTGGTCGGGTGAGAGCCCCGCACTCCCTTTGAGCCAGACCGCCAGTCCTTGGCTTCCGTGGCGAGGCCAAATGACGAACACCATCACCAGGGCATAAATAACCAGGACGATGGATAGGCAGCAAGCGGCGTGAATCCTGCGATAGGAATTGCGTTCGCCCTCCGTCGTATTCGATTCCTTTTGAATCCAATACCATAACGGAATCCACCAGAGGAAGTTTAGAACGTGTCCGAGGATCGCCAAAGCGTGTAATAGACCGACGTCTCGGTACTTGGCACGTGACGGGGGACGGAGCAGTAGAACAGTACCCCAAGACAATCCGATCAAACCAAGAGGATAGACCTGGGGTTCAACGCTCCAAACCCAGACGATTGCGGCCACGGTCATGCTGGCCGTGACGAGAAAGGCGGTGAGGCGCTCTCGCGTCAACTTGTTGATCGCAACATAGAGACCGAGCAGGCCCACGGCGGAAAGCAGGCTTGTAAAAAGCTGCAAGGCGGGCAATGACCGCGTAATGCCTAGCGGAAGCAGCAGTCCCTTCCAGACAAAAAATCCAAAGAAAGCGTAGAGTAGGTGGTTGGAATGAAAAAAGAACGCCGGGTTTCCTAATTCCAATGCCGCGGCACAGGCCACACCGTCGACATTCCAAAAGCATGATGGCCAGAAAAGGTAAAGACCTAGTGGAAAGAGAAATACTAGGGCAGAGAGCACACGCCCCCTCGAGGCACCTTCTTTTTAGAGTCGAACCAGATGACGGGCATTCATTCCACGGAGCAGGTTGCGGGTATCAATAAGCAACCGTGAATTTTTCAAAATATCCTTGGGGTCAAACGTATTGTGAGCCGTCGTGACAATCACCGCGTCGGCATTTCTCAGCAGCGCCGCGGAATAGGGTTTTCCCACAAGCCGTTTCGCGCCAATCATCAGAGAGGGGACGTAGGGGTCATGATAGGACACGTTGGCGCCATGTCCGAGCAGCAAGTGCATTAGATCGAGGGCAGGGGATTCGCGCATATCTGAAACGTTGGCTTTATAGGCGACACCTAAAATAAGAATCTTCGATCCGTTGATCGATTTTTTGCGACCGTTCAAAGCCTTAGTAATCTTTTCGAGGACGTAATCTGGCATATGCGAATTGACTTCGCCAGCCAACTCAATGAAGCGTGCTGAAAAATTGAGAGACTTCATTTTCCACGACAAATAATGGGGATCGATTGGAATGCAATGGCCGCCAAGGCCGGGACCGGGATAAAACGGCATGAACCCGTAAGGCTTCGTCGCCGCGGCCTCAATCACTTCCCAGACGTTTAGGTTCAGCCGGTCGCAAATAAGGGCCAATTCATTGACGAGGCCGATGTTTACGGCGCGGAACGTATTCTCAAGTAATTTCACAAGCTCGGCACTTTCCGTCGAGGACACGGGCACGACTCGAGCAACAATGTTGCTGTAAAGGGCCGCGGCCAAAGCGCTGCAGGCCGGGGTGATTCCCCCCACTACTTTCGGTGTGTTGGCCAAGCGGTATTGCTTGTTTCCCGGATCGATTCGCTCGGGTGAAAACGCAAGGAAAAAATCTTTTCCAGCTTTCAACCCATTTTTTTCCAAAAGCGGCATGACAAATTCTTTCGTCGTTCCTGGATAGGTGGTGCTTTCCAAGACCACTAATTGATCTCGATGAAGCGTCTTTGCAATTTCCCCCGCCGACTCTGCAATAAAAGAAATATCGGGATCTTTGGTCTTACGCAATGGGGTCGGCACGCAAATAATGCATACATCCATATCTTTGAGCTTGTTGAAATTCGTTGTTGCGGTGAGACGTTTTTTTGCTACGAACTCTTTGACGTCTGCAGACGATATGTCTTCAATATAGGAAACCCCGCCGAGGAGGCTTTTGACTTTACGCCCATCAACTTCAAAACCTGTCACGGGATATCCCGCGCGTGCAAATTCGCAGGCCAGGGGCAACCCAACATAGCCCAGCCCTAGAATCCCAATTTTTGCCTGATGCGACTCAATCTTGTCCTTAAGCACAGAGAATCTCCTTTATCACAATAACGATATTATATCGAATGCGACGGGGGGCCACAAACGACCCTCACGCTTAGACGGATTTGACTGAGGATGGTTTCGAATTAATTGAAAGCAAGATCTTGTAGAAATTTTCGGCAGTCCGATCAATTGAAAATAAGGCGCGCAATGTCGGGGCCACAGCGGCAGCTTTACTCTTAAACTCATTGAGAAGACGGATCAATTCAAAGGCGGCATGAACCGAACCTTCGGGGGAGGAAGGTGGATAAAGTAAACCGCTGGCGCCGTTCGATATTAGTTCTTTAGTCCCACCGACGTCTGGGGCCAGCCAAGGGACTTCCATGACCGAGGCTTCAAGTAATGCTTGCGGAAAACTCTCTTCGCGCGATAACGACCAAAAAAAATCGAGTGCTGTGAGAAACTGGGGGGTGGAATTTTCCCAACCCGTCCAGTGAAGGCGGTTGCTCCAGGAATGGCCCGCGGTTTTTGCTTTCAATGTTTTTTCGAGCGGTCCCACACCGCCGACTAAGAGATGCAAATCGGGCCGCGCTTTTAAGAGCGAGGCTGCATAGGCGGGAATCCGGTCGGCGCCTTTTTCGCTGTGCAGGCGCATCAGCGTTCCACCCACCAATGCATCGAGAGGTAGTCCGTAAGTTTGCCGCGCTATCCAACGGTCTTGGCGCACGAACTGTTTGTTGTCCACCCCGTTATACAGGCGAAAAAGGACTGGTTTTTTGCGACGGCCCCGTCGTTGCTCCATCACCGTTTGAGCGGCGATGGAGTTAGCAATCACCGCATGGCTCAGCGGCAGGGTGAGGTGGTCGAGCAGGCGGTGCCATGGCTTCTGCCAGGTATCGATCGCACGCTGACTGGAGACAATCGTGGCGAGGTTGGCCCAACGTCCGACGCATCGGCCCATCTGATTCCCCCAAAAAAGGCAGGTATGCAGAACCACGGGCGGCTCGTCCAACAACATCTTTCGCAGCACGAACGGGTTTGCCACGTGGATCACCGGAATACCTCGGGAGCGAATCCGATTACCGATGACGCCATCTTTCTTAAGAAATAAGACTTTATGCCTAAAAGCGGCAGGTGAATGCGCGAGCATTTGGTCGAGAAAATTTTCCGTTCCCCCGCCCTCAAGACTGGTAATCAGGTGAATTATGAGCGAACTCATTGCATTCGCTTTGTAAAGAGCAGGTCAAAATATCCCTCTCCATGATAGTGCTGGATATCGCCGGCTTGCACCGCAACGAGGCCCTTGGAACGATCGAGCTGATACATCCGGTACTCGCGTTCTTTAAAGAATCCCAGCAAGTCGAGAGGATCATAGCCGAGTGCCTTCATGATAGAAGGGCAATATTCAATCGCGATACTCGCATGGGGATTACGCCGGAGTGTCTCGACCATGCCCAGACAAACGGGTATTTCATAACCTTGGACATCGATTTTGATAAAGCTGACCGGTCGGTCGCCGAGAGCGTCATCGAGGCTAACGACCTCGACCGATTGGACCTCCCGTTCCTCGCCAACGTGTTGTTCGAAAACCGTCGTTAAGATGCGGTGGTCGGCGGCATCATCGTAATTGACCCAAAGGTTCAGCTTTCCCTCGCCCGCGCCAACGGCTTTACGATAGGCAATGATTTTTTCCGTCAAGCGGTATTGCACCCGCATGCGTTCGAGCGCTGAATAATTCGTTTCTTCGGGCTCGAATGCGACGACATGGAAACCGGGTGAAAGGCCGCTCGAGAAAAGCCAGGCCGTAAAACCAATGTTCGCCCCCACATCAATGATATCGCCGTCTGCAAACCATGCGCGATGGGTGCGAATTAACTTCACAAATCCATTTTCATAAAACTGTTTGTAACGAAAGTACGCCCAATGATAGAGCGCTCGCACCCACGGATAATGTAGAAAGCCAAGCCGATAAGCCGTGGAATAAACAAATTGGAAAATGTTTTGTGGACGGTTCAGCATTTAAAGGCTTTGCACATCGGTGGCATTGATCCAATAGAGATTCAAGGACTCTTCTTGAATCAGCGATCCATTCCCGAAAGGAACGTCGTCATAATGAAATAAGGCCAGCCCGGTGTAAGGAGCGTCCCAAGACCGGGCTGGGCCTCGCGCGAAAACGCGTCCGAAAAATTGCCCGGCCCCCGAATCACGCTGGATAGTAAAGGGAAGATGTTGACCGATCGTCATAAAGGCGACACGCCGGCCAAGGCGTGCGTCGCCAACTAGTTGCTGAAGTCGCGGCATCAGTTCAGAAAAATGTCTCACTTCTTCTTGATGAAACGTCATGCGCCGGCCGGTATAGAGCTGCCACGTCAGAGTGTTTTCCAAGTCGACGATAATCCCCTGATCAGATAAGTGGGTTAAGTAATTTGAGGCCAGAACGTAGGGATTTTGCAGCCGCTCGGCAATAGATTTTGATCGCATAAAAGTACCGGCGATCAAAGAGATTCCAACCAGAACCGCTCCGACCCTAATCCCAGAAAACCATTGCTCATAACTTTCCCCGAGAGCGCAGCCCAGTAATAAAAAAAGTAGTGGCATAAAAAAAATGGATACCCTCGACACCATTACCCCTGAGTTGCACAACCAGAAAATAAACAATCCCCCCGTGGTCAATAAAAGAATGCGAACGGAAATTGGCAGATGTCGGTAACGAGTGATCAACCTTAGCATGGATGCGATGATGACCGTAGACAACAATAGGCCCTGCTCCCTGGCGATCATCACGAAGAAATACCCGTTGCGCCGAATGATAGCAGGCGTCCACGCGCCCTGAGCGTTGGCCACCAGTTGGCGTTTAAATTGCTGACTGTACGTCCAAAAGTGCATATCACTGAAATGACTTCCGCATAATAACAGCCCCAAATGGTAGACCGACTCCCAGAAAAGCGCGGGCAAGAACGCAAAGCATAATAAACCTATTGCCGCGGGTCGCTGAACGCTCCGAGGCATAGAAAGTTGCTGGACGTGGACGGCGGTAAATAAAAGAAGGAGCCCCCCGCTCACGGTTATTCCGTAATGACAAGTTACGGCCAGGCCTACCCACAGACCTCCCTCACGGTATCGTTCTTCAATGATTCGCAAAACACCAGCCGTAAAAAAAAATGCGGCGACACATTGCGCTAGGCTGCTGACGGCATAGTAGCCCACAACCGGCGACGTTTCCCAAAGAGCAACGACAAGGAGCGATGGGACCGTTGGCAATCTCCACCGCTTAAAACAGCGCCACAGTAGCCATCCGGTTGCCGTAGCGGCCAAGAGGGACAGGACGTTTCCGGAGACCGGGAGCGCCAGGGGCAAGTAAGAGGACAGCATGAGCAGAAGCGCGAAAGTGGGTTTGGCCGTGCTCGGCGGGAACATGTCACCCTGATCGCGCATCTCTTTTTTGACGTCCTCGATCGATTGACGCCCACCGATGATCCCGGGGATAGCTGCCAGGGCGTGCCTCAAACCTCGAGCCTCGAGCAAATAATAAGACTCGTCAAAATAATATGCACCGCGTTGAAGGGCGGCATGATATCGCAGCCCGGTGACGGCCCCCACAACCAAGCAAAAAAGGGCGAAGATTAATTTATTCAGAAACGGGTCCAAGCGTCGGTCGCGCTTCCCGGCGCCGTCTTTGACCCAGTCGGTCCACAATGAATTATGGGGCATCAAAATAATGTGTAAATAAACGGAGCAAGCGGGGAGGAGGAGAAGGCGACCAGTAGTGCTGCAAGAATTAAAATAATGATGACAGGAATCAGCCACCACTTTTTGTTGGCCTTTATGAACCCCCAGACTTCGGATGCGAGGTTAACTCGATTTTTCACAATATGAAATCAGTAAAGATGCCGGTAGTATTCGGGTTCGTCAAGACGATCGTGCTTTTCCCAATACGTGGCTGAGGAGACTTTTTTCAATCGTAGAACATCACGTCCTACGATACGAAATAGTACTGCAATAGGTGTCAAAACGCCAAAAAACACCATCCCGAGGGCGACCTGTGTAACTATTTTTTCCATAAACTTGGCCAGCGCACTCCAGCCCCGATGCAATTTACGCGCGCCAGTCGGCCAGAGAATGCTCATGAGCGCGATGCAACCGCCAGTCCCCCAGAGGATCCGCGCGACAACTCCAGGGTGCGCCAGAAAAAAGATAGTTCCGCCCACCGCTATCCCAATTCCCCTCACGAGGCCTAGGAGGCGGATCTTTCTGGGACTCAGATTTTCCGAATTACCCATGGTTTCTGAACCTTGCTTTATAGTCATTAGCCCCGGGCATCGCCGGTTGATTTTCCTTATAAAGAATGCAATCCTGCACAACCAGAATATCGATGTCGGTAAACATAAAACAACGATAGGCTTGCTCCGGGGTATTGACGATTGGTTCGCCGCGAATGTTAAAGCTGGTATTAACCATCACAGGGCAGCCGGTCTTTTCGTAAAAAGACTTCACCACGTTATAAAACATTCCATTGCGTTCTGCCGTCAACGTTTGCACTCGCGCGCTGTAATCGACATGTGTAACGGCCGGAATATCGGAGCGTGGAATTTTCAAGAGATCGAAACCGGAGGCCTGCTCAAAGTCACCGGCGGAAGCGGACTTGCGATGTCCACTGGCCACCGGTGCTACGAGCATCATGTAAGGACTTTCTTCGTTCAGATCGAAATAATCTTTTGCCAATTCTTCGAGGACTACGGGTGCAAAGGGTCGAAACGATTCACGAAATTTAATTTTCTGATTCATGACGGACTGCATGTCGGCCCGCCTGGCATCCCCAAGAATACTCCGCGCCCCGAGAGCGCGCGGGCCAAACTCCATCGCTCCATAAAAAAACCCGACAATTTTTCCCTTTTCAATAAATCCGGATACCCGATCGGCAAGCTCGGAGTCGGAGACTTTTTGCCAAACCGCGCCCAACCCCGCCAGCTCCGTTTCAACGCCTGGATTGTCATAGCACGGTCCCAGCAGACTGCCCTTTTGCGTATCGCGTTGATCAACCTTCCGCGGGTTGCCCAGAATTTGGTGCCAATTGAACAAGGCGGCGCCCAGTGCTCCCCCCGCGTCCCCGGCCGCTGGCTGCACAAAGATTTTTTTGAAGATCCCCTCGCGAGAAATTAGCCCGTTGGCTACACAATTGAGCGCGCAGCCTCCCGCCATGCATAAGTAATCAGCCCCCGTAACATCCCTGGCATGTCGCGCCAACAAAATCATCACTTCTTCGCAGACCTTCTGAATGGAGGAGGCCATATCCATGTGTCGCTGTTCGAGCGGAGCATCGGGATCTCGCGTGGGCATAGCAAACAGCGCTTCAAACGCCGGCCCCGTCATCGTCAGACCGTCGCAATAGTCAAAATATTTCATATCCATCCAGAACGACCCGTCGGGGCGAATATCGATCAGATGGGCTTTGATCTTCTCGGCATAAAGTGGACGGCCATAAGGTGCAAGGCCCATGACTTTGTATTCACCGGAATTGACCTTAAATCCTAAATAGTAGGTGAACGCGCTGTAGAGCAAACCGAGCGAGTGCGGAAAGCGAATTTCCTTGGTCAGCTGAAACCGGTTTCCCGATCCGGCGCCGATCGTCGTCGTACTCCATTCTCCAACGCCGTCCATCGTGAGAATAGCCGCTTCATCGAAGGGAGAAGGAAAAAAAGCCGAGGCGGCATGCGATTGATGGTGGCGTAAAAATGCCAGAGGTCCATCAAATGAGTTTTCAAGACCTTGATCGATTTCACGTGAGAGCCGCAATTTTTGGTGCAGCCAGATTGGCAATGCTTCGCAGAACGCACTCCACCCTTTGGGTGCGAAACTAAGCCACGTTTCCAACAAGCGTTCAAACGTCAATAGAGGCTTGTCGTAATAAGCAACGTGATCAATTTGCGAAAAAGTAAGGCCAGAGGCTTGCAAGGCGTATTGGATGGCTTGCGCGGGGAAGCTGGCGTCGTTTTTGATTCGCGAAAAGCGTTCCTCCTGGGCCGCAAAGACTATCTCCCCATCTTTCACCAAACAGGCGGCGCTGTCATGGTAAAAGGCTGAAATGCCGAGGATATAGGTTGGCTTATTCATTGTATTAGACGCTGTTGGTCTTTATTTATACGCTTGGTGCCACAATTCCAACATCAGCAAAGCCCAGAGTCCATAGGCGCGTTCCTTGGCCCCGGACTGATGTTCGTCGACATAGCGCCGGACTGTCTCGGGACGAAAATAGCCGCGCCCAAGAGCCTCGCTCGACAGAATGACATCCCGCAGATAATCCTTCAGCGGTCCCCGGAACCACTGGCTAATCGGTACACCGAATCCCTGTTTGGCGCGATGAACAATCTCGGGCGGCAAGTCGCGGGCAAACGTATCTTTGAGAATCCGTTTGCTGTGATGAACGGGCTTGTATTTCCAAGCCGACGGCCAGCGTGCGCATTCTTCGGCCAAAAGGTGGTCCAGAAAAGGTGATCGCGCTTCGAGCGAGTTGGCCATCGATGCGATGTCCGTCTTCACCATTAAACAGTCCGGCAGATAATAATTGAGGTCCAGATACATCAGCCGATCGACGAGTTCCGTCGGTCGGTAGCGGGCGAGCACGTCGGCGAAGAGGTGATGGCTGGACGTCTTGGCCCGCGCGAACTGCTCGAGGTAAGCGCCTTGCCACAGCTCCGCTTGTTCTTCGGGATGGAAATAGTCTAGGGTGCGAAGATATTGATCCATTTCCGGAAGTGCCCCGACGCTCAGCAGGCGTTTGAGCCGGCGATTTCGGCTGACGGGAATATCGCCTCCCGGAATGGCCTCGGCAATGCGGGAGACGCTAGATCGAACAGATTGCGGCAAGACATTCCAAAATTTCATCGCCCACATTGCCCGGTAACGAAGATAGCCGGCAAAAATTTCGTCTCCCCCGTCGCCGGTCAGCGTCACCGTTACGTGTTGTCGGGTCAACTGCGCAAGATAGTAAGACGGCAATGCGCTGGAATCGGCAAACGGCTCCGAGTAATACCAGGCCAGTTTCGGCAGCACGTCGACGAGTTTGGGATGAACGACGAATTCATGATGGTCCGTTTTATAGCGCTCGGCGACGAGTCGGGCGTAGGCCGTCTCCGTATAAGCTTCTTCGTCGAAACCAATGGAAAAGGTTTGAATGGGCTGAGACGATTGCTGCGCCATCAATGCCACGATAATGCTCGAGTCAATACCGCCCGACAGGTAAGCTCCGAGAGGCACATCCGAAATCATGCGAAGCTTAACGGATTCGGTCAGCCTGGCCCGGAGGCGTTCCTTGGCTTCCTCGTAAGTCAGGGTGCTCTTGGGTTCATAGCGCAAATCCCAATAGCGCCATGTACGAACTCCTTGGTCGGCGGACCAACTGAGCGCATGCGCCGGCGGCAACTTTGCGACGCCCTCATAAATAGACCGAGGTGATGGAATGTATTGCAGACTCAGGTAGAGATAAATCGAATGCGCGTCGACCGACTTCGGACAGGCCGGGTGTTTGAGTAAAGCTTTGAGCTCAGAGGCAAAGATGAAATCCCCATCGGTCGATGCAAAATAGAAAAAAGGTTTTTTCCCGAAGCGGTCGCGCGCGGCAAAAAGTTTTTTCTCCCGGGTGTCCCAAATAGCAAAGGCAAACATCCCGCGCAGATAATCCAGGCATTTTTCTCCATGCTCTTCATACAGATGGAGAATCATTTCGGTGTCGCCACGTGTTTTAAAGCGGTGACGCCCGGTTATTTCGAGATTGGCCCTGAGGTCTTGGTAGTTGTAGATTTCGCCATTGAA
>JBBQYF010000079.1:0-11554 GCA_038208955.1 Elusimicrobiota bacterium
CCCTTCAACGTCAACGCGCGATGAACCACGACACACCCACGGCTTTGATGTTTACGGCCTGAGCCCTCACCCCGGCCTGCGGCCGCCCTCTCCCACCTGCGGCGGGCGAGGAAAAACTTGGGGAACCACTAAAGAGACGCCTTTAGAAACCGTGGTAACTTGCACCTGAGACAACTGCTCGAGGTTGAGTCCCGTTAAATCTTCAACGCTTGCCATGGCTCCGACCGGCACTTGGGCGTTGATGGGTGGGACAGTCAAGGCCAGGCAAATTAAGAGAGAAAAAATGGAGGTGAAGCGGTTCATCGTTGTACCACCCTCACGGTTATGCTGCAGGAATGGCCGTCGGTTCCAAAGTCTCATATTCTATTTATTTGAGCCGTCAAGAGCCACTGCTTTTATGCACCCCCCAGACCGGCTCAAGTTAACAGAAAATAACACTCTCTGCCAGCGGAAAATTATAAATGCCGAGACGAAACCGGGCAGCAGGATCCAGAGTCAAGTTTTGGGAATCCGCCGGCGGCACAGGGGGGCACAAGACGGGGTGTGATGATGTCGGTCGGCCGCGTAGGGTAGTTCACGTTCGAATTCGTCAGGCGTAGGAATGCGTGTGAAGGCGATCCGGGTGTGACTTCGCCCTAAGCTTTTTTGCAGAGCCGCGAGGTAGATAGCACGTTCACCGTAATGATCTTGGATGGAATCGATCAGCCGGGACAAGATTTCGCGCCGCGGATCATCGAAGAATGTCGGTTGATGCCGCGACGCCGGAATGAGCGGCTGCAGGGTAAGCGAAACAGAACTCGGAACGGCTTCGGGGCGTTCAAGCCACAATTCTTCAGCTATGGTGAGCAAGCTTGCGGTGTCGCGCGTTTCCACGCATTGCGCGCGGGCTTCCCAAATAAATTGATCAAATGCGACATGAAGGGTCATGCCGGTAGCCCAAAAATCCTCGGCGCGCAAGCGTTTGGCGGCCCGCGCCAGCAGATCGCGCAACAAGGCTAGTGCTGCCTCGAGGGTTCGGTCCGCCGGCGCCAGTACATGTGAATGTCCAATGCTAAAACGCTCGGTCGTGACGTCTGCCGTTTCCTCACCCCGCAGCCATCGGTAGAGATATTCACCACCAATCCCTCCCCAAGCCCGTCGCAAAGTTGTTTGCGAAGCACTACAGAGTGCGGAAACCGTTGCCAAGCCATTGACTGATAAACGCGCTTCCATCCCCTCGCCAATTCCCGGCTAATCCCGGAGCGATAAGGAATACAACGCCTTAGGCAAGTCTTCTAATTGAATGATGGTTATACCCGCCGGCTTATTGCGTCGACCGGCCACTTTTGCCAAAAAGCGATTGGGTGCGAGGCCAATAGACGAGCTAAGTTGCACTCCTACTTGCTCCTTGATCGCGCATTGCATCGCCTTTGCTAATTCTTTCGCGCGGGCTCGCGAGCCGTCGGCCGGGGGCAAGGCACAATACATTTCGTCGATTGAAGCGACATGGGAGACCGGCAAAATGGATTGAACGGCGGCCACTATGGCTCGGTGACATTCCGCATAGCGCGCTTCGCGTGACGCCATGACGCGCAGGTCGGGACAAAGTGACCGGGCTTCGGCGATGCGCATCCCGGTCTGTACGCCGCTCGCTCGCCCTGGGTAACTGACCGCAATTAATGTCGCCGAATCCGCGAGCACATGCGCGACCGCCACAGGTCGTCCCCGTAAATCGGGATGATCTTGCTCTTCGACCGAGGCGAAATAGGCATCAAGGTCGAGAAATAACCAGCGCAATTTGGACATCGGGTTTATTTTAGAACCTGACGAGCCAATTTCAAGTCGGCCACAAAAGCCGCGTAAGCGGCATGGCGGGCCGCCTCGTCTTCCGTGCGCAGCAACGAGGAAGGATGGACGGTAACGATAATCGCCTGGGCGAGCGGACGGGAATGAACCTGTCCACGCAGAGAAGTGACGGTTAAGGGTTTTTCAAAAACAGACTGCGCCGCCGTTGCTCCCAGGCATACGATGACTTCCGGTTTGATCGATGCCACCTCCGCTTCAAGCCAGGGGCGACAGGCCCGAATGTGTTTTCCCGACGGTTTTTGATGAAAACGCAGCTTGCCTTTTTGGATAAATCGAAAATGCTTGACGACGTTAGACACATAGACCGCGGTACGATCGATCCCCGCATCTATTAAGGCTCGATCCAGAAGGTGACCCGCCGGTCCGACAAAGGGCTGACCTTGCCGATCTTCCTGATCTCCGGGTTGTTCCCCGAGCAACATCACAGGCGCTCTCTTGGGACCTTCCCCAAATACGGTTTGTGTGGCGTCGCGGTAAAGCTCGCAGCCCCGACAACGGCGCGCGGCGAGGGCCAAGCGTTTCCAGTCGGTGGTTTCCGGTACATAGGGACGCGCTGAATCCGCATTTGCTTTTGCCATACCTGAAATAGTGGTCGCCACGATGTTATTGGACCCGGACAGTAAATGCCCGGTTTCAACGGGTGGAAGACCATCAGCGCCGAGCAATTTTTTTCTTATCCGATCAAATAGAATTCCGTACAATGACTTATGGTTTTAAATTCTTATGGGCGTTGATTTGATGGCCCTGTTTGGGACGGCGCGTGGTCGCTTAGTCAGCGCTCTCTTGATGGCGACAGCCTGCGGCGGCGGTTATGTGGCGATTGGCACGTTCAATTGCCAACGGTTCCGATTCATGGAGATGCCGTCGATCACAAGCTTTGGTATCGACGCCCACATTCCTTTTTTGCCCGGCTGGGTCTGGATTTATTTGCTGTACTACCCTTTCTGCTTTCTGCCGGTGATGCTGAGCGAAGTCCGTAACCAGGCGGCGGTCTTTGGCAAAACCCTCGCCGCTTTTGCTCTCCAATTCGCTGTGAGTTTTGCGTTTTTTCTTCTTTTCCCATTGCGCATGGTGCATCCGCTGGTCCCCATAACGTTAAATGGCGCTATTCTGGCGCGGCTTTATCAATTCGACTTGGGATTCAATAGTTTCCCGAGTCTTCACTTGGCGAACATCGTGTTTGTCTTTTTTCTGTTTTGGCGGCTTCGGGGTAAATTTTGGGGGTCGCTCGTGGGCGCCTCGGCGCTGCTGATCGCTGTATCAACACTGCTCGTCAAACAGCACATTGTATGGGACGCTTTGGCGGGAGCGGTTTTGGGTTGGGCTAGCTATGCGGTAATGTTTAGAGAATTATCCCCTCACCCAAGGGCGAAAGAGGTTAGTCTTCCGACGGGGGATAGTTTGGCGGGGAATCCGCCGCGAACTGGAACTTAGAACTTCGTGCGTCCGCCGAGGTCAATATATTCTCGTACGTGTTCAGATCCTGAATCAATTGGCGAGGATTTTCGTACTCCCGTTTATTGCTGGAGATGCTGGAGATTAATTTGCGGATTGTGACGAGCGCCTCGGATGGACGGAACCAAACCCCTTTGCCATCCGCCGATTCGGTGCCTAAAAAATGTTCGAGCGGTTTGGCATTCATTTCCAGGGCGATCGCCGTCAGTTTTTTCCAATTCTTCGCAGCAATTCGCCCACCGATCCGCGCGTGGTTAGCGCCCTTTGGGGGTTTTTCTAGTCGGATATAAAGTGTTTCCATAGCTCCATTAAACCTTTTTTGAGTTGCCTGCGCCAGCGACGCGAACCACCGTTCGTTTCGGATAATTTATGAAACCTTTAGTCGGATTACTCGCACCACCCGCCGACGGCATTGAGTTGACTGACGAGTTCTTGCAGGCTCTCGCACTGATGGAAGCCGCGGAGGAGCATGCCTTTATCACCGGCCGGGCCGGCACCGGCAAATCGACTCTGCTGCGCCACTTCATGACGCAATCGCGACGGCGGGTGGCGATACTGGCACCCACAGGCCTTTCCGCGGTCAATGTCGGTGGCCAAACGATCCATTCGTTTTTTAAATTTCCCCCACGCGTCCTCGGTCCGCAAGACGCCCGCCCGTTACCCCGTGAACGCCGCCTGTTTGAACAACTCGACACGATTATCATCGATGAAATTTCCATGGTAAGGGCGGATGTCCTGGACGCGATGGACCGCAGTCTTCGGCTCAACCGCCAACGACCGGAGCTTCCATTCGGCGGCGTCCAGATTATCGCCTTCGGTGATCTGTTGCAGCTCGCGCCCGTCGTGCAAGGCGAACTCCGCGAGTATTTCGCGGAATCCTTTGAGACACCCTATTTTTTCAGCGCGAACGTTTTGAACCATTGCGATTGGCGACTGCTCGAGCTGACCCGGAATTATCGTCAAGGGAAAGATCCGAATTTTTTTAACTTGCTCACCCGCCTCGGCCACAACGAAATGACGGACGACGATTTCGAGAATCTAAACGGCCGGTTGATGCCGGAGGATGAGGGGGATCTTGAACAGGTCGTGGCCTTGACGGCGACGAACGCCGAGGCGGGCGCGATCAACGCGCAGCGTCTGGCGGCACTCTCCGGAACGCAAGTCGATTATGCCGCGACGGTAACGGGGGAATTCGACGACGCCTCGTTCCCTGCCGAAACATCGCTGGCGGTCAAGAAAGGGGCACAAGTCATTATGCTGCGAAACGATGCCGACCGACGATGGGTCAACGGGGATGTCGGCATTGTCGAACGTTGTTCGGCGACGGAACTCCACGTGCGAATCAAGGACGATGTTCATGCGGTTCTCCCGGTACATTGGGAGCGGATACGCTACGCGCACAGCGCCGAGAACAATCAGATGAAACAGGAAGTGGCGGGCCTTTTCAAACAGTTTCCCGTGAAGCTCGCCTGGGCGATTACGATTCACAAGAGTCAAGGTCAAACGATGAAGCGCGTGGTTGTGGATTTAGGACGCGGCGCGTTCGCCCATGGTCAGGTTTACGTCGCACTCAGTCGCTGTGAAAGTCTGGCTGGATTGTGGCTGCGGCGGCCGATTCGTCCCGCTGACATTCTTTTTGATGACCGCGTCCTCACCTTCTTAAGACGCGCTTCCAAGAACTAAATCCGCTAGATCAGGACGAGATTAATCGTTGAAAAAGTGGCGCACGGACGAAGGCATTTTGGATCCGACCATGGCCACGATCGTTTCGGTCCGTTGCATAATCATTTCCGTCGTTCGCATGTCCTGCTCAAAAAGCGTCCATAAAAAATCCGTCATTTGGTCCAGCAATTGTTCGAATTTCGTCATTAGAGGAGTCTCCAAAATGTATCGTTCGATCGTCACTCATGGATACCCCCAAGGGGCCTATGTTGCAAGGGAAAGATCGGCATTTGTCCAGTCAAACCGATAATCAATTAAAATACAGAGAGCCGAAGGAAGACCCGTTCTAGGAGGCACAGGATGGTCGCAACCCGAATAAAAGTTCAAGGCGTCGGAATATCTCGGGCGTTGTCTTTTTTTGGCGCCTTGTGGCTAGCTCTCTTGACGTCCCTCACGGCCCAAGCCACGGTCATTGGAAAAACGATCCTCTACCAGGACGGGCAAACCATTTTAGAAGGCTATTTCGCCTACGATGACGCCGTAAAGGGCATCCGCCCGGCCGTCGTCGTTGTGCCGGATTGGATGGGCCCGAGCGCCTTCAGCCGCAAACGCGCCGAGGAGCTGGCCCGACTCGGGTTTGCCGCGTTGTCGGCCGATGTTTACGGGAAAAATATCAGGCCGAAAAATTCGGCGGAGGCCATGGCCCAGGTTCAGACGTATAAAAACAACCGACCGCTCCTGCGACGTCGCATGCAGGCTGCTTTTGCGACTCTTTTAGCCCAGCCCCAAGCCGATAAAAGCCGGACGGCCGCGATCGGTTATTGTTTCGGAGGAACAGCGGCGCTCGAACTCGCGCGCTCAGGCGCGGCCTTGACGGGCGTTGTGACGTTTCATGGGGGTTTAGACACGCCGACGCCCGAAGATGCCGGGCATATTAAAGCCAAGATCTTGGTTCTCACGGGCGCCGACGACCCGCACGTCCCGCCCGCGCAAATCGCCGACTTCGAAAAAGAAATGAACGCTGCCAAGGTGGATTGGCAGCTCGTGCGGTACAGTGGCGCCGTCCATGCTTTTGCCGTCCCTAGCGCGGGAAACGATCCTTCCAAAGGTGCGGCTTATAACGCCCGGGCCGACCATCGCTCTTGGCAAGCCATGAAAGATTTCTTTGCGGAAATCTTCGGCTGAACTCGATTCGAACCGAATGGCCATGGACGAAAAGGATATCGCGATCCCCGTCGCCATCTCGGCGCCCAAAGAGAAAGTTGAATCCGTCAGCGAAGAGATTGCCAATAGCGTTAGCCACGGTCTAGGATTTGTGGGGACGTTGATGGTAACGCCCCTATTAATACGCGATGCGGTTGCAACGGGCGGTGCCGCGGTCATCACTAGCGTCGCGATTTTTTGCGCAACCCTTCTCTTGCTCTACCTCGCTTCGATGCTCTACCACGCGCTGCCCAAAGGTCCTTCTAAACATTTCTTTCGGGTGACAGAACATGCGCTTATTTTTGCTTTGATTGCGGGCACCTACACGCCGTTTACCTTGGGAGTCCTGCATGGCCCTTGGGGATGGACGCTTTTCGGCATCATTTGGACGCTCGCCGCCACCGGCATGTTGTTAAAATTTTTGGGAGGTCCATCCGATTTCCCGGCACTCTCCTTAGGACTTTATCTCGGCATGGGGTGGGTGATGTTGATTGCCATCCGCCCTCTTTGGTTGCGCATGCCGCATGGTGGTTTGCTTTGGATCGGGGTTGGAGGGTTGGCCTACACCGCGGGGGTCCCTTTTTATCTCTCGGGACGACGCTACAGCCATTTCCTTTGGCATTTATTTGTAATCGCCGGATCGGCCTGTCATTGCTGGGCCGTGCTTCAGTATGCCAACTAAGCGGCAGACGTTAAATTAGATAATTTTGGCCAGGGATTTCTAGAGAAGAGATTTGACGACGCCGATCAAATCGGTATTGAGGTTGCACTTCTCGATAAAAAAATCTTTTGGCGTGAGCCACTGGCGTTCGAGCAATACATCCCGCGTGTAGCCGGACATGAGTAACACCTTAATCGCCGGATGCTTTCCTCGAATCTGTGCAATCAAGTCATGGCCGCTTATTCCGGGCATGACCATGTCGGAGACCAGCAGGTCTGGAACGGCGCCACTTTGCTCGAGCTGCTCCATGGCTTGCGCAGCGGTGGCCGCTTCGAGAACCGAATAACCTTGCCGGCTGAGCAGCCGACAAACCACTCGACGTACCAAGTGGTCATCATCAATAACCAAAATAGCGACTTTCCGCTGAGAAGGTGCATCCATCATGGCGCTCCTGTCTTCTCGACCTGACGGCGCGAGCCCGAAAATGAGTTGTTAATGGGGGATGCGGTGGGCTTCCATCGCCATCAGCTTAAGACTGGAATCCATTCGCACATTCACATAGGCGCCGAAGCAGGGCAGCCCCTGCAGATCATACCAATCCGTGTCTGAGCGAAGTGATTTATGAAGCGTCTTTTGACAACCCGGCGCATACTGCCAGCTAATCAAAAACGGTCCCGTTCCGGAAGGCAAAAAGGGGTTATAGTCCACTACTTCGGGGTGATGTTTTACAAACCAGGAAACATTGAGCGGGATCCCGAGACCCTGAAATGTATCGGCCTTTAAAATATTTCCCGAGGCATCAAACTGATTGATCTGAAGCAGATAGGAGCGTGCCGTTTGGACCAATTCACGGTTGGGGATACCGTTTGTTTTACCTTTATAGAGATCCGAGCGATCGGCGGCCTGAGCACGAACAGCCCAGATCGGGGCGTTCACGACATACCGCCACTTCCAAAGACCCAGCGTTAGCAAAACCATCCCCGCCCACCGTAGAAAGGGTAGGGACCTAAACCTTGACGGCAAGGATTCTACAGAATGTCGGCGCTCCGAGCCTCGACGTTCCATAACATCTGCCGAAGAATCTGTCTTATTAAATCCATATAAATTGAACATGCGGCTACAGTATATACGTATTGGGAAAGCGAAAGTGTCCGTCTTTAGGGATGAGGAGCAGGTTCGTCGGTTGCGCGCGTCATGAACCGCGGGGAACGGATGGGGCTCGTGAGCTCGGAAGCCCAAAGTGAGATCCCGATGACATCGCGGGTTGACCCATAAATCGGAGCCAACCTCAAAAATACATGTGCTAAACGACCATTCTTGGCTTTATGGATCATCTCGACGGGTTGGATTTTCTCCCCTCGTTTAATGCGTGACAAGAGATCGGCGAACCGGTCGCTGCTTTGCTCGGGCAAGAGAAACGCGATTGTTTGTCCTTTGGCCTCTTCGGCGGCATATCCATAGAGTTGTTGAGCGCCCTTGTTCCAGCTCAATATCCGTCCATCCAGACTATGGCTGATAATGCCCTCGCTTGAAGAATCGACCAACGTCGAAAGCTGATACACGAGATTTTCAGAGCGTGCCAGGACGCTCATTACCCGTTGTAAGGCGCCGGCCAAACGATTGGCTTCAGCATTCGCATAGACGGTCGGCGGACGGGAAAAATCGCCGGCGGCCGCGGCTTCCGCGGTGCGGCTCAAATCGTCCAGCGAGGCCCATTTGCGCTTCATTAAGAACTCCTGAAGCGCCAGCAATCCAAATGACACCGCAAAAAGAATCCAGACGAGCAAGGGCGCCGTGGGACCGTGCCCCGAACTGTGATTGGTCGGATGGGCAAAGGGTTGAACAGCTGATGAAGCCGGTGCGGTCAAAGCCGGCGCAAAAATGGATTCATGTTGTTTGAGGAGTTGGTTCAACTCCTGCCAGCTTGTCATGAACGATTCGAGAAGCGCCATTTTCTTCTGCTCGGAAGTTTGCGCCGCGGCGTGCTGGTGGATTAGTTTTTCCAAGGCCGCCGTCGCCTGCGGACGGTTACCGACACGTGGTCCAAAAGCAGTATGGGCCTCTTTAAAGAGCTGGCTAAGCTGTGCATTGTCTTCACGCCCGACTTCCGAAATAATTGTTAACTGAATCGCCATCTGGCAGACTTTTACCCAGGCGTCGTTGATCGGTCGCATCTGTGCCGCATAATTAGGATTCTGGGCGCGCGAGAATTGATCGAACAATGTGGAAAGTTCCGACACATCGCGTGTGATGCGGGCAATCGATTGACTGCTCTGTGTTTGCACGCAATTGATCACGGCACTGACGATGTCGGCCATGTAAGTATCGAGCGACTTCTGCACGGCGTCCATGGGAATCACCGCAACGGCATGCAGTGGCATGGGAGTGGCTGCGAGAAAAATTCCGAAGCTACTTATCAACACCCACGTCTTTGCCGAAGACAATTTGCGTTCCATGGTAACGGTATAGGTCGAGTTTTCGGGGAATGCAAGGGAGAATTTACAGCCGTTAACATAGGATTAACAAACGTTAATTTCGAGGCGCTTTGACGGATGGAATCGGCGGTGGTGCGGTCAAAGTCTGCTCCGCTGGCGCGCTTGATTCACGCTCGATTGCTCAGAAGAAATTATTGTTGATACACTGGTGGGAGTTCCAAACAGTAGCTTGTACTCGAGTAGAACAGATTCGCCTTCGAAAAATGGTTTCTACTTTTATTCCTTCATGCGTTCGCGAAATTGGGATTCAATCATCGCCGGCTTACTGTTCAGCGCGCCTATCGCGCAAGTGGCGCGAGCGGAGACTTATCTCACCGAAGCCCAAGCGATGAACATCCTGTTTCCGGACGTACCGTTTACCCTGCAAACCATTACGCTGAGCGACCCTCAACGGCGTTTGATTCAACAACGCTCCGGCGAAACGGTCCGTAACCCCCGGGTTCGCCTGTGGCGGGGTCGAGACGGGCAGGGCGTATTCGTCGATCGTGTCATCGGCAAACATGAGTACATCACCTACGCCGTGGGAATCGACCCCATGGGGAAGGTTCAAGGGATCGAAATTATGGATTACCGGGAGTCCTATGGCGGCGAAGTCCGTCGTCCGGCTTGGCGACGGCAGTTTAAGGGGAAAGCTGTCGGGGATTCCCTTAAACTGGATCGCGATATTCAGAACATCAGCGGGGCTACTCTGTCGTCGGCCCATATCACCGCCGGCGTGCGCCGGATCGTACATACCTATGCCGCTCTTACCCCGGCGCGTTAAACGCGTTCAGCCTCTGCTCGGCACCTTCGTAGAAATTACGCTTGACGCAAGCCTGCCCGAGCCGCGATTGCAAAAATGGATCACCCAAGCATTTCAGGGCATCGACCAAGTTGACCGCCTGATGAGCCGCTATCGACCGGAAAGCGACGTTGGCCGCATTAACCGTTCCGAGGCGCGTCATTGGGTGAAGGTGCACCCGATGACCGCTTCAGTTCTTTATCGAGCGGACCGGCTCTACCAGAAATCGGGCGGTCGCTTTGATATTCGTCAAAAACTGCCGCGATCTTTGGCCGCGGGCAGCGCCCGTTCCGTTAGGTTATTTGATCGACGAGGGAGCTTCGTTCGCAAATTGGGGTCCTGGAGGATTGATTTGGGCGGCATCGCCAAAGGTTTTGCCGTTGACCAAGCCGTCACCTTTCTGCAGCGGGCCGGAGGACGTCGCCTGAGTGGTGGAATTGTGAATGCCGGGGGCGATCTGAGGCTCTGGGGACGGTCCCAACACCTGGCTACCAGCATATCCGCGCCCGGTAAAGTTTGGACGCATTTCTGGACAGGCCAGAATCTGGCGGTCGCCACCTCCTCGGTCCGGCAGCCGCAGACGCCACGGCTAACCCCGGTGGTTTTGCTCCGCATGCCCGGAGGGACGCCACTGGCTCGGGCCCGAACCGTCAGCGTGCTGGCTGAACGCTGTATAATTGCTGACGCCATGACGAAGATTGTGCTGACCGCCCCACGTCTCATCGCCCGAAAAATGCTGCTATCGCATGGCGCCTGCGCCCTCATTTACGGACCCCGCGGCCAATTGACGAAGGTTATTGGTTAGTGGCAGCGCGACGGGCGGCGTTATCGCGCTTTCAGCGTCAAATGATTTATGGTCTGACCGGATGTCTCTGGGCCACAGGCCTGGTGTGGTATGTATACCAGCAAATTAGCGCCCGTGACGAATTTGGACCGATCGTCCCCCCCACCCAGGAAATAGTTCTCAAGTTACATGGCGCATTAGCGATGGGTTTTTTAATCTTGCTCGGTACACTCTTGCCCTTACATGTACGCCCGGGATGGCGTGAAAACCAACACCGCTGGTCCGGTGGGGTGTTAATTGGTTCCGCCGCGATTCTGGTCCTAACCGGTTGGGGACTTTATTACCTGGGTCATGAGGGTTGGCGCCATGCTGCGAGTCTGTTGCACATCTATCTTGGGCTGGCCCTTCCGCTAGTGATTGGCATCCATGTTTCTCAAGTGAAACGAAGACTCCGCGGAGCGAGCGATGCCGGCGCAAATGACTAGAACGCGGGTTTGCTCTTGGCTGCTTTGGCGCGGTGGTCCCTGCGCGTCAAGCAGTCTAAGAATGTAACCGAAGGGCAGGGTTGTTGTGCAATCTAAGATGTAACCGAAGCAATCCTCCTTTTTTGGTGTTGGTCGAAGTCTTTGAAGTACTGACCAGCGATCGCTTTTTTCATCATGCGTGTA
>JBBQYF010000080.1:0-11379 GCA_038208955.1 Elusimicrobiota bacterium
GTGATCGTCATCCCATCTTTCGAAACTTTAACGTCCGCCGACACTTTCTCCGCCTTCATTTTTTCTTCCACATCCTTCTTGGCCTGCTGGACATCTTTATTGAGCGCCGCCGACAGCGCGTAGAGAATAATGAAGAAGCAAACAAGCTCGGTCATAAGATCGGCGTAATTCACGAGCCAGGCTGGTGCCGGATGCCCGATCAGCGTCACGCGCGGATCCGACGTCGAAATCATATTCTTTACTTTTTGATGCATTCCCGGCTCCTCAGATAATCATCTTCGCGGTCGTTAAGCGGCCTTCTGAATCAACGCCCGCTTCGACGGCTCCAAATAGGCTTTTAAATTTGCTTCCATGATGCTGGGGCTTACGCCGCTTTGCAGCAGCAGCACCCCACGAATAATAATTTCTTTGATCAATAGCTCTTCTTCCGACCGGCGCCGCAATTTTCCGGCCATCGGCAGAAAAAACATATACCCGGACCCGAGACCGAAAAAGGCGGCGGCCAAACATAGGGCCATGCGGCGCGGAACTTCTTCGACGTTGGAAATCGAATTGAGCATCAGGATCATTCCTAAAACCGTTCCGATAATCCCGAAAGCCGGGCTGTAAGTACCGAGGGAATTAAAGATTTCCTGGCCCACTTGGTGGCGTTCGCGAATAAAACCGAGTTCGGTTTCCATCATGTTGCGGATAAATTCCTGATCGGATCCGTCAATGACCAGTTGGACACCGCGTTTCAAAAAATCGTTTTTGACGATCTTCACGTCGCCTTCGAGCGCGAGAAATCCCTCGGTCCGACCTTTCTTCGCAAAGTTCACGAACGTGTTGACGATGTCGGACGTATCTTCGCCCCCCGACGTCATGACTTTTTTAAGAACGCGCGCGAGTCCGAACACTTGGTGAATGGGATAGTTAACGAGCAACGCGCAGAACGTGCCGCCCATGACGATCAGAGCCGCCTCGTAATTCATGAACGGTTTAAAGCCGCCAACGCCTTCCCCCAGCAGGATCGACATCACGACCAGCCCGAGCCCGACGACGATTCCTAACAGTGTTGCGATATCCATATCAAAACTCCCCTTTCTTCACTTATTCTTCAATCGCGGTCAACATCGTCGATGATGCGGGCCGGCGCTCGCCTTACGCGATTCGGCGTCTCGCGATCAAACTTCGTTTCCGGCGCTTAAGCGGCGGGCGTCGTCCAGAGACCAAACTAGGGTCTCCCCCGTCGGCAAAAAATCCGGCAATTAAACAAAGAAATCCCAACAGAATCCCGGCGACGGCGATCATGGTAACGGTCATGGCACTGACCTCCTGAAACCTCCCACGGCGCGTGGCTGTACAAATTCATAGGGCCTGAGGCTTTTTCAAAAACTCAGGGACATACGCAGACCCGGCATAGACGGTCTTGCGGTATTCAATGCAACGCGCGACCACTTCTGAAACCTCCTCGGCGACGACGGCGCGGTTTCCATTGACGAGTCCTATCACGGTTTCTTTTCCATGGGGCTCGATGCATTCGATCATTTCGGCATTGAGAATTACTTCCTGGCCGTTCAATTTATGGACGCGAATCATAATGCGGCACCTCTCATACGGCCTCCGCGCGCTGGACCAACCCCATCTGTGTTTTCCAATCGGTGAACCAGGCCGTTAAGGCCGGATCCGGGTTGATATCCAACATTCGTTCATAGGCACCCATCGCTTCGTTAACCATGCCTTGGGCCGCGTAGGCGGAGCCGAGATATTGATAGGCTTGCCAAAAATCACCATGCGCCTGTATGGCATAGTGAAAATTCTGAATGGCCTCAGGGTATTGGCCTTGCTCGTACAGGCCGGCTCCGATCTGCAGAAATTCCTGCGCCTTTTCGGGGTCGCCAGCCGGCTTGGCCACAGGCTTTACGGCCGCCGCCGGCAAGGGAGCCGGCGCGCCGTTGAATGAAAGCGGCGCGGAATCGTCGGCGGCTTCTTCTCCTTCGAGAATCCCTGCCTTGCGTTTTTTACGAATATTGATTTTTCCCTCTTTTTCGAGCTTGCCGATCAAGTCCATTAAATTTTTGCGTTCTTCTTCGATTTGCTCTGCCGTCAACGGCCGCCCGTAGTCCATCGACTCTTTCAAGAGCGCGGCGGCGCCCGCCGACATGTTGCCGAAAAATTTATTCATGTATTCCGGCGGCGCGCCACGCAGCGCCCGGCTGAGCGACTCGGTGCCGACCTCGCGGACGATGCCCTGCAGGGCGCTGTCGGGGAATTTCAAGATGTCTTCGAATAGCATGACTTCCTCACGGATGCGCTCGTAGAGGGCCGGTTTCTCGTTGCGCAGATAGTCGAGAATATTTTCGCGCGTGCTTTTATCGGTTTCATTCAGAATTTTGATTAGATTCTCAAGACCGCCCAGAACAAAATCGATTTTCTTTTTGACGTATTCGTCGATCGACATCACCTGCTCTAGCGAGGTTTGCCGGATGGTCGCGGTTTCGACGGCTACGCGAGCCTGCAGTTCCGGCGGCATGGAACCAAAAATTTCTTTCGAAAATTCCGGCTTGAGGTAGGACAAAACGAGCGCGATGATCCAGGGTTCTTCCTTGCGCAGCAGGTAGGCTAGACCCTTTAAATTTTGTTCGGCTACGTAGGTGAACGGTTCAAACTTTTTCATCGCTTCCTCCTCCTTCGGGGGCTCCTCGGGTACTTCTTCCATTCCCTCACCCTCTCCATCTCCGTCTCCATCTCCGCCGCCGCCTTCTTCTTCGCCTTCTTCTTCGTCGGCGTTTTCACTTTCGCTTTCTTCTTTCAGCGTCTGTTCGATCTTTTGAGTTTTGTCTTCGAGCGCCGCGTTTAATCGACGGAAAAAACTGGCCAGCGGGCCCCAAAGGAAGAGCAAGAGCCACAGCGCAAGAACGATCGGAATAATCCACTTCGGCGTTAAAACCTGCTGCCACGCCGTCTCGGTGAAGGTCGTCGGCGTGAAAACCATCTGGTTTTCGGTGACCTTCATCATCGCGATAATCGCCTGCTTGGCCGCCAGTAACTTGTCCGTCTTGACGGATTTATCGTAAAGCACGGTAATTAATAATTTCTTGATCGTCGTCTGTACATCAAATTGTTTTTGGGCCATCGTGCCGTTCGTGCCTTTTTCCTGACCGCCGTTGTCTTCGGGCTCGGGCAAGAGCGAGGCGACGGACTTGGGCATCGGAACGCCGGGGACGAGCGAGCGCGCGAACGGAGCGGGTTGAGTATCTTTCTGCTCGTCCTCATTTTTCTTTTTGTCGTTTTTCTTTTTGTTCATCTCCATATCCGTTGTGCGGCTTTGCAGCCCCATTTCAACATCGACGATCACGACCGCCCGTCCCGGTCCTAGGATCTTGTCGAGGATATTCTGCTGAAGGTATTCCGTTTTCTCGCGTTCAAAACGGGATTCTTGTTCAAGGATCAACATATCCGCCGAGGGTGCCGGCGCTTGTGCCACCGGAGCCCCGGCGGCTTCGGCAGCAACCCCCCGCCGGGCTCCTCCCGCTAAGCACATCCCGAGGAGGAAGTAGCCGGCCGCAAAAACGCGCATTCGGGCGACATGCTTCTTGCTTTTTGCAGGAGTTTTAGTAAACATGGCGGTCTGATTTGGCGCGCGGTTTCGCATTCTCGGATCAAGTCTACCCCCCCCTCTTTTGAGTTGCAATGACGTAACGAAACTTTTACACATGCGAATTTGCCCTATTTATCAGCCATTTTTATAAGATAAGACCCATCCTAACGCCGCGCAATATAAATAGGAGACTCATGAAAAACAGATTGATTTTGAGACCCATCGGTACGTTATTGTCGGTACTTTTCGTAACGGCGTTGGCACTCCCGGGGGCCGCGGCCGAGGAGGTCGATAGCAAAGCCTTCTTCCCATGGGCGATCGGAGACGCCTGGGTCTACAACACGACCGACAAGAAATCAAAGGACCACTTTGAGATGAAGGTCGAGATCGATGACCGCTGGCAAGAAGCCGGGGAATCGGGAATGGTCATGACCCAACGGGACAAGCGCGGCCAGATGCGCGAGTTTCAAACGCGCAATGAACAGGGAATTTTTATCGCGAAGCTAGGGCTAAAAAAATCGGTGAGCCCGCAAGTGCACAGCCTGTTCAACCCGCCCGTTCCCCGCGTCATTTTTCCGCTCACGCCGGGCACCAAAGTCCACTGGGAAGGGCGGCTCAAGATTGCCTGGGTCAACAAGCCGATTGTCTTTGACGGAACCGTGCAGGACTGGGAAGAAATTTCTGTTCCCGCGGGTACATTCCATTGCATCAAACTTTATTTTCACCAAAAACGCGGCGATGATGTGGTCGATGAATATGCTTGGTATGCCAAAGATATCGGTCAGGTGAAGTACGAGGGCGGTCAGTACGTAAAAGAACTTCAAAGTTACAAGATCAAGTAGGGGTCTTGGTCCGTCATGGCCGAAGCATGTTCGGAAGTCTACCGTCCCGCTTTAAACCTGTTCAACGCCTTTAATCTCGGGCACGTCTTCCAAAATCAGCCGCTGGATTCCCAATTTCATCGTAATCGGCGACAGGCTGCAGGTTTCGCAATGGCCGCGAAGCTCGACGATCGCAATGCCCTCGGGCGTAATATCGACGAGATCGGCGTCGCCGCCGTCCATTTGAATGGCGGGACGAATCTTGTCTAGCGACACCTGGACGCGGTCTTTGAGCGCGGCAATTTCCAGAGGCGAGTAATGGATCGGCGCCGGAGGCGGTGCGGCCATCGACGGATCAGGCAAGGCGATTACCCGTACTTATACGAAACGCCAAAACCGCCGCGCGGCGGGTGCCACTCAATATTGTTGTAAGGACAGAGCATCCGCGCTGCGCCGCATTCGATGCAGTTCTCGTATGCCACCAAGATTTTTTGTTGGACATCATCCCAATTGTACACCCCGGCGGGGCAAGCCGTGACACAAGGCTTGTCCTTGCATCCGAGGCAAGGCTTGGGGTCTAGGATCTTGATGTGGGACTGGTGATCGTTTTTATACGTCAGCAGCCCGAGCTTGTCTTCCAGGGTCAGTGGTTTCGGATCATCGGCCATAACATCCTCCTCGTCCTACGGTCAGCCAATGGCGTGTCGTAAGCGGTACGCATCCTTGAACATTTGGAAAAAGCCGCGTTGCCGGCGAATGCTTTTGATGATCCGCCGCTGATGATCGCGTTTCGGCAAGCCATCGACGAGAAAGTACTCGTGTGCCGCGTCGGTGAGCAGTTTCGGATACACCGTTAAAATATCGCGGTTGGCGCGAACCTGATCTTCAATATCTTTGTGATCGTCCATGTCTTTAAGAATGAACGATTCCTCCAGTTTCTTGCGGTAAAGTGCAAGCGTCTTGGCGGAATAATTTCCAATTTTTTTAGCTTCGATCACCGTCTCGCCCGCAAACCGCCCGGCGGCCATGGCGAGATTGGAACCCTCCCGGTGGGTCGGATTAATCATTTGCGCGGCGTCACCGGCGATCAGCATGCCGTCGGTGTACAGCGGCGGCATCGAATTGTATCCGCCTTCCGGGATCAGATGGGCCGAATATTCGACCGATTTTGACCCGGAAAGCAGTTTACGTAACAGCGGGTGGCGCTTAAGTTCCTCCAACAAGTCGTAGGGTTTTATTCGGGTGCGCTGAAAATCGTCCACCGCACACCCCAAACCGAACGCCAGGGTATCTTTGTTCGTGTAGAGGAAGGCGTAGCCCAACATGCCTTTCGTAAAATCACCGATCATTTCAATGGTCGCGCCCTGGTCGCCTTCCAAATGAAAGCGGTCTTCAATTTTCTCGCGCGGCAAAGACAAAACTTCTTTGACGCCCAGGGCCACTTCCTGCGGTTTCCATTCGCGGTGCAGCCCGGCCTTTTGGGACAAAATCGAATTGACACCGTCGCAGGCAATGACGACATCGGCCATTAATTCATCGCCCTCCGTCGTCTTGACCCCAACAATAGCACCGTCTTTCTTAATGATGTCATTGACGGTGACTCCGGTAACGAGTGTGACGCCCGCTTCTTCGGCCTTTTTGGAGAACCATTTATCAAATTCTACGCGGATGATCGTGTAGGAATTGGCCGGGGTGGTCTGGCTGTACGCAACGGATTTATAACCCAACTTAATTCCCGCGTCCTGCGTTAGGACGTAGACACTCTCGTCCGTTATCGCGCGTTCCAAAGGGCAATCTTTCCAAAATTCGGGGATGATGTCCTGGAGCATTTTGCTGTACAGCACGGCGCCCTGGACATTCTTCGCCCCCGGATATTCCCCCCGTTCCAAAAGGGCTACGTTTAGCCCCGCCTTGGCCATCGTGATGGCGGCCGCGACGCCAGCCGGACCGGCGCCTACTACAATGGAATCGAATTTATCATCGGCCATAAGGTCCTCCGCTCCTGGAATATCACAAAACGCTACGAGATTCAATATGAAAGTACATTATTTCGCTCACCCTTGCCGAGACAACACTGTCGCGGGCGTTTTTTGCATCACATTGTTATCCGTTGGATGCCAAAAGCATTTATACTATTAGCATTGGCTTCCTCAAGGACATTCTAATTACGCTTTTTCGATGATTGTTAATTTATTGGTCGCTCTCGGCATTTTTGGGCTGCTAGGGCTTTCAGCGCTTTGTCCTCTGAGCGGTTGGTGCGTTTTTATTGGCTCGCGCGCTCGACGATCGTCAGCCCTCAATGCCGAGCGTTCGCCCACTTTCCCTTTACACATCGAGATCCTTATTCCCGCCCACAACGAGGCCGATCGGATTGACGTAACATTGGCGAGCATCCAAAAGGCCATTACCTTTTTACAATCGACCGGGGGAAATCTCACGCCGACCTTGTCCATTCATGTGGGGGCTGATAGCTGCACGGATCAGACCGCGGCACTGGCACGCCAGTACGCCGGCGTTCGGGTGAGCGAATTCCCGGACCATCAAAGCAAATGGAAAACGCTTAAGGACCTTTGTAAACTATCCACCGCCTCATGGGTGTTTTTCGTCGACGCGGGAACGCATTGGCCGGAAAATTTTCTGAGCGAAGCCTTGAGTCATTTGCGATCCAAACCGCGCGTCGTGGCGTTGGCGGCAACCTATCGCCCCAAGCGCGCGGGGCTCCTGCAGCACGCGCTTTGGCAGGTTGAAGCATTCCTGAAAAAAATTGAGGCGCAGGCGGGCGGCCCCGTAACCGTGCATGGTGCCACCATCGGGTATGACGCTGCGAAACTGGCGGCTGTTTTCAATTATCTCGGTCCTGAGCGCTGGTTGAACGACGATGTCGCTATACCGTTTACGTTGCGTGCACTCTTTCCGGATGGAAGAATCGTCTACCCTGCCAGTCACGTGGACGACGCCGGGGTCGAAGCGCAAAATATGGATCTCGGACGACGTCGGCGCATGGCGCTCGGAAATTGTCAGTGGATACGTTCGTTGTGGCTTCGCTGTGCCGGACTTAATCCGGTCGCGGGAATCCTCGCCGGCCGGCGCATTTTCCGACTCGTGTGGGCTTATTGGTTTATTTTTTTGGCGGCCGGCATTGGGCTAGCCTATCCGCGGGTCGGACTCGCTGGAGCGGCGCTTTGGATCGGCTTGAACCTCGCATCCGGCAGTTTCCGGCAACTTTCCGGTGCCGCCGCCATTTCGCTCGCGGCACCCTATTATCTGCTTCATGGTCAACACACAGGAGCTCGCTGGGTATGAATCTTCCCGCAAAAGCCGATATCGGGGCTACCAAAACCGTCGATTTCATCGTCCTCGCGGCAGCGTGGTTTTTCTTGGCTATTCACTATGAAACGGTTCAATCACCGCTGGTCATATTGGTTGTATGGACATTTTTGACCACGTCGATTTCGCTCACCTTCCTAGATGCCGTTGGATATTTCGACCGGGATATTCCAAAGCCGACCTGGCCCGGCTTGCTGAGCTTGGCGCTGGCCTTGCCATTATCCGCGCTTTACTCAAAGTGGTTGCTGCTCGTCATCACTCAACAGGGGATGGTTCGGTACCGCGAAATTGTCCATATCAGTTTCTGGGTATCAATCATTTTCGAGTTGTCGCTTTGGATCTTTTTTGAACTCCACATCTTGCTCGGTCGCCGCTGGGAATTGATCGCCTATGTCCTGCCAAAAGAGCTTGAAGTCTTGAAAGCGGAGATTGCCACATATGGCGCGGCGACCTGGATTTCGATTGAATCGGCTCTGGACGAAACCGGTAAAGGTCGGCCTCTCGAGGGAAATGAAATTCTCATCATCTCCCGGGCGGGGGCTCATCACTTGAAAAACCATCCAGACCTTCTCGCCGCCCATCTGCGGGGACAACGCATCGTGGACATGAACCAGCTGCTCAAGCAATTTTTTAGGCGTGTCGATCTGCGCAATTCCGATGCCTGGACTTTTCTTTTGGGTTCAACGCAGCAACACTTTCTGAACCGACTCTATTTCGCCGTCAAGACAGCACTCGAGCCGGTGCTCGCCGTTATTTTGCTAATCATTCTGTCTCCGGTCCTTTTGGGCCTGGCAATCAGCCTCTACCGCACGTCCGGGCGGCCGATTCTCTATCGCCAACAACGCCTGGGATATCGCGGTAAAAAATTTCCCCTTTTAAAATTCCGCACCATGCCGCACACCGCGGAAAAAGCCGGACCTCAATGGGCCACCGTTGACGATCCACGCATCCCCCCGCTCGGCCGTTGGCTGCGCAAAACGCGGTTGGACGAGCTCCCCCAGTTATTGAATGTCATTAAAGGACAGCTCAGTTTCGTCGGTCCCCGGCCCGAACGACCGGAGTTTTATGAACTACTGGGCGAACATATTCCGCTTTTTTCGATGAGGCTTCAGGTTCGCCCTGGAATCACGGGATGGGCCCAAGTGCGGCAAGGATACGCGGCGTCGATCGCGGAGTCGAAGCGTAAATTGGAATACGATCTTTACTACATCCAGCAAATGTCGGCCGGTTTCGATGTCGAAATCATTTTAGATACCTTGCTCTTGGCTATACGGGGGGACAGTGGCCGCTAAAACCCACTCGCACTGGCCCATCTCTCTAACAAACGGTGTGGCGGCGATGTTCATGCTTTTCCAGCCGTTGATCTTGGTCCGGATTCTGACGCCCGATCAGGTGGGCCGCTACAAAGTCTTTTTTCTTTATTCCATGCTCAGCCCGGGGCTTTACCTAATTTCCGGGCTTAACAGCGGCCTCTATCATTGGGTGGGCAAATACCCGGTCACAAAACCCGAAGTGCGCCTGAGTTGGACCTTCACCGTTCTCATCAGCTTTGCCTTATCCGCCATCGCATTATTGTGTAGCGGATGGTTAGCGCCGATGGTCCGCTTGCCGCTGCGCGATTTGCAAATTTTCCTTGTTGCAACCCCGTTTGTATTGTCCTCGCTGTTTATCGAGGATCTCATGATCGCGCGGGGGCGTATTTGGGCGGGATCTTTCTACGGTTCCGGCTTCAACCTCTTTCGGGCGTTATCGATTGTCGCGGCAGCCTATTGGGGCCGCAGCGTGGAATGGGTATTCATCGCGTTTTTCGTCGGATCGCTCGTGCGCGCCATTGTCGGCTGGTTGATGCTTTTGCCGACGGGAGACGTCAGCCCGTTGTTTTCTTCCTCGACCTTATCCAACGTTCTTAGCTACGCGTTTCCCGTGTCAATCGCGGCGGTGGCTAGCCAAGCCCTGCAAAATGTCGATCAGTTAATTCTCTCTGTGCGACTTGATCCGACCAGCTTTGCGTTCTACACGATCGGTTGTCTTACCGTGCCGCCGCTGCTGGTACTGGAAAGCTCTGTCAACCGCGTCTTAATTCCGCGACTCTCCACGTTAATCGCCGCCCAAGAGTTCCCTGAAGCAGCCGCGGCTTACGCGGAGGGTGTTTCCGAGCTCTACCGTTTTTTGTTACCCGCGACCGTTGGACTTATTATTTATGCTGGGCCCATAGTCTGGATCCTCTTTACTTCCCGCTACTTGTCGGCCGCTCATTTTCTCCGTCTATACGCATTTTTCTATCTCTTTTTATCAATTCCTTACGACACTGTCGCGCGAGCGCGAGGACATGGAAAATGGATTCTCGGAACGTTTTTGTTGATAACACCCGTGTCTTTATTCGGAACGTGGCTGGCTGCGGGCTTGTGGGGCGCGAACGGAGCGCTCCTGGCCTTCTTGTCGGCGCAGCTGGCGCTCAGGCTTTATTCGTTGCATTATCAGAAACGCCATTTGAAGGCCCCGTACCATGCCTTCTTGCCGCTCAAAGATATCGCGGTCCATACAACCCTCGCCGTGATCGCGGGCCTCGTTTCGACCCTCATGAAGCCCTTGTTTGCCGATCCCCGCTGGTGGTTCGCGGTAACAGGTCCATTATTCACTCTTATCTATTTCGGTGGTATTTACGGGGTGCGATTAAACCGGCTCTCAAAGACCCCAGGACCGATTAACGTCTTAGAACTGGTGCAATTCCTTGGGATCGGCGGATTGGAACGCGTCGTGTACTTCCTCGCGCGGTCTTGGAAAGAGAAACGCAATTTTAATGTTCGGGTGGCGAGCTATGATCGGTTTGGCGAAGAACCGACCTTATCGTCGCGCTTTCGGGAAGCCGATATCCCCCTCACACAATGGGAGAAAGGAATAGGATTTTCCATGGGAAGCGTCGGACGCCTGGTTAAACTGGTTTTCTCCGAAAAAACGCGCATTCTTCATGTCCACGATCTCGGGCCGCTTATTTACGGCAGCCTCGCCAAGCTGTTGTCTTTTGGACGAATACGGCTGGTGTTCACGCTGCATACCCTCTTGGCCGTTGAGCAAAGTGCGCAGTACCGTCTGTACTTCAAGATTTTCCTGTGGTTTCCGGACCGTATTGTGGCCGTGTCTCCGGGTATCCGGGATGGCTTGATCGCGCTGGGAATTAAGCCCAGCCGGATTCATGTAATCGCCAACGGCGTGGCCTTTCCCGCTGCCGTGCCTTCTTCAGAACAAAAAATGCGTATTCGCACCAAACTATTACCCGACTGCCCGCCGGCGCTACAACGCAGCGCCTGGCTCTTATGTTTGGCGCGCCTCAACCGGGGTAAGGGCCAGTCGGAAGTGTTGGATATTTGGAACGCCCTACCCCAGGACATACGGTCCAAAGCGGGATTATTTATCGTCGGGCCAGCCAGCGATCCCCAATTTGCCCGGTTGCTGCGTGAGAGGATCGATCAAGGCGCCGACCCGGACCGTGTAGTTTTGTTTGGGCATTCTCATTCGCCGGATCTATGGATTCAGGCCTGCGATATTTTTATATCGGCCTCCGGCCACGAGGGCATGCCCTTGTCCCCTTTAGAAGCGGCGGGTTGCGGGATTCCGCTTGTGCTCAGCGACATTCCTGGCCATCAGTTTCTG
>JBBQYF010000081.1:0-11362 GCA_038208955.1 Elusimicrobiota bacterium
GGTAACGGCATCAGTTCGGGTGTCTCACGGCAGGCGAAACCGATCATCAATCCCTGATCGCCGGCACCACCGACATTGACGCCCTGCGCAATGTCGGGCGACTGGCGGCCAATCGCATTCAGGACCGAGCAGCTTTCAAAATTGAACCCGTATTTGGCGTGTGTATAGCCAATCTCAGAAACGACGCGCCGGACGAGGTCGGCCACTTCGACGTAACCCTTGGTGGTGATTTCGCCGCCGACGATGCAAAGACCGACCGTTATAAAGGTTTCGCAAGCCACGCGACCCATTGGATCTTGGGCTAAGACTTCATCCAAAACCGCGTCAGAAATCTGATCGCAAACTTTGTCGGGGTGACCTTCGGTCACCGACTCAGATTTAAAAACGTAAAGTTTTGCCAAACACAGTCCTTTCTGTTAATAAGATGACTTAGAGAATAACATTTTTTTCGTGCACAAAATCAATTGGAGAGACGATCAGCGAGAGCCGGAGAAGACCTACAAGACTTACCGTTAAGACGACGTTCACCGGTCAGGCGGCGCGTTGTCCATCGGCGAAGTAGCGATGGACGGCTTGGCCGGCCCACTTCAGTAAGCTGGCGGTGGTAGACCAATCATCGGTTTCCGCATAAATTCGCATGAGGGGTTCTGTTCCCGATGGACGCAGTAAAACCCAAGAACCGCCTTTGAGAATAACTTTCAACCCATCGGCGGTGCGGGATTCGACGACTGGAATTCCCGCTAGCCGCGAGGGTAGGCCGGCGGAAATATGCGCCACAAAATCGGCCTTATTGGAAATGGTGCGCTCGAGCGCCATATCAATTCTTCGGAAGCGCGCGCGCCCAAAACGCGATTCCATATCCT
This sequence comes from Elusimicrobiota bacterium, assembly GCA_038208955.1. Taxonomy (GTDB): domain Bacteria; phylum Elusimicrobiota; class Elusimicrobia; order 2-01-FULL-59-12; family 2-01-FULL-59-12; genus JBBQYF01. Next base: position 864 of record JBBQYF010000081.1, read on the forward strand.
TGAGAAGTTTAGAGGGTTTGAGCCCGCGCGCCGCAATCATCTCCAGGACCAAGAGGCCGGAGAGTATTCCGTCGCGTTCCGGAATTCCCCCGCGCACGGCATAACCTCCTGATTCTTCCCCCCCTGCCAAAATATCTTCGCGTAGCATGCGTTCAGCGACATATTTGAACCCCACCGGCACTTCTTCAAATGGCAAACCGAATGCCTTGGCAATTCGTTCGCCCAAAGCGCCCAGCGAAACCGACTGTACGATCTTCCCCTTCCAATGCTTATGTTCGATGCAATGAAGGACGAGCAGCGGAAACACCTGATGGGGCGTCCAATATTTTCCTTCATCGTCGACGATTCCCAAGCGATCCGCATCTCCGTCAAGGGCAATGCCGATCAGCGCATGTCGCTTGCGTACTTCCTTTTTGAGCGCTTCGAGATTTTCTTCAATTGGTTCCGGATGAAGTCCGCCGAACAACGGATCATAAGAGTCATGAATCGAAAAAACGTCAAGCCGCGTATTCTTCAGCAAGCGTTCCGGAATTCCCGATCCGACCCCGTGAAGATGATCAAAAACAACTCGTCCGTGGAATCGGTTCAAGACTTTCCAATCGAGCCGAGTTCGCAAGTAACGCAAATAATCGGGCATCGGATCAAAGGTTTTAATCGCACTAGCAGTGGAGGCCGCGGGAGCAGTCGGATTATCGGCTGAGCGGGAATCCTGATCGGCTTCCGCCATTTGCTCGATCGACTGCGTAATTTCAGGAGGGGCCGAACGCCCAAATTCGTCTTTCAATTTGTAGCCATTGTAAAGCGCGGGATTATGACTGGCCGTAATCATCACACCGAGGGGTGATTTGTTCTGAACAACCAACACGGACAGCGCCGGCGTCGGCATGGCGACATTAGCGATCTGGACGGAAAAGCCCTTCGTCGAAAGAACGCGTCCAACACAATGAGCAAATTCCTTGGACAAAAACCGTCTGTCGTACCCCACGTAAACTTCACGCAAAGCCGTCCCTAAATGCCCTCGCTCCTTTAGATAGCGAGCGGTCGCGCGGGCGACGATTTCAAGATTGGCAAAGGTAAAATCCTCAGCGATAAGCGCGCGCCAGCCATCCGTGCCGAAAATAATCGGCTTGGTCATTATTGCCCGCGACCGTAATCGTCTTCTAATCGCACCACATCTTTAACTTGGGGCGTTGATACTTCGAGCAAGCGTACATCTTCATAAGGCGCGGTGAAGCGATGGATTACCCCCGGCCGCACGGTTGCCGTTTGACCCGGTCGCATGATCTGTCTTCGTCCGGCGATTTCCAGGATCCAGCGGCCCTGGTCGGCGTAAACCGTTTCATGTTTATAGCGATGGTACTGTTTGCTCAACCGATGACCTTTTTTAATAAAAATAATTTTACCGACATACATTTTACTTTGGGCAAACCACAATTCCCATCCCCAAGGTTTGATTACTTTTTTCGGCGGGGGCATTAACTTTTTTTGGGCGATGTTTTAGCGAGTTGTTCGAAATGGCGGTAGGTTTTTTCCAATCCCTGTGCAAAGGTGTTCTGAGCTTTCCAGCCCAGTTCTTTTAAAGCCAGCGCGGGATTTAAAAGGCTGCGCTCTAGCTCTCCGGCCCGAGGTGCCGCAAAAATCGGGGCGGCGGCTTTGGGTTGTAGCGTCGACAATGTTTTGTGAATCATCAAGACCGACACCGGGGTTCCGGTGCCGATGTTGAAAATCTTGTTGTTCCCTTTCGCCAAGGCTGCGCGGTTGGCTTCGACCACATCGCCCACAAAAACATAATCGCGTTCCTGCTTCCCGGTGCCGTAAATCGTGACGGTTTCGCCGCTCAAAAACTTTCCGATAAAAATAGCGATCACACCGGCTTCACCATGCGGATCCTGGCGCGGACCGTAGACATTGCCGTAACGCAGAATGGTGTACGGCAAGTGGTATGTCAATCCGTAGAACTTAATGTAAGTTTCGGCAGTCGCTTTGCTAAATCCGTAGGGTGACGTCGGTTGGCTCGGGTCACCTTCTTCCCCCGCCTTGGTCGGACATTCGCCGTAATAAGTACCACCCGATGAAGAAAAAATAAATTTACCGACATTATAGGCGCGGCAGCACTCCAGAAGCCGCAAGGTTCCTAAAATATTAACGGAGGCATCGAAAAATGGATCATGAACGGACTTTCGGACATCGATTTGCGCGGCATGATGGTTGACAACATCAAATTGCATCTTTCCAAACAACGTGCTGATGTTTGGATCACGGACGTCCATCAAGACGAGCTGCGCCTTAGGGTTAACATTGACCCGATGGCCGGTAGACAGATCATCAACGATGACGACCTCGTGCCCATCGGCAATATAGGCATCGGCAATTTGGGACGCAATAAAGCCGGCACCGCCGGTAACTAAGATTTTCATTAATAGGCTCCTTCGCGAGCGAAAACGGCCGGGAGGGTGCGAATTAAGATCTTTAGATCAAGCCCCAGCGACCAATTTTCAAGATAGTAGATGTCTAAATTAATCATTTCTTCATAACTCAAAGCGGCCCGGCCACTGACCTGCCAAAGCCCTGTAATTCCCGGCATCACCCGTAAGCGTTTTTTGGCGGTTTCATCGTAATGAGCCGCCTCCCATAATACTTGAGGGCGGGGCCCGACAAGACTCATATCGCCCTTGAGGACATTAAGAATCTGCGGCATCTCGTCTAAGCTTGACGCCCGAAGCCAGCGGCCAACGCGAGTAATCCGGGGATCATTACGCATCTTAAATACGGGTCCTTGGCGTTCGCTCAGATGCTTAATATCGTTCATGCGCATATCGGCGTCAAAAACCATGGTACGGAATTTGTAAAGCTTAAATTTTCGACCGCGCAATCCCATGCGTTCTTGGGAAAATAAAATCGAACCAGAAGAATCGAGTCGAATAAGAAAAGCAATCACCACAAAGGGCAACGAAGACACCGTCAAAATACATAGGCTCACAATAACGTCAAACCCGCGTTTCAATATATAGTTAGTCCCATAAAGAGAGAGAGGTTTGATGTGGAACGTCGGCACGCCGAAAGAAGCGTCGACGATAATCTCGCCGCGTCGCATCTCCATCAAGTCGGGAACAATTTTGCATTCGATATTCATGGCTTCGCTTAGCCCGGCAATTTCCATGATCGATTTGGACGAGAGCGAGCCCTGGATTAAGAGAATTTCGGAAATCTTTCGATTCCGCATTAATTCTCGGAGCGCGAGCAATTCGGTATAGGTTTCGAGAAAAAACATCCGCACAAAAGGCTGTTGTTCACACATCTCGCGAATGGCCTCAAGGGCTTTGCCCCGCCCAATCACGAGCACATGCTCGGGCCCTTGAACCGATAGCATCAATCGCCGGAAGACCGCTTTGCCCCCCTCGCGCAACAGAAACACGAACACAACGCCATAGATAAACCACAACCCGATGACGAGACGCGAATATTCCCCTCCGCGGTAGGCAAATGTAACCGCTGTCGTAAAAAGCGCACAGAGCATGAGCGCTTTCAAGACTTGAATGAATTCGTCATAGGCGCTCAATAACGAGGATTTGTAGAGACTCAGGTAACCAAATACGCATAGCCAGATCGGCAAGAGCGCCCAAAGTTTCTGGTGGTAGAGCGCCACGGAAGGAACGCCCTTGACGGCCGGGAAAAATTTTAAGAAGGGTCCGCAAAAGAAGCGGGTCCAAAAAGCCAGTTGGAAGGCCAGAATCAATCCTCCCCCATCGATTAGCAGGAGACTGGCAACAAAGAGCGTCCTAAAATGATATCGCTTCATCTGTAGATCTTAGGACATTTGGTTTTCGTATTCAATGAAGCGCTGTGTCGCATTCCCGGCATTTCCGAACGGCGTCCATGACCTGGTCTACCGGAATGCGCGCCATGCAGGATTGGTCATAACGGTGGTATTCAAAGCCAAGCTTGAGACTAGGGCAGCCGGGGCAGGAAGTTTTGATGACTACGGCGCGGGGGTTTAGAGGTCCCCATAAACCAGGGTCCGTGGGTCCGTGAAGGGCGATTTGTGGCTTCTGCAACGCGGCAGCGATGTGCATGACCCCGGTATTTCCAGAAACGAGAAGATCAGCTCGCTTGACGAGCGAAATCGTGGCCTTCCACGACAATAGACCGGCCAGGTTAACGACATTCCCCACTCCGGTCGCTACCGCCTGCGCGTTGATGGTTTCTTCTGGTCCGCCAGATAACATAAGCCGGGCATTAAACGTACTTCGCAACCATCGTCCTAATTCAATGTAGCGTTCAACCAGCCATTCGCGCGGATATCCGTCAGAACCACAGCCGGGATGCAATAACACGGTCCATACGGTCGGACCCGCGTCAAACAAAGAAGGAGCTTTTAAACGCAACTCATTTAATCCTTCACCGGTTTCCTCTAATAACGGCGTCATATCCGGAATTAAGGGGACCGCTTTCGAAGCCAGTGCGAAAAAATCTTCAATTTCATGACGGTCGAACGATTTCGTTACGGTATCGCTATAAAGCGCGGACCGGTGCTGCCTTGGCGTTTGAAACCCCAAAGTCCGCTTGGCGCCGATGAGCGAAGAAAGGATCGCCGTTCCTCTCGCCCATTGCTCAAAGTCGATCACGAGATCGTAGCGTTCACGTCGTAGCCGTTTAATGAGCGACCCAAGCGACCAGGGCGTCAAACAGGGCATGATCAGAGCTCGCGTGTGAAACGACGTCACCGAGGCCATCTCCGCATTGACAGACGAAACCAACCAGTCAATGGAAGACCCCGGTAAGGCCTTGTGCAGAGCACGCAGGACAGGCAGTAAGAGGATCGTGTCGCCGACGGCTGCCAGCTTGATCACCAATATTTTGTGGATCTTGAACGGAACTGGTGCAGGGCGTTTCCGGAATAAGGACAACGCGCCGATGAGCGGTACACCAACAGCAAAATCTAGTTTTCGCCGCAGAGAGCCAGTCATTGCTGTTCAATGCAATGCCGGTAGAGGCTTTGCGTCTGCGTGGCTAGTGTTTGCCAGGAAAATTGAGCGGCTCGCAATAACCCCTTTTGCGATAGTTCGCGACGGCGCTGCGAATTGTTTAGCGTTTCCACAATACAATTCTCTAGAGCCTCAGAATCTTCAGGATCGACGAGAACGGCCGCATCGCCGACAACCTCTGGTAATGAGGCGCGGTTGGAACAGACCACAGGAGTGCCGCAGGCCATGGCTTCCAGTGGAGGAAGACCGAATCCTTCATACAAGGATGGAAATACAAAAAGAAGAGCGCCCGAATAAAGGCGCGGCAATTCGTTGTGCGCCACCTCTCCCAGCCAAATAATTGACGAGGAGCTGGCAATCGATTCCTTAAACCCCGGAATGAAGTTTTTTCCAACCAGTACAAGAGCCGGGATGTTTGGGTCTCGTTCCTTCAAATGTCGATAACACTCTAGCAACCGGGGAATGTTTTTTAGCCTTTTAATATTGCCCACATAGAGTAGATAATCATCCGGCAGACCCAGGCGCTTTTTGGTCGCCTGTACGTCCGCGGGCGACTGTGCATGAAAACGGTTGGAGACGGCAGGGTAGGCCACGTGAATACGGTCCTCGGCCAGATGGAGACGGGTAATTAAATCTTTTTTGGTGTGGTTCGATACTGTCATGATCGCGGCAGTTCTCGGGATAAACGTTTTAAAGAAAAGGTTTGCATAAACACGCGCTGCGCGGGACGGAAGTTGATCCGGATAAATGAGGTGGATCAAATCGTGGATGGTAACCATGGTTTTACCAAGTGTCGCCATCGGCACATTGTAATGTGGCACGTGCAAGAGGCTGGCACCGGAGCGACGAAAAGCGGCGGGAACGGTGAATTGCTCGCGGATGGAATAGATGGGCGTCTCGATTTGGTTCCGGATCCACGGCCCATCAGGAAGTTTGGAAGGATTGCCTAAAAGCGTTACGGACAAGCCCTTCACCTGTGGATCGAGCGCGCTCAACAATCCTCGGATGTACGTGCCTATACCGGAGGCGTCGATCATCCGCGCGTCGATGCACACGGATAATTCCTTAATTGGGAACTCCTTGCTGCAGCGTTACTTTTCGATCGAACAACACCATTCGTAAGTAGGCCCGGCAATAGGCGCTGGATCGTCCGTGGTCACGTTTATCGACCGTCGACACAAAACGCAAACGCATCCATTTTGCTAATAGATAACCTTTTAGAAGCCATACAATGCCAGGCAACGAATGCTTTTTGTAATAGGCAATGTGGCTTTGTTGATAAATGAGAGACGTGCTGTTCCATTGGCCCCGCGTCGATCGCCCGAGATGGTGGACGATCGCCGATTCCGAAACAAAGTCAATTCGCCAACCCTGTTCGCGGCACCGGAAACAAAGATCAGAATCCTCGAAATACAATTCAAAATTCTCGTCGAACCCACCCACATGATCAAAGGCGCTGCGGCGAATCATCAGACAGGCGCCGCAAATCGATGGCACCGACTTCGAGCGGCGTTGCAGGAAGCGAATCAGCGATTGCCTGAAGGGCGAGCGACGAACGGCATAAGGAGCAAAATACTGTTGTAGCAGTTCCCAGAATAGAATTGGATTCCACACCCAGGACATTTGGAGGATTTTGCCATCGGGGCCGGTTAACATCGGACCGACGATGCCCGTCGTTGGATTTTGATCCAGCCATCGCATGAGCGAATCAAACGTTCCGGGTTGCGCTTCCGTGTCGCTATTGAGAAATAATAGATAGCGACCTTGGGACTCCGCCGCGCCTTGGTTGCACGCCTTCGAAAATCCCACATTCGTTTCATTCTGGATAAATTTGAGTTTTGGGAATCGCAGGCGAATGGCGTCCGCCGTTCCATCTTTGGAGTCATTGTCCACGACAATAATTTCGAACGGATGAGACGGGGGGTGGGCGAAGATTTGTTCAATGCAGCGGATGGTAATAGAGCAGGTGTTAAACGTCGGAATGACCACCGATAACAGGGGCGTCATCGCGGGTCGGCCACTTTACCTACAAGATTTAAAAGGCCGCGTTCAAATTGTTTTAGTATCGCGTCTTTGCGTAAATGTTGAATGGCGTAAGCCCGCCCGGCACGGCCAAGATCGTCACGTTCTCCCGCATTTCTCGATAATCGGATAATCGCATTGGCCAATTCCTCACTATTTCCTGGCGAGACGACACACCCACAATGTTGAACAATTTCGGCGACGGGGGAGCCTGTTTCCGCCGCCGCAATAATCGGTCTCCCATTGGCCAGGATGGTGGTTAGTTTGGACGGCATGAATGAACTACTGCTGCTCGGCCTTTGGATAAGCAAATGGATGTCCGCCAAATTGAGCAATTCATTCAACTTTTCAATCGGTTGAAGATCTAAAAAATGGACGTTTTGCATCCCTTGAGCCATAGCGACCAGCAGCGGTTTCATCGAACCGTCGCCGGCTAGTACAAAATGGACATCCCCGTCGTTCGCCAGCCGACGAGCACTTTCCAAAATCATTTCGAGACCCTGTTTCCGTCCCATATTTCCGGAATACAAAGCGACCGTTTGATCGGTTAGGCCCAAACCTTGACGGAATACGTTAGGCGGACCCATCGGATAGATCTTGTTGGTATCGACCCAATTCGGGAACAAAAATTGCTTTTCAGGTTCAACGTGCTTCGCGTCCAATTGCCTAAGCATATGATCGGATATCGTGGAAACTTTGTCCGTGTGACGCAACAGAAATCGCTCGACGGCTAAAAGCCTTTGCTTGAGCCAATGACCGCGCAATTGATTGAGTTCAAAAGCGGCGTCGAGTTCAAAGTCCTGGATATGCAACCATGATTTCGCCCTGACAAACCAGGCCACGACGCCCGCCGCCGGCAAACAAAGAAAGGGCGGTTCGACGATGAGAATGATTTCCGGTCGATCGCGCCAGGCTTCGCGAAGCAGGACGGGGAAGCTCGTCACCGCAAAAGACAGCAGGTGTAATATGCGTTTCAGAGCGGACAGTTTACGTGGGACATAGAGAGGACAACGGAGGACGCGAACTCCCCCCATGGTTTCGCGGGCATAGGCCCATCCACGGTAAGGAAATGCAATTCGCCATGACGGATAGTGAGGCGGCGCGGTAACCACGGTCACTTTATGGCCCCGAGACTGAAGCCATTCGGCCATTTCTCCGGTGTATTTTCCGATGCCGGTTAATTCGGGTGCATAATTAATGCCGTAGAGGAGCAGCTTCATAGGTCAAGATGACGTCGTCTTGGCGGCACGCATCACCAAGCAATCACCAGCCCCTGCGCGGTTGCACAGCCAAAGCAGCGGAAAAAACATTGCCCGCAAGAGTACGATCAACCCAGCAACGAGGATAGCCGACCGCATCTGTCGCGTGGGCTGACCCTGGCGCGCAAAAAGGCGGCTAAGGAACGATTGCGCCACCCATAAGGCAGGGGTTACTTGACCGGATTCCACGACAGAAAACCCCTGCTCCTTCAAAAGCCGGGTCAACGAAACCGCAGTAAAATGCGTGATATGAAAAGGAACGTGCCAGTTTATCCAGTAGCGCCCAAACAGATAGCGCATCGCACTTCGGCTATTCGGGCAGCTAATCCAAACCTCGCCCGATTCTTTTAAGAGCCTCGCTACTTGTCTGAGCATCTCGCGGGGGTCCAGCGCATGTTCAAGAACGTTCGCTAAGATGACAATGTCAAACGACTGCGTGGGTTCAAATTCTTCGAGCGCCGAGGATGTGACGGCAAAGCCTTTTGCGCGGGCAAGATCCGCGGCATGGGTATTAAGCTCTAACCCTTCGACCTCGTATCCACGATGATGGTATATCGTTAGCCCGCGGCCCTCGTTGCATCCATAGTCCAATAGGCGCCCATGACCTTTGCGCGAGTGAAAGGAGACATCGCCATCGATCATCAGCCAGATCTGGTAGAAGGAGGAGTTGAGAAAACGTTGACGCCAGTGCGAGTAGCGCGTACTTTTCTCCCCGCCGAAGTTGTAGAAAGTTTCATACAACTGCTTGAGCGTTACGGGATCTGGGCGGGGTAATGTTTGCTCGAGCCCGCAATTTGCGCACCCGACCACCGCGTAAAGACCTCTATGGCCGAAACGGGTGTCGTAATAGTTTCGTTCAGTCGGCGACCAAAGTGTCTGTCCGCATAGGAGGCAATTCATTGGTTCAGTCCAAATGCGAGTTGTATTTCTCTCGCATGGGGGTGTCGGGGCGGGCCAGCTCTTGAAGCTTGAGACTGATTTGATACTCATAAAACGTATGAAGCATGCAATAGCGAAACCCCATGCGCCCGTCGAGGAATCCCAACTGAAAGAGATACATCCATAGGAATTTGAAAACGGGACGCGCCGGGAGGTAGCGGTAAGCCATCTGCTTAAGGAACCGTCTTTTTTCCGGTCCTTTAGCGATCAGCAAGGCTGGGAGGCTCGCGACCTTGGCCGGGTGATTCATCACGCGGTACATTTCGACCGCTTCCATACTCGAGTAGGTGTTGTGGCGATCAAAGTAACGCTCGATTCCCTTGAAATCATAATGCACGAGGGGATTTTTAAGAAATCCCGCAGGGCCGTCTAATAATACGTGTTCATGGACGATACGCTTTTCATATCGGCCACGGCCACGAAGCAGCAAGCGCAAATTCCAATTCGGATACCAGCCCCCGTGGCGAATCCATTTCCCGCAAAACCAATTTTGCCGGGCGATATAGTAACCGGCAAACGCCTCTGGGGCCGCGACTTTTGCAGCAATTTCTTTAGCCAGTTCCGGGGGAATGCGTTCATCCGCGTCGAGAATTAATATCCATTGGTTGCGAAACGGCAGGTGATCGAGCGCCCAGTTTTTATGGTCTGCAAAATTATCGAAGGGTCGCTGGACAATTTGCGCACCGAGGGCGGTGGCCTTCTCAAGAGTCCGGTCGGTGCTATGGGAATCGAAAACAATGATCTCGTCTGCCCAAGAGACACTCCGGAGACATTCATCAATATTGCGCTCTTCGTTTTTGGTCGGAACCAGGACAGAAACAGCCGCCTTCAGCTCATTCATTAGGATACGTCCGCCCGCCCCGCCCTCGTCAGAACATCACGATACGAAGCTTCTTGTTGGCGGGCGATCATCTTCCAATCAAATTTTTCACGAATGAGCTTCTGACCGCGTAACCCCATTTCCGGGAGCAGCTCCGGCGCGGCCAGCATGGCTCCCATTGTTTCGGCGATCGCATCGGAATCGCAGGGAGCGACACGGCCTGCCCCCCCTTCAACAATCTCGCGCCAGATGTTGACGCGGTCTGACAGTAATACGGGCGTTCCACAAGCTAGAGCCTCGAGGATCGTCACGCCAAAATTTTCGGTGTAGGAGGTTAGGGCGAATAAATCGGCGTCGACCATCGCGGCACGTTTGTCCTGTTCGCTCAGCATCCCCGTAAACGTCACGGCATCTTCGATGGAGGCTTCCTGACACCAGCGGCGCACTTGCGCTTCATACCCTTCGTTGTCAGGC
>JBBQYF010000082.1:0-11357 GCA_038208955.1 Elusimicrobiota bacterium
TCAAGACCAGGTCGCTGAAATCTAAATTCCCGATCAGATAACCCAGCGGCGGCATCAGGACGTCGTTGACGAGCGAGGAAACGATTTTACCGAAGGCTCCGCCGATAATCACGCCCACCGCCAAATCGACAACACTACCGCGCAGTGCAAATTCTTTAAATTCTTTCCACCTGCCGACGATTATACATGGATCCGTAACCAGGACCAATGGCCTTCGCCTCTCGTCGGGGACTGCCGATTAAAAACGCAGGCCCGCTTTGACACCAAATTCCGTGACCATCGAAAGAATGTGCGCGGGCCCACCGGGTGGCATTGGGCATCGCTCGGCAAGTCCAGCCGCGACCACAGTCGCGCTCTCCTGGCGCCGGCCTAATCCAACAAAGAGCAAGCTATTGATCGGATAACTAAGTGCCGAAATCCGCGGGGTATATTTCTTAGGTGTTTGAATATTAGCTGTCGGAAACTCTGCCGCCAAGCCGGATGATGAGACTAGTAACAAGAGGCCAAGCCATTTTTTCATAAAGTCTCTCCTGGTTCTTAGAGCCAGGAGAGACTTAAATATTCATCCCAAACAATTAATACGGGATGAATACGCCATGGCGGAACGGGTGCTAAAAGGCCTTATCGGGAAGGATGAAATTGCGGTAAGGCGACAATTTTGCCATAAAGTTGCCAATGATTTTCCGAGGGTTTTTCGAACCACACGACGGCGGCGCGATCGGGGGCGATGAAAAGAACTTGCGGCCGCTGCGGAGATTTACGATTGGCGGCGACCGTCAACCCTTGCGATCCCAACAGCAGATGACCCTCCGGATCAATGCGTTGCAAATAAACCCCCACGCCCGCGCGGTTATCGATCCAACCGGCCAGCACCCCGGAGGCGCCGTCATCGGCCAAAAATAAACGCGCTTGGTTCGCCGGCGCCGGGGCGATGGCCATCTCGTTTAAATTCCAGGGCTGGCCAAGGTTATCAAGATGCGTCAAGAATAATTGCGATTGATTAATCGTGCGGAAATCTTCCCAACCAATCCAGACGCCGCCATGACGGTCGCCCAAGTCGACGGGGTTCCACCGGTCCCAATTTCCGATCGACAAAAGATTTCCTTCGGGCGGCCACAACCGTTGCCCATCGGGACCGGACCGCTGCATGCGGATGCGGTTCTGTCCGGCAAACCCTTCGCTCCAGAGGAGTACCGCCGATCCGTCGCCGGGCGCCGCTAAAAGTGGCCTCTCGTCCAAACTGCCCCCGACCGGATTCATATCGACCCCGTACACCGGCCAGAGTGGGGCCGCGAGCGGGCCCAAGCGTTGCGCCCGGACTTTGGAAATACTTTCCCGCGCGCTGCGCCAAGCGACCAGCAGTCCGCCCTGGCCGTCCGGCAGCACACGCGGACGCCATTGCCTCGTGTCCGCAGGCGTGATGCGGAAACCGCCATTTCCCCACAGACGATGACCCGCGGCATCGATTCGTTGCCCATACAAGACCGAAACATCCTGCGCGGTCTCTTCCGTCCAGATAAAATATTGTCCGCCAGAGCCGTCGCTTCCGCCGACGACCGACGTTCTGGGACCGGTCGACAGACTGAGCGCGAATGAAGCGTCTTTCCAAATGGAATCCCCGGTAGGCCCAAACCGCTTTGCTTTGATAAATCCATCCTCAATCCAGGTGACGACAACACCCCCTTGACCGTCGGCAAACGCATCCCAGTCGCGCGCCGCATCCAAATGCGGGGCCACTTCACGACCCGGAGAAATCCAGATTCGTTCGCCGAACCCGTTGAGATGTTGTGCCAATAAACGCGCGCCCTGCGCGGCATCCGGATGGCTCCAGACGAGGTAAAGACCGCCGTCCTGCGCCGGAACGAGAATGGCGTAGGAACGCGAGCCCACCATATCGTCGATCAGGCGAGGCGGCGGAGCCGAAGGCTGACGACCCGAAGCGGACAAAATCGTTGTTCCTGAAAAGAGATAGATCAGCACCCCCGCTAGCATTGGCGCGCGGCGACAATTCATTTAAACCTCCCTCCGGAGAATGTAGGCACGATAAATTTCAAACAAAATAGGCAAGAGACCGAAAATAAGCGGACCCAGCAAGAGTCCCATCACACCAAAAATTTGCACCCCACCCAACACGGCCAGCGTTAACCACAAGAGCGACATCTCAGCCTTCTGGCCAACGACGAGCGGGCGAAGGATATTATCAACGATGCCGGAGGCGAATCCGAAACCGAGTGTGACCACGGCCTTCCAAATCCCACCGATCAGAAAATAATACAAGCACACCGGGACCCATACGAGAGCGGTGCCGACGCCGGGGATAATGCTAGCCAGAACCGTCATGCAGCCCAGAAGGACAGCGGCATCGGCTCCGACGATAAAAAATCCAATCATCGCAATCAAGCCTTGGGCCAGACCCACGATGGCCGCGCCACGCACAACGCCTTCGACGGTTCCCTGAATGCGCTGGTGCAGGCGACTCTTCAACGTTTCCGACAACGGCAGGAGCTCGTTCCATTGGGCATAGAGACGGTCCCCATCGCGGAAAAGAAAAAAGAGAATAAATTGAAAGAGCAAAAGATCGAAAAAAAGTCTCAGCAAATTTCTTGCCGCCCCCGCCACCGAGCCCGCCAGCAGCGCGCCGGCCGCGTCGATCGAGGTTTGCAATCGCCCGTGAAGATCGGGTCCCGAGACGTGGAACCGTTCCACGACGCTAGGCGGCAGCCGGTCCATCCAGAGTGGCCGGTGCCACGTCCCGCTTTGGAGCCATTGCATCCATTTCTCGCTATGCCCGCGAACCTGGGGTACCAGGGCCTGCACTTGATCGATCACCGCGGTAATCACAAGGGCGACCGGAACGACTATAAAAAGGAGGACGGCCAGGTCGGAGACAAACGCTTGAAAGGATCGGCTTCGGCTTTTTAACCAGCGGCGGATTCGGGCGTGCATCGGATAGCAAACGATCGCGACCGCGAGCGCGCAGAGCAGCGGCCCAAAAAACGGCGCGAGCATGCGCCCCGCCTGGAAAAGGAAAAAGGCGAGCAGCAGAAAAAAGAAAAGGACCGAAAATCTATCGCGCGTCAAACCCGATCTCCATGACTCGATAAGGATAGAACATCTGGCGACATAGCGTCACCTTTGCCGCCGAAGGAGTGTCATAGTAACGACCTTAAGGAGGTTCATCATGGGAACCAAAGAAGCGTATCATGAGAAACTCGACGCCCAACTCCGCGATTGGAGTGCGCAGATCGATCAGCTAAAAGCCAAAGCCGATAAAGCGACGGCGGAGGCGAAGATTGAATACTATAAACAGTTGGAGGAGTTGCAGCCGAAACGCGAAGCGGCGAAGCTTAAACTTCAGGAAATAAAGAATTCCAGCGAAGCCGCCTGGGAGCATTTGAAAATCGGCGCGGAAAAAGCGGTTGAGGACCTGAAAATCTCGTACGAAAAAGCCAAGTTACGATTCGAGAAATAGCCGCTATTGCCCTTGGCCGATGAGGTAGGTGTCTGCGCCGGTCGCGATCGGGCGCGTGGCCTGAATGCGCGCCAACAGGTCGCCTTGATACAGTAACGCCTGGACACGGCGACCCGTCAGCAGGCCGGCCACCGGCGCGCGAACGCGCGAACGTACGTGCCCGTCAAACCCATCGTAGATTTCCCCCAATAGTACGCCTTTCTCAACCCAACCGCCGAGCTCGGCTCGCGGCACAAAGAGACCGGCCTTTTCCGAAACCAGTGAAACGGTGTGGCGTAGCTTAAAGTACCGGCTCTCGCTGTTTGTTTCGCTGTCGGCGGGGGATTCGCCGCTCAAGATCTTCAGCTTACCCAATAATCGCAGCAGCGCCTGGTAGAGACGGTCCGCATGGGGACGCTGGAGATTCCCCGCCGAACCCGCTTGCAACACCATATTCTGCCCGGCCAGTTTTTTCCACGCGTACAGTAATGTGCTCTGCGAAATTTTATTGACCGGGCACTCTATGACTGCCGGCAACCCTAAGAGCGCGGCGGAATGACGTTCCGCCGGCGTCGATCCGTAAAGTCTAACTTGCGGCAGTTCTTCGAATTCGAGATTTGACGAATGAATGTCAATGCGCAGCGACGCGGGCTTCGTCAGCTCAAAAACGGCCGCGGCGATGCGCTGCGTCGTTTCGCCTCGCGCGTAACCTGGGAACATCCGGTTGATATCGGTTTTATCGAACGGCCACGTGCGTTGACGGGTGTGCAATCCCAGCACGTTCACGCAGGGAATGATGCGCACGGAACGGATCAATTTCCTGCCGGGTTGCTTGCCGGCGGCGACCCATTTTAAAAATCCTGCCAGGCGGGCGAGCGCGAAAATACCGTTCAGCTCATTGCCATGAATTCCCCCGACGAGTACGACGGCGGGCTTCCGCCGCCGCGGGCCGATATCGTGATAGGGAATTTCCGACGCTGGACCGACCGGCGTCGTCATGGACAACACCAGTGGGGGATTCATCGGCGACGTCCTTTCGCGGAGAACGCCATGATCCGGGCCATCAGCGATCCTTCGTAAACCAGGGGATATTCGCGCAGTGTAAAGAGCAAGCCGTCGACGGGCGACCGCACGTCTGACAGGACTTTGTGATTAAACGGCGAAACAATTTCTCCCAGAATCTCCCCTTTACGGACTGCCGTAAGCCGGTCGAGCGCCGCGACAAACAGGCCGGACGTTTCGGCGTTCAAATAATGAACATTCGCATCGTCGGCCAGCGCGGCCTGGTGGGTTAACGGTGGGAGCGGCGTTTCGCGATCGATCACATCCAGCCGCCGCCAGACATGGAGGATCCCCGTTACCAGTTGCTCCGTAAAGACGGGGGTGATGCGCATTCCCACACCCATTTCAACCACGAGACAAGGAATTTTTCCGGCGTTCAAACTGTGCGCTAGTGTCGCTTCAAGAACGGTGGCCGCCCCATGCGTCCAAATCACATCTAGGTTCATCGACTTCGCTAGCGGGATGAGTTTCCGGGCAAACGGTCGGCTGATTCGAACCTGTGGGATTTCCCGCAAAAATATATTGCTCGCATGAATGTCGATCGCTAGCTCGGCGCCGGCCGCATATCGCATGATCGCATCGGCCATGCGCTGCGGGACGAGCCCTTGGGGATGCCCGGGAAAGTTGCGGTTCAGATCACTTTCAAATACGGGGACCGACCGCTGGAGCGTCATCAGGCCGAACGGATTGACCGCCGGGTACAGTTCGACACGGCCTTTCAAGGCCCTCGGATGGGCCTCGAGCCAACGGGCTAGGCGGTGGCAGACATACAATCCTTCGATTTCGTCGCCGTGGATCCCCGATGTTACGGCCACTTTGGGACCCCGCGCGCTTCCAAAAACGGTGCGCTGCAGCACCAACCGGTCCCGATAGGGCAGCTCCAAGCTTAGGATGGTTTCGGATTTGGAAAGCAACGGATTCTATTGGGCCTGGCGGGCGACCATCAATGTGATCCGCGGGGACTGGCCAACATCTTCGCCTTTATAACTGCCGCGCTGCGGAGCCGCGTCGCGGGAGTCGCGGCCGACGGCGACAGGAATGTAGGTGTGGTTGGCGACCAGCTCGTGCGTGGCGTCAAAACCCCGCCAACCCGCCCCCGGAATCAATACTTCCACCCAGGCGTGGCTGGCTTGAGTTTGACCGAGACTTTCGTCGGAGATAAGGCCAGGGTCCAAATATCCCATGACATAACGCGCGGGCACATGCCACGACCGCACGAGCGCAATTAGCAGATGGGCAAAATCTTGACACACGCCAGAGCGCGAGTCGAGCGCCACGGCGAGCGGCGTGTGTACTTGCGTCGTTCCGGGGATATAGCTCAACGCTCGATTGACCCAGCGCATCGCGGAGAGGATGGAAACCTGAACGGGCTGGGTGTAATCGCGCCGGGGAACCGCTTCGAACGCCGCCAAGTCGAGCCGGTTGAACGCGGGGGTCTCTGGGCTCTCATGCAAAACATATTGCCAGAGATTTGGCTGACGTCGCAGCGTCACGTCATACCAAGCGGTCTCGGCGACCGGATGAATTAATGGGTAGTTGAATGGATTGTCGAGGCGTGTCTCCACTTCGACCGAGATTTTGGTGGTCAGGGTCTTGTGCAGCGCAATGACACTGAAGTGATGCACACGGTTCCCGAAAGCATCCACATAGGAAAAAAAATGGGCGGGTGGATCCGAGCTGATGGCAAAGGAGACAATGCGTTGTGTTTCGTCTTCACGCGGGGACAGGCGCAATTCGCAATGGTGTTCATGAACAGCCTGACCGAATTGCAGTTGCGTTTGATGTTCAATGCGGTACCGCAATGGCTTCTCCTAAATAAGCTTCAAAACAATCAGCTTGCAGCGCTTGGTTCATCGTCGCGATGCGTTGAAGCATCTCCTGTAGAAATTCATGCAAGCCTTGTTTGAAAACCGATTCCGCCGTATTGTCTTCGAGCAGTGCCAGTAACGACCGAAAGGCCTGGCAGGTGCGGGTCTCGGGTTGATTAAAGCAGATGTCTTCCAATGCGAACCCAATGCGCTGAACGCAAAAAAGCAATGAGCGCGGAAATACCGCGCTGAATAGAATAAATTCCGTGATATCGACCGGGCGTAGGCCCGCTTGGTGAGTGCGGCGAAAAGCCTCGTAACCCGAAATCGATTTCAGAAGCGCGACCCATTGGTAATAATCAAGCGCGGAGCCGACCATGTCCACCGTCGGCAAGAGAATGTGGTATTTCACATCGAGAATCCGCGCCGTCATGTCCGCACGCTCAATCAATGTGCCCAGCCAATAAAACCCATAAGCCTCACCGCGCATCATTGTGTCTTGCGTCATCCCATGAAAGCGCGCGACACCGTTTCGCAGAGCCGAATAAAATGCCGGCGCCCGGTCCGGCGGTAGTGGCAACTTTAACTGCTCCTGAGAGGAGAGCCAAAGATAATTGATTGTCTCCCACATTTCCTTCGAAATGCGGTCGCGCACCACGCGTGCGTTTTCGCGCGCCAACTTTACACTGTTTAAGATCGAGTTCGAATAATCCGGATCCTGCGTCAGAAACGAAACGACCGATGCCTTGCTGATCCCATATTTAGGGTTGGCTTTGACAAAAAGTGGTTCGCAGCCCGTAATTCGCAACAACGGATCCCATTGGGCTTCACCGAAGGCCGCCTCTTCCATTTCAACCAAATGCAATAAGTTGATCTCGATCAGACGAGCGGTGTTATCGGCGCGCTCAAGATTGCGGGCCATCCAGTACAACGCGTCGGCCATGCGGCTAAGCATCATCGTTCTTTCTCCGGCCGCTCGCCGGTCGATTCCACAACCCACGTATCTTTGCTTCCTCCGCCTTGCGAGGAGTTGACGACGAGCGATCCTTTACGAAAAGCGACGCGGGTGAGCCCCCCCGGCACGACGTCAATTTCTTCCCCATAAATAATAAAGGGTCTTAGGTCGAGATGACGCGACTGGAGTTCCCCGTCCAAATAGCAAAGATGCTGAGAGAGCGGCACAACCGGCTGGGCAATAAAATTTCTAGGGTTGGCGAGGATTTTGTTGCGAAACGTTTCCCGTTCGTCCGCCGTCGATGATGGGCCCATCAACATTCCATAGCCCCCCGATTCGTTAACCACTTTGACAACCATGTTCTCCATATCGTCTAAGACGCGTTCTCGGTCTTGGTCTTTTTGCATCAAGTAGGTGGGCACGTTGCCGAGGATGGGCTCCTCGGCTAAATAATAACGAATGATCTCCGGCACGTAGGCATAGACCGCCTTGTCGTCGGCGATGCCGCCCCCCGGTGCGTTGACGATCGCCACGTGGCCCCCCCGCCATGAATTGATCAAACCCGCCACACCGACGAGCGAATCCGGACGAAAACATAGGGGATCTAAAAAGTCGTCGTCGAGCCGCCGGTAAAGGACGTCGACTTGTTGCAGGCCACGCGTTGTCTTGAGATAGACAAAATTATTCTTGACGACCAGGTCGCGTCCTTCGGCCAGCTCAATCCCCATTTCTTTAGCAAGAAACGTATGTTCAAAATAAGCCGAATTGTAAATCCCCGGCGTCAGCATCACGATGACGGCTTCATTCGGGCTTCTCGGGGAAAGCCGGCGCAAGGCCTCAAGCAGGAGTGCCGGGTAATGCTCCATGCGTTTGACGCGGTAGCGTTCGAAAAACTCGGGCAAAATGCGCCGCTCGAGCATCCGGTTTTCGATCATGTACGACACGCCCGACGGCGTCCGCAAATTGTCTTCCAAGACCAGGTATCGCCCCTGCTCATCGCGGATAATGTCGACCCCGGAGATGTGTGTGTAGATGCCATGCGGAGGATCGATGCCCACAATTTCCCGCCTAAAATCGCCCCCTTGGTAAATCAATTGCGCCGGAATGACGCCGTCTCGCAAGATTCGTTGGTCGTGATAAAGATCTTTTAGAAAGAGGTTCAGGGCGCGGATCCGTTGTTTGAGCCCGGCCGCCAAAATGTTCCATTCGCCCGCCGGTATGATCCGCGGAATAATATCGAAGGGCCAAACCCGCTCCAGGCCTTGTTCTTTCTCGCTATAAACCGTAAACGTCACCCCGTCGGCATTCAACGCGAGATGCGCTTCCCGAGCTTTAGCCGTTAAGTTATCGAGTCCGGCGCGTTGAATATTTTCCCACAACAACGCATAGTGCGAGCGCGGCCTTTGGCCGTCCTCATAAAACTCATGATAAGGGGTACGCGTTGGAAGTACGTTTGTCGTCGGCATGTTGGTCCTCAGTTTGGGGGCATAAAAAATCCCCGTTGAATTGATCAACGAGGACACCATTGCCCGGGACCCGGCGACTTCGGCGGGAGGTGCTTATTTTAGCACGGCTGAGGAACGGCTGGCAAGCTGCGCCGGCGTCGGGAATGACCCGAAAAACGAAAAACCACAAGAGACGGCAGATAGAGGGCAACGCGTCTCCCGGCTATGGGTAGCCGGAAGACGTGAAGCTTAGGGATTACATCAAGGCTCGTGGGCACTGCTCTCAATGATCTTCGTCGGCGCCCCACGTCTTCTTAATGTAATCCGAACGTCCTGAACCCATGCGGTACATCTTGTAATGCATTGGATTTTTCAAGTCGTAGCTTTGGTGATAGTCTTCAGCCGGATACCACGTTGTCGCCGCGACAATTTCTGTCACGATGGGACCTTTGAACTTGCCGCTTTTGGCGAGCTTCTCTTTGGACGCGAGCGCGAGGCGCTTTTGCTCTTCATCGTGATAGAAAATCGCCGTCCGGTACTGGGTGCCATGATCGGCAAACTGCTGATTCTGGGTTGTCGGGTCAACGTTGCGCCAAAAGATTTCGAGCAGTTGATCGTAGGTGATGACGGCGGGATCGTACACAACTTGGACAGACTCCGCATGGCCTGTAAGTCCACTCGAAACATCTTCGTACGTTGGGTTGGCGGTGTGGCCGCCCGTGTATCCCGCGGTCACGGATTTCACGCCTTTCACATGGCGAAAAGGCGGCGTCATGCACCAGAAACAGCCGCCGGCAAATGTAGCCGTACTCGTTGGTTGGGTCATATCAGCTCCTACGAAGAGGGATGCGGCGACGGTTATGGCGACCGCGACCATCAGCCCGGTGAATTTATTTTTCATGGTTCTCCCATTTTACACCTTCTGCTGCACTCATAGGTAAGTGCGTGAACGGGCCAAACTATTACGCGGAGCGCAGCGCACGGCAAAAGGAAATGAGCGTTTACGCTATAATGCAGCGGTGAAACTGAACATCTTGATCCTTCCCGGCGACGGCATCGGCGTTGAAGTTACGCGCGAAGCCGTGCGCGTCCTTGAACGCGTCGCCAGCCGGTTCGGCCATCAGCTGGAGCACCGAGCAGGGCTCTTGGGCGGCATCGCGATCCATAAAACGGGATCTCCTTTTCCGGCCGAAACAGAACACCTCGCGCAAGCAGCCGATGCCACGCTGATGGGAGCCGTCGGTCTTCCCGAATTTGATAACGCGCCGCCTGACAAACGTCCAGAAAAAGGCCTCCTTGGCATCCGCAAAACCCTTGGCGTTTACGCGAATCTGCGTCCGGTTCGGTCCTACCGAGCGTTAATCGATTCCTCTCCCCTCAAGAATCATTTGGTCGAGGGCACCGACATGATTATCGTCCGCGAGCTCACCGGCGGCCTGTACTACGGCACCCCTCGGGGCATTTCGGGAGAAGGTCCGACCGAACGGGCTGTCAACACCATGTCTTACACGCGCGCTGAAATTGAACGTGTGGCCCGCATGGCCTTCACCCTGGCTCGCAAAAGACGCAAGAAGCTGACAAGTGTCGACAAGTCCAACGTCCTTGAAACCTCTCAACTCTGGCGCCGCGTCGTCACGGAGGTCGCCAAGGATTTTGCCGACGTGGCGCTTGAGCACATGCTCGTCGATAATTGCGCCATGCAGCTGATCTTGAACCCCAAACGCTTCGACGTTTTGGTAATGGAAAATATGTTCGGCGATATTCTCAGTGACGAAGGCGCGGTGTTGGCAGGATCGATCGGCATGCTGCCTTCCGCCTCGATCGGCGATCAGCGTTCCTCGGGGGTCTGGGTGGGCCTGTACGAGCCCGTCCACGGCTCGGCCCCTGACATCGCCGGTCAAAATAAAGCCAATCCCTTAGGCTCCATCGGCTCTGTCGCCGCGATGCTCGAATATAGTTTTGGTCTTTCGAAGGAAGCCGCCGCCGTCAACCGCGCCATCGAAAAAGTACTCGACAGCGGGCATGTCACCGCGGATTTGAAACCCAGCCACGCTCCCGCCACGACCGACGAAGTCGGCAAAGCCGTCTGCGACTTTTTGTAAGACGGTAGACTGGTTTTAGTTTGGTTTTGTCAGGTAGAGATTTTTCAGGACGACTTTCACGAAAGGCTTCACTAACTTCCCGACGCTTCCCGTGACGAGCGTTTTGGTGGTGCCGGACCAAATCCGATGTTCGGTGACGGGGTCGTAAACATTGGTCTGAATGACGGCAATCTGATAGTTGCCGGCATATTCTGGAGATGCTACCAGGGCTTCGTAGTCCTCCGTTAATTCGTTTGATTGAGCGGCGGGAGCCGGATCAACGTTGACTTTGCCGACGATCGGCGTGTCTATTTTTCCCTCACCCAACAGTCGTGTCACGAGAACCGCATTAAATCCCTGATTTCTGGCAAACGAAACCAGGTTATTTTTATCAACCGGGGTGCTGGACAAAAGCACTCGGTAACTGGCCTGCGCATCGACGCCTTTTCCCTGCCATTGGCGAGCAAATTCATCTTCGAGCAGGTGTCTCACCGAGGGATCTTTTGTCAGGGCAACCACGAGAACTTTATGGATTCGCACAGGATTAAAATCGGC
>JBBQYF010000083.1:0-11345 GCA_038208955.1 Elusimicrobiota bacterium
CAATTCAGGCTGGGCGGCCACGCGGATATTTCGTCATGCCGGATTTATAAAAAAAATGCGGCGGACGAGTGCCGTTTCCGTCTACGGGTTGCGTACCGCCTTGTCGGGGACTCTCTGGCCGGCACGCCCGATGGGTACTTCTTTTAAGCCTCTGTTGCTTGCCTGGAAAGCCGACGGATTCGAAGTCAGTCCCCACGGTTTCGATCATGTCCTTTGGCATGATCAGGCGGCGGAATGGGACCTCCGACGCGCGCGTCAAGAATGGTCTAAAATTTTGGATATGTACCAGTTCATCTTTCATCAACCGCCGGGCAGTTTTGCGGCGCCGGGTTGGCAGGCCGGCCCCGGGACTTGGGAAATGATGGAAGACGCGGGATTGCTCTATCATAGCGACACGCGTGGGGAGGAACCGTACTTCCCCGAGATCAATGGGAACCGCCTGCAAACGCTAGAAATTCCGACCACGCTTCCGACCTGGGATGAACTGCTCGCAGGAGAAGGTATGAGGCCTGAGGCCTTGGCGGCGGAAACGTGGAAACACATGCGCCCGAACCGCCTGAACGTATGGACGATTCATGCGGAGTTCGAAGGTTCTGTTTATTTTTCGGAGTTTCAAAAGTTTGTCGCGCAGTCTCAAACGGCCGGCGTGCAGTGGGCATTTCTACCGGACGTCGCGCGTGAGTTGCGCCAAGCTCCCGCCAACGTGCCTTTGGCCACCATTGCCTCGGGCGCGCGGCCGGGTCGCGCCGGGCGGGTGAGCTGCCAGACGGTATTGCGGTCGTCGTCGGCGGCCCGTGATGCCGGGTCCGACTTATCTCTGCGAGAAAGGTCTTCCTTCACTTCTTAATTCTCTCAGGCGGTTGGCAGAGGCAAAATAATTATGGATGAACGATTCCTTAAAGACGAAGGTCTCGAAGTTTTTACCGGCAACGAGCTCGTACTGAAAGGTGCGCTGGAGAGTGAAGCGGCCTTGATCACGGGATACCCGGGTTCACCCGTTTCCGAAATTTTTGACGCCGCCTATGCCAACCGGGACCTGCTAAAAAAACATGGCGTCTTGGCGGAGATGGCCAATAACGAAGCCTTGTCGGTGGCGCGACTAAATGGGTCGCGCATGGCGGGCGTGCGGGCGATGGCCGTAATGAAAAGCGTGGGATTAAACGTTGCATCCGACGGTCTCGCGCTCGGCAACTTATCTGAACCCAATAATCAGGGCGGCAGCATTGTCGTCGTCGGAGACGATCCCTGGATTGATTCCACGCAAATTAATAACGATTCCCGGTTTTTGAGCCAGCACCTGCACATGCCCGTGCTCGAGCCCGCAACCTTTCAGGAACTCAAAGATTGGGTCGGCACGGCCTTCGAACTTTCATCGGTCTCCAACCTTTACATGACCTATCTCGTGACGACGCCCCAGGCCGATGGTGGGGGAACTGTGTGGGTCCGGCCAAACCGTTATCCCAAAGTGCATACGGGTGAACCCGCCACGCTCGATACCCAGCAATTTAATTTGGAAGCGACCGTTCTCTTGCCGCCGAGGACGTGGGCAAGAGAAGCCACGCTTTCCGATCGATTTGAAATTCTACTCCGGGAGATCAGGCAGCGAAAATTGAATACGTTGCTTCACGTTCAACGGACCCCGGCGAGTGGTGGGAAAGGCCCGATCGGTTTTGTCGCGTCCGGACTTTCTTACTGTTATCTGGAGCACGCGCTCTCCGAGCTTGGCTTGGCCGACCGTTTTCCAATCTTAAAATTGGGAGTCACCTATCCCGTCGATTCGCAAGCCGTATTGGAATTGGCAGGCCACGTCGAAACCATTTTTGTGATCGAGGAAAAGCGCGGATTCGTCGAAGCTCAAATTATTGGAATTCTCCATGACGCTCGACAATCCGGTCGATTGACTCCGACGGTGGACGTGTGGGGCAAAAAGTTTCCCGGCGGCCATCCGGGAATTCCCGAAAAGCGCGGCATCAACGCCTCACTCTTAATGGAACGGCTAATTCCCGTGCTTCGCGAACAACCGGAGATGACCCAGGCGGATCAGGACCGCCTGCGCCGCGAACTTCGGATTCTCGAGGCGACGGCGCCGACGGCGGTGGGATTGCCCGCCCGCACGCCGACCTTCTGCCCCGGCTGCCCGCACCGCGATTCGTCGTCCGTCTTGCTCGAAGTCCAAAAAGATTTTAAAAACCGCGACTATATGAAGCGGACTCACAGCGCGGAGCCCGTCGACCTTGTCTTCCACGGGGAAACGGGGTGTTTCACCATGCTGATGTACGAGCCCAATAAACCTCTGATGCACAATTATTCCGGCATGGGACTGGGCGGCGGCACGGGGGCGGGGCTTGATCCATTCGTCACGAATAAGCAAGTCGTCTTCCTTGGTGATTCAACATTTTTTCATAGCGGGATGGTGGCCATTTCCGATTCGATCAAAAGTCGCCAGGACATTACCTACATTATCCTCGACAACAAAACCACGGCCATGACCGGCCACCAGCCGACGGCGGGAACCGAACGCGATCTCATGGGGGAACGGACACCCGCGCAAGACATTGCGCATATCGTCCGCGGGATGGCCAGCGACACGACGATTCCGGTAACGCGCGTGAATCCCGAATATCGCCAAAGTTACCGTGAGCTGTTGGAAGACACCGTCCTCAAAGACGGCGTCAAAGTGATCATCGCCGACAAGGAATGCGGCCTCACCTACCATCGCCAGGTTCGCCAGGAAAAAAAACGTACTCAGCGGCGCTTGGGATACATACCCGAAGAGAAGCACGTCAATATTACGCCCGAAGTCTGTGAGTTCTGCCTAGAGTGCACGAATGTCACGGGATGCCCGGGTCTAACAATAGAGTCCACGCTCTACGGCCCGAAAATTGTGACCGACCAGACCAGCTGTGTCTCCGATGGTGCTTGTGCGAAAGTGAAGGCTTGCCCTTCTTTTGAAGACGTGATCATTACAAGGAAAGGGCCGGGAGTCGGGCGGCCAGCGCTGCCGCGCTGGGGAAACATTCCGGAACCCGCTCCCTCGGCCACTCCCGATCCCTGGTACGGTTTTACCGCCGGTGTTGGAGGAATGGGTGCGGGACTCATTTCGGCGGTGCTCGTCGAAGCGGCCCAACATGAAGGACGGCGAGTTCTTTTTTCGGATAAGAAAGGTCTGGCGGTTCGCAATGGCGGCGTGTATGGTCATCTCGTCATTAGCCGCTCGGGCGGAGCGCTGGCGCCGCTCGTACCCTATGGCAAAGCGGATTTATTACTGGGAATCGATATGCTCGAGGCCACGCGCGCCTTAGACGGATCGCAAAACCTGCGTGTCGCTCATGCCGAGCGAACGGCGGCGGTTCTGAACAACGCGCTCAATCCGACGGTGATGATGCTGATGGGTCGTGATCCCGCAACGAGTAACGGCTGGGAAGACCTGATTCGCCGCAACGTTCGTACGAATGGGTATTGGGCGGCGGACGTCTCCGCCATTTCGGAGCGCTATTTCGGCTCCAAACTGTACGTCAACATGATTCTCTTGGGGGTGGCGCTGCAGCGGGGACATTTACCGGTCGGCACCGAAAGCGTGGAATGGGCCATGGCCCAGGTCGTGGCGCCCGCCGAACGGGAAACCAATCTCATGGCTTTTCGCGCCGGTCGCTGGCTCGCCCTGCATCCCGACGATTTTGCCCTACCGCAAAAAGCCCATACGGTCGAATCTTTAATGCTCGAAAAACAAACGTTTTTGACGGAGCGGCTCGGTCCGGCCGTCGCGCAACAATACCGCTGGATGGTGACGGAAGCTTTTCTCGATTCGCGTTTTGACGAGACGCTGCAGCGCGACATCGCGGTGCGGGCCTATGATTTGATTTTTTACGAAGGTCTCGAGCTGGCGCGGCGTTATCTCGGTCTCGTGACAAGCACGGCGCGCCGCGACCGCAGCCAATGGGGTTATGAGGCCACGCGGGCTGTCGTTCATGGCGCGTTTAAAGTCATGGCGATCAAAGACGAGGTTTATGTCGCGCACTTACTCACCAGTCCCGAGAAACGTGAGCGTGACCGGCTGCGATTCTCGATTGATCCGGCGCGCGGTGACCGGGTCGAATACCGTCATTTAACACGACCCGAATTTACGGTGTTCGGCCGATCCTGGCGTTGGGATATGGTGACACACGATTGGCAATTGCGGATCATGCGACAGTTCAAATTTTTGCGCCGGCTATTGCCGGCCTGGCACAAGGACGAGCGCGAGTTCCGCGATTGGTATCTTGATCTCGCCCACCGGTTCGACGCCGAAACCGAGGAGGCGTACAAGCTGTGGGTGCAAATTCTTTCCTCTCCGGCCGGCGTGTCGGGGTACCGCGAAATCCGGAAACCCAAAATGGTAGAAGCGCGGCTCAAGTCCGAGAACTGTTTGAAAAGACTTTTTCTCCTGCAAAACCGTTCGTCCGAGCCGTATCGCTTTCCACCGTCGGTCGCCGACGAAACACCGCACGCAGAAAACCCGACGGAAATTTCCCAACGAGATTCGTCGCCATGACGGAGGTTCAGCTTCGCAAAGCGAAAATGGGCGACGTGCGTGCGATGCACCGATTGCTCAGCGCTTTTGCTGACAAGCGGGAGCTGCTGCCCCGCGCCTTATCCGAGGTTTACGAAAATCTTCAACAGTTTTACGTCGCCGATGATAACGGCGCGATTATCGGCACCTGCGCGCTTTACGTGACCTGGGATAATTTGGCCGAAGTAAAGGCCTTGGCGGTCGAGGAAAAATATCAGGGACAAGGAATCGGCAAACGATTGCTAGAGACGGCCTTGGAAACGGCGCGCGAACTCGATATCCGCCGGGTTTTTACGCTCACGCTGCGAACGGGTTTTTTTGAGCGCTTCGGATTTCAGCATGTCGCGAAAGAGGATTTGCCGCACAAGGTTTGGACCGAGTGTGTGCGTTGCATCTATTTTCCCGAACGGTGCGTCGAATACGCGATGGTGAAAGATCTCCCCGGTCCCGGCCCGGCCCCGGCGCCGATGGCTTTTCGTGAAAAGCAGGCGCCGTCGAAAAATCTTCCCGACGGGGCGATTGTCCCGTCCGAACCGGCGCCGGAGGTCCGATGAGGCGCCGGTCACTGGTTGTCAAACTGTTGCTCTTCACGCTGGCCGCTGTTATTTTGCCTTCGTTGGTTATCGCCATTGCCAATCATTCGATCAGTTCGGCGACGCTAAAAGACAGCATCGCTCAGCAACAGGCTGAGCTTGCCCGGCGTATCGCCGAACAGGTGAACGGCGAAATCCGGCATGCCAAAGGGGTGTTGGCGATTGTCGCGCACAGTTCCTTTTTCTCCGCGGGTTCGCGCGTCGACCAGTATGAAGCATTGCGCAGCCTGATGGCCGAAGTGCCGGACTTTCAGGAGGTCATGTTCGTAAACGCCGATGGCCGCGAGCTGCTAAAAATTAAACAAAACGCGCTCAATCCCCAACTCGGCAAACGAACCGAGAATGTGCATGAATCTTTCGTCGGCCAACCTTTTTTTTCCGTGAACCGTTCACCGACCATTCTTTTGGGAGAACCGATCCGGTCCTATTCCAATCCGATGCGCACGGGCGCGCTTTTGGCGAAAATGAGTTTTGCTTCTCTTCGCGAACTTATTGGGCAAGCGCAAGTCGGCCCCCATGGCCTTGCTTATATCGTCGATGAACGGGGGAACTTACTGGCTCATCCCGACGCCAGCCGCGTATTTGCGCATCCCAATCTGGCCTCACAGCCCGCGGTTCGAGAGTGGATTACCCATCCGGGACGGCCGACGGAATTGATCAGTTATGTAAACGCTCGAGGGGATTCTTGGGTTTCCCTGGCTTACCCGATTGCGCTCTTAGGAAGCGCGGTCGTCATCGAGCAGCCACGCTCGGATGTCTATGCATCGCTCGAGCGCATGCGGAACCTCTCGATCGGTTGGTCGGTATTTTCCGTCGTGTTCTTTATTGCGGCGGCGGTGGCGGTCGGATGGCGCATCCTGCAACCCTTGCGTCAGATGCGCGCCGCCGCGGAAGCCGTTGGCCGTGGCCATCTCAATGTCCAGCTCGATATTCACACGCATGACGAATTGGAAGATCTCGGCAACACCTTTCAGCAGATGGCTCGTTCGCTGGCCGAGCTCGAACGTTTGCGGGGCGACTTGATCAACATGGTCGTGCACGATTTGAAAATGCCGTTGTCCAGCATCCTGCCTTGCCTCGATGCGCTCAGCCATGGCGACCTCGGAAGTTTGAACGACGATCAATTGCGTTTCGTTCAAATGGCGCGCCGCTCCGGTCAGGATATGCTGATGATGATTCAAAATCTTCTCGACGTGGCGAAGATGGAGGAAGGGAAACTTTTGCCGCATCCGGAAGAATTTATCCCGAAGGATTGGGCCGAAAGCGTGCTGTCGATGTTTGGTCCCCTCGCCGAGGCCGGTCGGAAACGTTTGAAACTGGTGATCGCCGACCGCCTCCCGACGGCGCGCGCCGATGTTCCACTGCTCAGCCGCGTTCTCGGTAATTTAATTTCCAATGCCCTCCGGCATACGGCCCCCGTCGCGGGGGAAGTTACGGTATCGGTTTACCAAGACGGAACGCAACTGGCCGTTGAGGTGCGCGATAATGGCGAAGGGATTCCCGAGGTAGACCAGCAACGCATTTTTGAAAAATTCACGCAAGCGGACGACCACCCGGGGGCCGGCCAAGGAACCCCCACGCGACTGCGCCTCGGTTCGGGGCTCGGGCTCACCTTCTGCAAGATGGTTATCGAAGCGCATGGCGGCCGCATCACCTTGTATAGCCAACCGAAGGAAGGCAGTCTGTTCACCTTCCGCTTGCCCCTGGCAGAACCGGCGCCGCAGCCCGATGAGGTGGCGGGCAACGAGCGCAATTCCCTTGCGCTGGGAAACCCAACGCTCGCCTAAATGAGGGCCACCCGAGTCGGGAGCAGCAGTGTCTTGTTGCTCGTCGCGCTCCTCGTCCACGCGGCGCGGTCTGAAAGCGCGCGCAGGATCTTTCAGCCTCACGAACTTTTCCGCGTGCCGTTTGGGGAGAGTCGTGAAACGCTCGGTTCACGCATTGCGCAAGCGCAGTTTCTCATTCCACGTGATTTTACGCTCGACGGTGCAGACCACTTTTACATTTATGACGTCAATAACCACCGCATTGCGCGTTATTCCTCGGCGGGAAAATTTGAAATGGATTTTCGCTACCTGGCCACGGCCGGTCAGGTTTTTGCCCATGCCGATTCGAGTCAAAATCTTTGGCTGCTGTTGAGTGACCCCGCCCGCGGCGTTTACTACGGAGTCTACAGCCCTACCGGGCGGCGATTGCGAGAAGGAATCTTTGGACAATTCCACCAGTTTCGCCTGCATCCTGACGATGATTTTACGCTGCACATTATTTTATCCGCCGGCCCCGCCGGGAATGTGTCGGACCAAATTTACATGTTCGATGAACAAAGCTTGCGCATGAAAAAGGAAAATGTGGCCCCGCCGCCGGTCACCCATCATCAGGTCAAGCGCCACGAGCATGTTTACTTCATCGACGCCATGCCGGGTACGCAGACGGTAGATACTCAGACGATAAACCGAATTAGCGACCCCTCACACCAAGAGGTGGCGGCCATCCGCGGGAGTGTCCTGTACGTCACGGGCGAGGGCGAGATTTATACGCGCGTCGGTGCGCGCCAAATAAACGTTTATGAGGCTGACGGGACGCTGAAAGGCAATGTCACGCTCACAGGCATGCGCGGCGCTTGTGCATCGATTCGGTTTGATTCGGCCGGAAATATTTACGAGCTCGACGGCATCCCCGACAAAACGGACGAACAGCTCCGCGCCCAAACTCCCGCGATCGACTCCAAAGCGGACTTCGAAGATCTTCACTATACCCCGGAGATGTTGGGAATGCGAATGATCGTTTGGGAGCGGCAGTAATGGTGGGAATGTAAGATCCTAGATGGAAGGCGCGCGGCCCAAAAGATGCCGCCTTGCCGCTAAAATTGCGAACCCTCCGACGGATTAAGTAAACTTAGCCCACCAACCTTTTTTCAGGAGCGATCATGCGTAAACCACTCATTGCGGGCAATTGGAAAATGTATAAAACCTTGGCGGAAGCGCGCATGACGGCACGCGGGCTGAAAGCCTCCGTGGGTCCTGCCACCGATCGCGAAGTGCTGATATGTCCTCCATTTACCGCCCTCGCGGCCGTTGCCGAGGAACTGCAGGGAACCGCCTTGCAGTGGGGTGGGCAAAATGCGCATTGGGAAAAACAGGGCGCGTTTACGGGCGAGATTTCGGCCGTGATGCTGGCCGAGCTCGGCTGCCGTTATGCAATCGTCGGCCATTCCGAACGCCGCCAATACTTCGGCGAGACAGACGCCAGCGTCAATAGGCGAATGCATGGACTCTTTTCGGCCTCCATTACTCCTATCGTTTGCGTCGGCGAAACCCTGCAGGAACGCGAAGCGAATGCCACCTTTGCCGTTCTCGAGAAGCAAATGACCGGTAGCCTCGCCGGCCTAGGAGTCCATGTGGCGACGCTGGTGCTGGCGTACGAGCCGGTGTGGGCGATTGGAACCGGCAAAACGGCAACGCCCGAGCAAGCTCAAGAAGTTCATTATTATCTACGCCGGCAACTTGTGAAGGCTTGCGGCGACGCGGCAGCCCAGGCGGTTCGCATTTTATACGGGGGTTCGGTCAAACCCGATAATATGGACGCGTTGATGAAGCAGCCGGACATAGACGGGGGCTTGGTCGGCGGGGCGAGTCTCGACGTCGAATCGTTTACGAAAATTATTTATTACGACCGAAAACCCGCCGCCGCAACGTGAAGTTAGCGCTCGGTTCGGATCATGCCGGTCTGCCGATTAAAAATGCAATAGCCGAATGGTTGCGTTCGCCGGCCGGTGGGAGTCACCGCGTTCAAGACGCGGGCACGTATAGCTCGGATTCCTGCGACTATCCGGACGTTGCCACGGTCGTTGCGGTGTGCGTGGTTTCCGGCCGCGCGGCGCGTGGCATCCTCGTTTGCGGTACAGGGATCGGTATGGCGATGGCGGCGAATAAAGTCAACGGCGTGCATGCCGCGGTCAGCTGGAACCAAGAATCGGCCGTCCTGGCGTCGGAGCATAACCATGCCAATGTCCTCTGTCTTCCCGGTCGTTTCGTGAACGTCAACCAAGCGCGCGCCATTGTTACGGCATTCCTCAAAACGCCCTTTGCGGGAGGCCGTCACGGACGGCGACTAAAAAAAGTACGAGCGATGGAACGTCGTGCTTAAGAAAGGTCCGGGAACCCAAAGCAAAATAGCGGTCGTTTACTTTTGTTTTTTGCTTTCTGCTTTCTGCGTTCTTTTCATGTCATCGTCGGCCCATGCCGACCTCGTCTCCGAAGCCAAGCGCCATTACCATACCGGCCTCGCCTACGAACGTCTCGGACGATTTGAGGAAGCCTATACGGAGTTGCAACTGGCCTCCAACCTGTACCCCGAGAGCGCTCCGATTGCGGTCGCGGTCGGCACGGTCGCCGGACGCATGGGACGGATTGACGAGTCGCAACGCGCGCTTGAACATTCGCTGGCGCTCGACGCCAATTCCTGCGCCTCTTATTATGAACTGGCGATGATTTACGAGAAGAAAGAAATGGTCGACCGGGCGCTGGAGAGTTGGCATCGCTTTTTGGCGCTATCCCTTGATGAGCAGTTAAAAGTCGAGGCGAGAAAGCATATTACGCGATTGGAAACCCATGCGTAGCGGCAAAAGATCCGCAACACGTTCCGCCACGTGCGGGGGCATCCTGCTGAGCATTCTGGGAGGATGCGCCGTCTCAAAACCTGTCACTACAGCATCGCCGGCTACCGTCCTGCCGATCCATCGCCTGGCTGTGTTGCCCTTTTCGGGAACTGGCGGATCGGCATTAGCGCATGAATTGATTCGCCAAATGCTGCCTCTTGGATTGACCATATCCGAAAATCCAAAAGAGGCGGATGTCCTGCTCTCCGGATCGATGACGGATTACAAACCCAATAATAAACGAATGATTTTTCTTGGGCAGAGTACCACGGTAAGTGTGAGCGGGCAAACCATTGCCGTCTCGAACCCGGTGGCGAGCCTCTCAGGCAATCAGACCGCGCCGGTCGATGCCGGTTTCGGGCTGAACGGTAGCCGGGTTGTCTGGGTCAGCGCTACGGTGGGCGCAGTTGTTCGCTTAACGGATCGCCGGTCCGGCAATGTCCTCTGGGCGGGTGAGTATGCTTATGAAAGTTTGGATCTCGACAGTGCGTCGAAGGCCGTCGCCGAGGTTCTTCTGCATTCCCTGCAGTCGATGTTGCAAACCCCACCCGCCGTTCCATTGGCGGCGTCCTCATGAACTCTCTGACGACTCCCGATTCCGTAACCCCGCCGCTCACGCCGCCGGAAAAGTCTCCGTTTATATTTTCCCTGGGCGCCAAGATGTTGCTGGCCACCGCGGCTGCGCTGCTTCTCAGTTTCGGACTCAGTTCGCTGGCCGCTTTGTCCCTCACCCGGCAGATGTTGCGCGACGATTTACAAATGAAAGTGGCGCGCGAAAGTCGTTTCTTGGCTGAGGCCAGCGAGGCCCTGGTCTCCCATGGCAGCGAGGAAGACCACAAGAATCTTAAGCCGCTGACCGAGCGTCTTCTTCAAGAACCCGATATGGTATCGGTGCAGGTGCGCGATGTCGCCGGCCACGTTTTAGCGCAAGCCACGCAACCCTCCGTCGCGCAGTCCGATCTTTTTTCTCTGCAGGTGCCGATTCTGGCGGCCGGTCATCCGATCGGTTTCGTGCGTGCCACTTATTCTCCGTTTCTCGCCCTCGAAGAATTCTGGAACACCACCGGGCATCTTCTGCTGCTCTTATTCGCCGGAACCTTCTTGCTCTTTTTGATCGGGGTTTTTCTCGCCAACGAATGGATATTGGCGCGTCCCTTCCAACAATTTCTGCGTGCCGTGGAGTTGTCGCAATCGGGGGGCCAGGGCTTACGCCTTCCCAGTAGCCGGCGTGATGAATGGGGCTTGTTGGGCTCGCGGTTGCGGCAATACTTAGCGCATGTCGCCACAATCCAGGAACGCTCGACCGTGTTATACGACACCGCCCGACTGCTCGGTGTCCCCGGAGCCTTGGGGGATTCGCTGGGGACAATTTTTACGGGGATTCTCCATCGCTATCAACTATCGGCTTGTCTCATGCTCGTACGGGAGAATGACGGCGTGATGCGGGCGGGTGCGTTTGCGGGGGTATCGGAGGAATTTGCCGAGGCCTTACAGTTGCGGTCTGGCGAGGGAATCGCCGGCGTCGTTTACGCGTCCGGGATCGCGC
>JBBQYF010000084.1:0-11327 GCA_038208955.1 Elusimicrobiota bacterium
AATCCCCCAACCATCCCCGCAAGTCCCAGATAAAGCGGTGAGAAATGAATCGTGCTCACGGCATCCGGAAAGAGGATAATCCAAAAGAAAAAGAAAACACCCGGCCACACCAGGTGCAGCAATGTCGAGCGATGCTGCCGGCTCGTCCACCAAGCCCAGCCACCCCAACCGCTCAGGATCAAGATGGCTAGAGGGGCTTTCAAAAACCACGCCCCCCAGGACAGAAGCGAAGGCGCGTTCGACAGCATTCGACCATGCCAATAGTAAGACAACATGCGCCGGTCAAAATGGGTTGCATTCCAAAAGACGGCTTGGGTAAAAGCCGCTTTGGCCCCATGCCACGGCAAATAGCTGAGGGTGAGGACCAGGGCGCCCATCGATAGGATCACAAAGAAATCGGTGGCTCGTCGGTAGCGGTCAGTGCGGCTGGTCGCACCCGCTAAGCTAAGGACCAGTAAACAAGGAATCAGCGGCACAGCCGACATTTTACAGAGCAAGGCAAGTCCTAAGCTCAGGCCACAAAGTATTCGCATGGAGAAGCGAGGGCGCTCGAAATTCGTTGCGATGTGGGATGAATCATCGTAGCCGGCCGCCGATCGGTCGTGAGACCAAAGACACAAGAGAATAAAAAAGTACATCGGCATTTCCAAAAGAGCGAGGCTGGCCCGGGAAAGCAAAACGGGAATCATCGAATAGGCCGCAAGGCAAAGAATCCCCCCGACGGGGCCCCAGAGCGAACGCATCCAAAAGAAAAGCAAGCCGGCCGTCAGCAGCGAAAAAACAATCGAGGGGACGCGGCTCCAGAAAATGAGTTTCGCGGCGGGGACGCGGTTGTGGAAAGTGAACTGATAACCAAAGCGGAAGGCGTCCCGCGCAGCCCAGGAAGGATCTGTCCATGGCAGGTCGGGTTTCAAGGCAAGGAGCGGAAGGGCGCTAATCAATTTCGCTAAAAAGGTGTGGTCCGTGCTGAGCGCAATCGAGCCGGTTCGCCATTGCACGACGCCGGCGGCGGGGTAGACGATCTCATCCCACGTGGGAGACAAATGGCCGGCCGCGTGGATCATCAGCAGCGTATGCCAGGCGAGCAACAAGGCCGGAGTGGTTTTGGTCCATGCCCGTGGAGCGGCGACGCCGCCGTCGTCGGATGCGGGAGAGTGCACAGTCAGGGTTTGGCGACGAAACGTTTTAAGCCGCTTAAGATCGCGGTGGCCACCGAACGTTGGAAGGGAACGGAAAAAATCTTTTCTTCTTGGTCGGGCACGATGATAAAAGCTTGTTCGGTGAGAACCGCGGGCATTTGCGTCATGCGGCAGACCGCGAGGTCGGCGAAGTTCAGTCCATGATCGGGCAGCCCCAGCGTATGCTGGTACTGCTCGTGAATCAGCGTCGCCAACTCCTGGCTTTGCGGTTGGTACCAATAGGTGCTGAAGCCGTTATTCCAAATCGGGTTTTCCCCTTCGCCGGAGGCGTTGCAATGCACGCTGACAAAAATTCGGGCTTTGCGATTCCAAGCAATGCGCGCGCGGTCGTACAGCGGAACATCGACATCTTTGTCGCGGGTTAGAAACGGTCGGGCGCCGGCCTTTTCGAGCATGGATTTGACCACGCGCGCAATTTCCAAATTGGCTTCCTTTTCGAGCGTCTGATGCACGCCGATCGCCCCATTGTCGAAACCACCATGGCCCGGGTCGACGGCAATCACCATGTCTTTCAGGGTTTTAGCAATCCAAGGTTTTCGGATTTCAATGACCAAGGTGTTACCTTCATAGCGAACGTCATAACCCCACCAGCGCGCAAACGTGGGGTCGATCACGAGCTGGCACGTATCCGGTGAAAGTTGTCGCCAACGCACTTGGCGGATCAGGGTATCAGACGGATCGTACTTGATCAGATCGGTTTTATCGACCGCGCCGTACAGCGTTACGAGCAGCTGCGGCGGGCTGAGTGTTTGTTCCGTGCGGTAAGGCAGCACCTCGCCCAACGGAACTTTGATCAGCGCGTTTTCCAGCGCATGCACGATCGTAATGTTCGTCAACAAACTTTGCACCGGTTGCGCGCCCGGCGGCAGCTCTTGAATCGCGCTTTGCTTGACCCAACCGGTTTGCGTCGACGAAAGCCGAACACGCCATTGACCGCCCATTTTTCCGGTAAGACGCACACGCATACCGCGGTAAACAAATAAATCATAGCCGCCTTCCGGTCCGGTTCGGACGGCGACCGTATCGTCGGTCACTAGGCCGATTCGCGGCAAGCTGCCGGAATCGATCGTCAAGTGACCCGCGGCTTTTTGCTTAAGCGTCGCGCGGTCTTTTTTAAGCGTCACTTCGATGGTTGCCTGATTTCCATGATCCTCGGGTTGAAGCATGTACGTGCCTTCATAAACGCCGCGCCCCGGCGCCATTGAAAATGTCGTCGAACCACGTGCCAGCGGCGTTCCCAATTCGACCATCGGTACATGCGCGGCAACACCGTTGATTGAAAATTCCGCGGTACCGCCGGGCGATCCCTGGAACGTCACACGCAGCGCATCATGCGGCGCGAGCCACAAATCTTCCGCCGGCGAAATGGAACCGCCTTCCAGAACGGCCGGCGTTGACGGATCAACGGTAAAGCCGGGAGCAATGGTAAAAAGCCTGTTCACGATCCAATGCTCGCCCGCCGGCGTTCGGGCTTCGGCCGTGAGCAACACATCGCCGCTTCGCACCGGCACCATGGTAAGAAAACCGCCCGTCCGCGAAAGAGGGAGCGCGGCGCCGTTCAGCGATACGGTCGATCCTTTGGGAGCGGCCCCATACACGAAGACCTGCGACAGGGAGGGCAATTTTGAGTCTTCGGCCGGATGAACAATGTAGAAAAAGGGCGAAGTCGTTGGGGCGGTGGAGGCGGTGACTTCGGGAGGTACTGACACCGGGGTTGCTGGTGAAGAACTAAACGCTACAGGTACCGGCGCGGCGGCGGCCGTGCTGATCACCACCGGATGTAAATCGGCGACGGCGGCCGAGGCCATGGCGCAGGCGCTAAGAATAATTGGAAGAACGGTAGCGGCGACCCGGGGGTGGTTCACATTAGTGATAGTCGGCCGGAGGCCATGAGGGGTGAGACAGACTTAACGGAACCAGCGTTCGGTAATCGGCAAGCATGGCGAAGGGTAAATTCGGCGGCGGATCGTAATGCCCGAGAGCCACTTGAATACGATCGTCCGGCGCAGGCCCCGCGAGCGCCAGCTCGAGCTCTTTGGGAAACGGCTCGCTTTGCAGCAGGGCCAGTTCAACATCGCGCGGCAACTCCGCCGCGGCGGTCGGTGGTTTTGTCCCGAGAGCGCGTTCGAGATCCGCCGGAATGGATTGACTGGTCAGGAGCGCGAGTTCAAGCTCGCGAGGGAACCTCCGCCGATCGACGATTTGCGCCGACGAGGAGGCCGACCGCCCGGCGGTATGAAGCTGGCGCGGTTGCCAATAGGCCATGACATAACGTCGCGGCTCGCCGGGTATATGAAGTGTTGAGCCGACTTCGATCCGGTTGAAATTTTTAATCGTCCGCTGATTGGCTCGCCAGATGGTGACCCAGCCTGGACCTTGGTGAATGGGAGAATGAACGGCCGCAATTCGCCAGAGCGTGTCGCCGCGGACTACTTCGTATGTTTCTTCCAAACCCGGAGCGGAGGCGAGCGGCGGTGTGGCCGCTCCCAGGGGCTTCGACCTTGCGGGCATCTTTGGCGTGATCATCGGTTTTGAAATTAGCGACGGGTCGTCACTGGCCGGTTTTTCAGGCTGGGAATTGGTTAATGGTGTGGGTGTTGGCGGCTGGCTGTTAAGCCAAGTGTAAAGGCCGTATCCTGCCAGCGCTAGCCCGAGCACTAAAAGAATTAAATGAAGCCGGGTGAGTCGAAGCATCAGAATGATTATGCCATTTCATTATTTGAAAGGCGAATCAGGGCCGGACATGGTACAGCGCTTTGAGAATCGGGTCGCTTGGGGCGCCGACCAATTCAAATCTCAAGCGGCGGCAAAGCCGCTGCATCCCTTGGTTCTCTCGCAAAATGTCCGCGGATAACGTTTCAATCTTTTCGTCGCGTGCGACGGTGATCAAGCGTTTTAATAATTCCGTGCCGAGGGATTGTCCTTGAGCGCGATCACTGATGAGAATCGAAAATTCCGCTTCGCTCGCTCCCGGCCGCTTGATGAGCCGCGCCACGCCGAAAAGTTCGTGGCTGCCGTCCGCTTTTTTGTGATCGGCGACAAGCGCCATTTCCCGGTCGTAGTCGATGAAGCAGCGACGCAACAGTCGTTCGTGCGTCACGCGTTGACTAAGCTTGAGCGTTTGGAAATAGCGCAAGTACACGCTGCGTTCGGAGAGCGATTCGTGGAATGCCACGAGCATCGGTTCGTCTTGGTGACGGATCGGGCGAATTTGCACGCGCGTGCCGTTTTTGAATTTCCAGTTTCCGACGTACTGAACCGGATAAGGACGGATCGCGGGGCGTGGCAACTCCGCTTCGCGGCTTTGCGGATCATGCAGCACCACTCGCGCGTCGAGCGCCAGGAGACCTTCCGGCGAGGCCAAAAGAGGATTGATGTCGATTTCTTTGATCCAGGGTTGATCGACGACGAGTTGAGAAAATCGCACCAGGAGTTGTTCGAGCGCTTTTACATCGACGGCGGTTCGGCCGCGCACCCCTTTTAGAGCGGCATAAATTTGCGTGCGTTCCATCATCCGGCGGGCGAGCGTCGTGTTCAGCGGGGGCAGGCCGAGCGACTGGTCTTTAAAAACTTCGACCAGTTGCCCGCCCGTGCCAAAAAGCAAAACCGGACCGAATTGCGAATCGACGCTCGAACCAATAATGAGTTCGTAGCCGTCGTGGTGGCGGACCATGCGCTGCACGCTGACGCCGCCGAACGCTTTAGCCCCGGCGCGCTTCGTCACCGTTTTTTCGATGCGGCGGTAGGCGGCGCGCACCGCGGGCGCATTGGGAATATCAAGGACGACTCCGCCGACGTCGGTCTTGTGTGTGATGGTCTCGGAATAAATTTTAAGAACAACGGGATATCCCATGGCCTCGGCGCGTTTGACCGCCGCATTTTCGCTCGTCGCCAGATGGGTTTCAACCACGGGGATCCCGTAAACGTGAAGCAACTGTTTCGATTCGATTTCGCTTAATAAAGTCCGTCGAGAATGCCGCGCTTTATCGAGAATCGTTCGCGCTCGTTCCAAGTGATCGATCCCCTCCTCGGCTATCGTCGCCGGTTCGGGGGTTTCGTAGAGGCCGCGTAAGTTATCGCTGTAACGCCACATATAACTGAACGCCCGAGCGGCCGTATCCGGATAGGCAAAAACCGGAATATGGGACTTGCGAAGAATGTCGCTTCCGCGGCGCACGCCCTCGCCACCCATCCAGCTGGCCAAGACCGGTTTACCAAGCGACGTCGCAAACGGGACTAGGGCTTCGGCTGTTAAGGTTGCGTCCGTCATTGCCTGGGGTGTCAGAATGACGAGCAGGCCATCGCTGCCGGGATCTTGTGCGGCAAGCGCGAGCGCTTTGGCGTAGCGATCCGGCGCGGCATCTCCCAAAATATCGATCGGATTGTTGTGGCTCCAGGGTGCCGGCAAGGTCGCATTCAAGGCGGCGAGCGTGGTCCCGGAAATACCCGCCAATTCGCCCTGTGATTCCAAGAGCGCGTCCGTCGCCAGCACGGCCGGTCCGCCGGCGTTCGTGATGATTGTCAGCCGGGAGCCTTTGGGGCGTGGCTGTTTGCCAAGCACCTCCGCCATATGAAAGAGATCGGAAATTTCGTCCACCCGCAAGACGCCGCAGCGGCGGAAGGCCGCGTCGAGCACCGCATCGCTTCCGGCGAGCGATCCGGTATGCGAGGCCGCGGCTTTGGCTGCCCCCTCCGTGCGCCCGGCCTTGATCACAATAATCGGCTTCGTTAAGGCGACTTCTCGCGCGGCCGATAAAAAAGCGCGCGCGTCGCCGATCGTTTCCATATAAATGACGATGCTTTGCGTCTGCGGGTCATCCCCGAAATAATCGATCAGGTCTCCCCATCCGACGTCGAGCATCGAGCCGACCGAGATGAACGCGCTGAAGCCCACCAGCTCCTGCAGGCTCCAATCGAGAATGGCGGTCAAGAGCGCGCCGCTTTGGCTGATAAAAGCCACC
This sequence comes from Elusimicrobiota bacterium, assembly GCA_038208955.1. Taxonomy (GTDB): domain Bacteria; phylum Elusimicrobiota; class Elusimicrobia; order 2-01-FULL-59-12; family 2-01-FULL-59-12; genus JBBQYF01. The sequence goes on from JBBQYF010000084.1 coordinate 6,161, forward strand.
GTACCGGGGCGCGCGGTTGACGCGGCGAAAGTGGCATTGAACCCCGTCAGCGGATTCATCACGCCCAAGCAGTTCGGGCCAATGATCCGCATGTTGGCACGGCGACCCGCCGCCAGGACTTCCTTCTCCAGCGCCAGTCCGGCGGCACCCGTTTCCTTGAAACCCGCGGAAATGACAATGCTCCCTTTAACCCCCGCAGCCGCGCATTCGCCGATGACTCCCGGGACGGTGGCGGCAGGCGTAACAATAACCGCGAGATCTACTTTGGCGGGAACCATGGCAATCGACGGATAAGCTTTGATTCCTAAAACGCTCGGGCGCTTCGGGTTGACGGGAAAAACCGTTCCGCCGAAGGGCGTGGAAATTAGATTTTTGAGAATCGTGCGCCCGACGCTGCCGGCGTTTTCGGTGGCGCCAATTACGGCGACTGTCGTGGGTTTCATAAAAACATCCAATGTCGAGGCCGGATGCGTGAGTAGATTGTGGACGGATTCTAGCGCCATTCTTCATTTTATCTTTATTGCCGGTTAAGGGCCCAAGGATGTCTGGGCGGGTCGTCCGCGATTCTTAGCCTTATGGTCTATATTGCGTAGAAAAATCAATTCATAAAATGTTAAGTCAGCATGAAAATGAACGTTATAACCAAACCTTTGGCGATGTTGTTGATTTGGGTTTCGATTACGTTGCCTGCGACGGCCCAATCGATGGCCAATCCGGGATCACAAGCCGGATCAGTACTCGTAACGCCCCTCTACGCTCAGGAAGCTCTGGCGGGGGAACTCGTAGGCACGCAACGTAGCCACTACTTCTTAAAGAAAAATAAACGATCCGAGATAATTGAAGCCAGCGTGCTTGGACCCTCGATGATCGCCCCGATGACGACCCGCCGGCGCAAGGATGCTGGCAATTCGAAGAAGAATTTGGGACCCGTAGCGGAAGTCCGAAATGGCCAGACCGTTTCTCCATTGCTCGTGACAAAGGCGCAGAATAGCGACTTGTTCGCGGAAATCGGGTCTTGGGCCAAACGCTGGGATCATATAGTGAAAAAAGTCACGAGCATGGCGGGGGCCATAACAGATCCAAGGACGATGATGGGTAGCTTCCGTACGACGGATCCAAAGGATATCGTGCGGAAAATTGTCGCCTATCAGGCTCGTTTGTCCCGCCTCGATACGGCGGAGGAGGTAGAGTCTGCTTACAGGGCTTTAATCAAAGAAAATTCTTCGCCTTTTCATGGAGAGCAAGGTACTGTCGTGTCGTTACATCAATGGCTTCGCGAGGAATATTCGATGACCCATACATTGAACGTTCTCGTCACGGCCGTTCAGCACGATCGCGTATTTTTGTACGAAGAAAGCTTAGGCACCGAGCAAAAGCGTCGCTTCAAAGAAAATCTGGAATTAAGTCTTCGCGGCGTCGCGTTTTGCTCTTTCCTTTTTGATTTGTGGGAAGCACGTGATGCGTATGTATTTCCTCAGCAAGCGGCGGCGGTCGCCGCCGTCCCGGCCAAACGGTTGTCGCAACACATGAACATTGATCAATTATTTACCGAAGGACACACAATCTACCGGTTTGACGATGGGACGGAGTTCCTGTTCCGGATAGAATTTGGTACGACGAAAGTTCCCCCCAAGTTGCTGCCGAACGGCGATCATTACGTCAACGGACATAAGACGGGCGCCTGGTCGGCTGTCACCGTCGATGTTTTTGATCTTACTCGGAAGGGCGACCAATTTATCGGCACCATCGACCGGGTCATCGGTATTGGACCCCCCCGTTACGCGACAGAACCCAGAAATGGTCGCGTGCTGATCCAAGATAATGGATTGCCCAGCAATGATGACGTATTGCTCAGGCTTTATCCCAAAATTAATCCACAAAGCTTGACGGCGGCGCGACAGGAGCACGAGAAAGCCAATACCGATGGACCCCTAGCCATGATGTGGGTAGATGCGGAGTATCGAAACCATTCTCTTGAATCGGGTGCCGGAACGCTCGGGTATACCCACCTCGGACGGATGCTGGTCGCGATTGCCGATCGCGCCTGTCGGCGTTACTTTAACGCCGTCTTTATGGTCGCGGAATCCAATAATATTCCCTTCAATGTCGGGCTAGGAGGGAAAAAAATGGCCCATCAACCGTTCAATATTTTTAAGCGTCCCCTGTTTGATTATAAGTCGTTCAAAAATTTGACTATCCGGAAGGATCGAATCGCTGATTCAGAAGCGGTGGTTCCAATAACAACTTCTCCGGCGGAGGACGTGTTCGATCGAATAGCGGAGGCGTTAGAAAATGTTGGTCGGGAAACGGCGCGCATTCAAGAATTATTCGATAGTTACCTGGAGGCGCAAAGGCAGAGGATTCCCGAGGAATTTAAATCGGCGCTAGATCTGTTAGGACGGAATTTGGAGGCGTTGATAACCCTTGGCGGTGCCGAGCCGTTCTTTCGCGGTACTTTGCGACTTGTGCGCGACGAATTTGCCACGTTGTTCCAGCGCGTCGCGGACTGGAAACCTCCGCTCGCTTCATCTCCTACTTTCCCGCCGCGCGCGGCCTAAGGCCCAAGCCTTTCAGGTTTCCTGCCAGCGCCGACTGCTCGTTAAAACCGCCAGAGGTGAAAGCCGCCCTTGATCTCGGGGCGTTCGTGGAAAATCCAGCTGAGGATGGTGCTGATCGCCGAAAAGACGAGAGACCCGGCAATCGCCCAGGGGTAATTGCGAATCATAAAACCTTGAATGATGTAGCCCGCGCTGAAAAAAATCGCCGCGTTCAGCAAAATGGTGAAAAGACCGAGCGTAATAATATTGAGCGGGAGGGTCAGGAAAAGCAAAACGGGGCGCACAAAGGCGTTCAGCAATCCGAGGACGAGAGCGGCCGTTAAGTAAGAATGCCACGTGCGAAACCAAATCCCCTCATGAAGAAGGTAGCCGACCACGACTAAGGCCAGGGTATTGCTGACCCACCGCAGGATAAACGTTTTCATAGGGGCTTTAAAATAACTCGCCTTGGCCGGATTCGAGCTCCGCGTTGACCGGCGGACTGTGCCGTGCCTGGTCGAGCGCCTGATTCAGCAGCTTATCGGCGCGAGCGATGAGCCGAGATTCCCGCGGAATTTGCCGGAACGTAATCCGGTCGAACTGGCTTGCCAGCGATTTTACTTTTTCCGCGAGCGCTTTCAGTTTCAAATCTTTGATCCGGTAGCGGCCCTGCAATTGGAACACCAGTAATTCGCTGTCGGCGTGACAAACGAGTTCGGTGGCCCCCCGCGCCCGGGCGAGTTCAAGAGCGAGCGTCATCGCGCGGTATTCCGCTTGATTATTCGTCGCCGTGCCGATGCACTCGGCGGTTTCATAAATGACCGCGTCGTTGGCATCACATAAAACGGCGCCAATAGCCGCGGGACCCGGGTTGCCGCGGGCGCCACCGTCGGAGTAGGTGCGGGTCACCTTGTTCATCGACGAAAGGTCATGCGCTTAGCGGAAGTTATCGAACTGCAGCGGCAAGCCGTAATCGCCGCCGCGCAACAGCGTCATCGCGGACTGCAGGTCATCTTTGGACTTGCCCGTGACGCGTACCTGATCGCCTTGGATGCTTCCCTGAACTTTCAGTTTGCTTTCTTTGATGGCTTTCACAATTGCTTTGGCTTTTTCCGATTCAATGCCCTGCTTCATGATGACGGGCTGGCGAACCGTGGCGCCCTCGGCCACTTCGATTGGCTTGTAATCCAACGCTTTGATCGAAATGCCGCGTTTGATCAGTTTGCTTTGCACGATATCGATGACGCTCTTCAGCTTATGTTCGTCGTCGGAATAGAGCGTCAGCTTGGATTCCTTTTTGTCCCAATCGACGCGCGACACGCTGCCCTTAAAATCAAACCGCGTCTGCAGTTCCTTGTTGGCTTGGTTGACGGCGTTTTCAACTTCCTGAAGATTAAGTTTGGAAACGACGTCAAATGAAAATTCTGAAGGCATCGCAACAATCCTTTCGTTATTCGCCGGGGCGCGTCGGCCAGATCGTGCCGGGGGACGAGGCGACATCGCCCATAAATTCGGCGGGACGCTCTTTCCAAATATGGAAGTGATATCGAATGGCGTCTAAAATGCGTAATGTGGCTTTGCCATCCCCGTAGGGATTCACGGCGTTGGCCATGCGTTCGTACACGCGCTGGTTGGTGAGAAGTTCGTTAATCTCATTATAAACTTCTTCTTCGTTCACGCCGATGATGCGCGCGGTACCGGCCGCCACCGCTTCGGGTCGTTCCGTGACTTTGCGCAGCACGAGAACCGGTTTGCCTAGGGCCGGCGCTTCTTCTTGAATGCCCCCGGAATCGGTCACCACGAGGTAGGCCTTGCCGAGCAGATTGACCAAGTCCAAATAATCAATCGGCGGAATGAGATGAATTCGCGGGTGGCCGCCTAAGACCGCCTGGGCCGACTTTTGAACATTTGGATTTAAGTGGACGGGGTAAATCACATACACCCCCGGATGTTTGTCGACGATACGCCGCAGGCTACGGAAAACGTTTTCGAGCGGCGCTCCATGGTTTTCCCGCCGGTGGGCGGTGACCAAAATCAGCCGCGCGGCCGGTTTGGGCGGAGCGGCCGTGGCATCAAAGAGGGTTTTCAGGGTGGGATCGGTCCAATGGTGTTTTTCCCGCATGGCGATGAATAGGGCGTCGGTCACCGTGTTTCCAGTGACAAAGATTTTCTCTTCGTCGATATTTTCCTTAAGCAAATTTTCTTTGGCCTGATGCGTCGGAGCAAAATGCAGGCTGCAAAGATGGTCGGCCAGCACGCGGTTGGATTCTTCCGGAAAGGGATTATCCATATCAAAGGACCGCAGTCCCGCTTCAACGTGACCGACTGGAATTTTGCGGTAAAAGGCGGCCAGCGTCGCCGCAAACGTCGTAATGGTATCGCCGTGTACCAGCACGAGGTCGGGCTTCTCCGATTCGAGAATCGGGCCCAACTGTGTAATCACTTGTGTCACAACATATTCGAGGCTCTGGTTTTGCTGCATGATATTCAAGTCATGATCGGAAGCGATGTTGAAAAGTTTCAGCACTTGATCGAGCATTTGGCGATGTTGCGCCGTGACCACGACGACGGTTTTGAAATCGTTGGGACGCTTACGCAGAGAACGCACGACGGGCGCCATTTTGATCGCC
>JBBQYF010000085.1:0-11292 GCA_038208955.1 Elusimicrobiota bacterium
CGCGGCGGTGATTGTCACTCACCACGAGGAGATCGCCCAGCGCGCCGACCGGTGGATTCGTCTGCGCGACGGACGGATCGAAAGTTCATCCGCGCCCGGCGTCCGGCGCCGGGAAAAGGAACCGATATGAAAATATATTTAAACGGCTCGCTCGTCGAACGCGAAAATGCCATGGTGTCCGTCTTTGACCATGGACTCCTCTATGGCGACGGCGTCTTCGAAGGAATCCGCGCCTACAACGGTCGGGTCTTTAAATTGCGTGAACATTTGGACCGGCTCGTGAATTCGGCGCGCGCGATTATGCTTGAGCTCCCATGGAGTAAACAGGCGTTAGAAAAGGCGGTGCTCGATACGCTCCAGGCCAACGGCCTGCGAGACGCTTATATTCGCCTGGTGGTTACGCGCGGGGTGGGCGATCTCGGGCTTGATCCCAAAAAATGCGCGATGCCGACGATCTTTATTATCACGGACAAAATTTCGCTTTATCCCCCGGAGTATTATGAAAACGGACTCTTCGTCATTACCTCGACGATGAAACGCAATATCCCGGAATCTCTCAATCCCTGTATTAAGTCGCTGAACTATCTTAACAATGTGCTGGCCAAGGCTGAGGCGTCGCGGCAAAATGCTCCCGAAGCTATTTTGCTCAACCGTGAGGGTTACGTCGCCGAGTGCACCGGAGACAATATTTTTATTGTGAAAGACGGCAAGGTCGTCACGCCTCCGACTTGGGCCGGGGCGCTGGAAGGCATTACCCGAAATTTAGTCATGGACATTGCTAAAAATACGCTTAAGCTTGAAGTGAAGGAAGACATTTTTACACCGTACCATGTGTACATCGCCGATGAAGTGTTTCTGACCGGAACGGCCGCGGAAGTGGTTCCGGTTCGCGAGGTCGACGGACGAAAAATCGGCGAGGGAAAACCTGGCGCAACGACGTTGCGATTGATGGCGGAATTTAGGGAACTCACGCGCACCACCGGCGTTCCCATAGAGGACGTAGTGAAATGATTATGGATGTCCAAAACGACGTTTATTCCGTGCACGCGAATTCTTGCGCAACGCCGGTCTCATCAGCTACGATGAAGCATGGTGACTCCTCGATGAAAACAAATAATCAAGACCACTTGCAGACCGACCTGATCGGCCGTACACTGATGTGTCCGATGAAACGGCTTACACTCGCGAAAGTAGCCCAGGAACCGAACCAACCATGAGGAAATTTTATGTCTAATCGCTTCACCGAACGCGCCCAACGCGTCATCTTGATCGCTCAGGAAGAGGCCAAGCGTCTCAACCACGATTACGTCGGTACCGAGCACATTCTTTTGGGACTGATCGCCTTAGGTGAAGGTGTCGCGGCCCAAGTGTTGGCCAATCTGGGCGTCGATCTGCGGCGAGTGCGGGCTGAAATCGAGAAAATTGTCGGCACCGGTGACAACGTGATGCTCTTGGGCGAAATTCCCTTTACGCCCCGAGCGAAGAAAGTTTTGGAGCTGGCCGTTGAAGAAGCCCAGAACATGGGCCACAGCCATGTCGGCACAGAACATTTGCTGCTCGGTCTGATCCGCGAAGAAGAAGGCGTCGCGGCGCAAGTTTTGGAAAACCTTGGCGTGCGTCTCGACATCGTCCGAGAAGAAGTGATCAGCCTCTTGGGCGAGGGGCAATCCGGTCCGGCTCCGACGGCTCCGGCCGCGCGCGGATCCGGCGGCACCAAATCCAAAACACCGACCCTCGACGAATTCGGGCGCGATCTCACCCAAATGGCCAAGGATACCAAGCTCGACCCGGTCATTGGCCGAGCCGACGAAATCGAGCGGTTAATCCAGATTTTGTCGCGACGCACAAAAAATAATCCGGTGCTGATCGGTGATCCGGGCGTGGGTAAAACGGCGATTGTGGAAGGGCTCGCGCAAAAAATTTCATCCGGCGACATTCCGGAGATATTGCTCAACAAACGCGTCATGACGCTCGACTTGGCCGCCGTTGTCGCGGGAACCAAATACCGCGGCGAATTTGAACAACGGCTGAAGAACATCATTGAAGAAATTCGGCGCGCCAAAAATTCGATCATTCTCTTTATCGACGAGCTGCACACGGTCATCGGCGCCGGAGCAGCCGAAGGCGCGATTGACGCCTCGAACATTTTGAAGCCCGCCTTGGCTCGCGGCGAGTTGCAATGTATCGGCGCCACGACCTATGACGAATACCGCAAATACATCGAACATGATGCCGCCCTCGAGCGCCGCTTCCAACCGATTACCGTTGATCCTCCTTCTGTCGAGGACACGATTAAAATTCTGGCAGGATTGCGCGAAAAATACGAAGTCCACCATAAAGTTAAATTCTCCGACGATGCGCTGGCGGCCGCGGCCGAATTGGCGGATCGTTACATTTCGGACCGCTTCCTTCCCGACAAAGCCATCGATTTGATCGACGAAGCCGGCAGTCGTGCGCGTTTGCAAACAACGATGCTTCCGCAGGCCCTGAAGGACAAGGAAGTGGAAATTGGCCAGGTGTCGAAAGATAAAGACACGGCCATCTCCTCGCAGGAGTATGAAAAGGCCGCTCGTTTACGCGATAAAGAAAAAGAGCTGCGCAAAGCCCTCGACGATGCCAAGAAGAAATGGAAAGAAAAACGCGAGATATCACAGCCCACCGTGGTGGGGGAAGATATCGCGGCGATTGTGTCCAAGTGGACGGGCATTCCCGTGCAGCGCCTCACCGAAAAGGAATCGGAAAAACTGATCAATTTGGAAGAGGAACTGCATAAACGCGTCGTCGGACAAGAGGAAGCGATTAAGTCTTTGGCGCAAGCCATTCGTCGGTCGCGAACCGGACTGAAAGATCCGAAGCGGCCGATCGGCTCCTTCATATTCTTAGGTCCCACCGGCGTGGGTAAAACGGAACTGGCGCGCGCCGTCTGTGAAGTGTTGTTTGGCGAAGAAGATGCGCTGGTGCGCATCGATATGTCGGAGTACATGGAAAAATTTTCCGTCTCACGCTTGATCGGGGCACCCCCGGGATACGTGGGCTACGAAGAGGGAGGCCAATTAACGGAGGCCGTGCGGCGGAAGCCTTATTCGGTCGTGTTACTTGACGAAATTGAAAAGGCGCATCCCGATGTATTTAACATCCTATTGCAGGTGCTCGACGACGGCATCTTGACGGACAATCTTGGCCATAAGGTTAACTTCAAAAATACCGTCGTGATCATGACCTCGAACGTCGGCGCTCGCTTAATTTCCAAGGGTAAATCCCTCGGATTCCTCGTCGAGGAAGACGCGAAACGCGACTTCCAATCGATGAAGGAAACGGTGATGGAAGAAGTCAAACGGGCCTTCAACCCCGAATTCTTGAACCGCATTGACGACGTGATTTTCTTCCATGCCTTGTCGAAAGAAGACATGAAGAAGATTTTAGAGCTGATGCTCACTCGCGTGCGCGCCAAGTTGCAGGTTCAGGGTTATACGATCACACTCACCGATGAAGCCAAGGGCCATCTTTTGGAAAAAGGATTCGACCCGCATTATGGGGCTCGTCCACTGCAGCGCACGATTCAACGGTTAATTGAAGACACGCTGGCGAGCGAAATTCTGGCGAAGCGTTTCAGCGCCCCCGCCACGATCTATGTGGACTTCGATCCCGATGAAAAACAATTGACGTTCGGAACGCAACCCGCGCCTAAACCCGTCAAGCATTCGTAGCTCCCCCAGCCCCCGGACGGGCGTTATCCGTCCGATGGGCGGCCGTCTTTCCGACGGCACCGGATTGTTATACTAGCCTAACAATGAAGCGTTTCTCACGGATGATCGTTTTGATCTTCTGTTTCGTAGGCGGCATTTTCTGGCTGACGCAGAATGCCTCCTTGAACTGGGAACCGCGTTTGCACGCCTTCCTGGAAGACAGGATTGGCAAAGCCATTCAGGGCCGGGCCCAATTCGATAGTATTTCCATTTCCTTCATTCACCGCGTTCGTCTCAACAATGTGCGGCTCTGGCTTGTCGAGCCCGCGCAGTACCCGGTGTTTCAAGCCGCGGGCATATCGCTGACGCTCAGCATGATCGACTTGCCTCGTGCGATATTGCGCCACAACCCCATCGACAGCATCGGCCTGGTGACGATCGAAGCGCCTGTGTTACGCTTGTCCCCCGCCGTGATCGCCGGTTTTAAACCGCGTCATTCCAATTCAACGTTTCCGCTTTTATTCACCTTGGCTTGGCAGGACGGTATTCTGCAATGGAAAGACCCCTCCCGCCCCAAAACGGATTTATCGTTCTACAAGGCACAGGGCGCGTTTCGAATTCGCGGACCGCGTATTAGTCTAGACCTTCGCGCCAGCACGAATATGGCAGACGATGTGCGGCTGCATGCCGTACGCTTAGGCCGTCATCGGTGGACCGCGCAAACCACCGTCGATAAAGCTTCCATCGTCGATGTGATCGTCTACATTCAGAGCTGGCTCGAGAAACCTTTTCTCCCTGCCCTGTGGGGTCTGCACGGGCGATTTCATCTCGATTTGAGTGCGGGAGGCCGGGATCTTCCAAAAGCGTCGACCAAGCCCTGGACCTATATCGAGAAAGCCCATTTCGTTTTGGAAAATGCGGCGCTTACGCTCCGGCCGGGTTCGCCGCCGATCGACCTTAAAGGCGGACTTCTCTGGCAGAACGGACGTCTGAATAGCCAAAATATTGTGTTGTCAGTGGGACATCAATCGTTTGCCCTGGCGGGACATTATGCGCCGTTTCTAAATAATTCTCCGCTCGATGTCACGGCTGTTTCCAAGGACCTCGATTTGTCCTTGGTCAACACCTTTGCTGGGGGGGTACCTCCGGTTCGTGGACCCACCAACATCACCGTGCACCTTGGGGGATTCCCATCCGATCCCGACATCCAAGTTCAGGCGCAAACGGGCCCGGCGGAATTTGGTATTTGGCCTATCGATGATGCTTTGGTTATTCTCCGTTATCGCCAGCACCGATTGGAATTTGTGAATGATTTGATCCATTCGCTGGGAGGTCAACTGCATCTTCAGGGATTTCTCTCGTCGCTCAATAGTGATCTGCAGATTCTGGCCGAGAATTTATCCATTAACCAATTGAAACTTCCCACGGCCCTCCATGGACTGTCCGGTCGCGTCAATCTGTCCTGCCAGCTGAAGGGGGAGCTCGCGCAATTGGCCGGGGCGGGTTCTTATTGGCTTTCCGACGTTGACTGGGATGGGACTAAATCGCAAAACATTCACGGCAACTTTGAGCTGGATCCCTCGCACTTTGAAACAAACGCGGCCTCCGAAGATAATCGTTTTCATTTCTCCCTCGAGGGTGATCAATCACCCGAGAGCTTAGCGTTAAACCGACTGCAGCTTGTTTTACCCAGCGGCTCGACGCTCAGCGGTCAACTCCAGATGAACCGCCAAGACGGCAAGTTCCAAGGTAGTCTTCAGGCAACCGATGTGAACATCCCTCGCGATACCCCTTTCTTGCGAGTCTGGGCTCCAGCGCTTGTCGGCACCTTAAGCGGCCATGTTGAGCTCTCCGGCACGACGACGAATCCGGTTTTGAAAGCTACTCTTACTGTCCCTGACTTAGCGCTCAGCTCTGCCGCGGCTGAGAGCGAAGCGGCGACCGCCGTTGTTTCGTGGCGACCGGGTGATGTTCAGATCGATTCCGTTCATATTGGCTCCTCGGTAGCGGCTTCCGGCGGCCGGCGCACGGCCGGTGGAACTGAAGAGTGGAACGTGCACCTACTATTCAAACAGGCATCCGCCGCCCTGGTATCGGGTTTGCTCGCGAAACAACCGTTCATGGATGGTCAACTTTCCGGTCATGTCGACGCCGCAAGCCATAGAAATCTCACGGGAGACGCTGCGTTGACGCTCGACGGGGGGCATTTGGGCCGTTGGCCTTTGACGCATGCCAGCTTAAAACTCGACGCCAAACCCAGTGGTCTTGAAATTAGCGCCCTTCAACTGCGCACTGACGTTGCCAATTTACAGTTTCAGGGGCGAGCATTGCACAATGGTTCGGGCGCGGAAAGCTTGCGGCACCCTTGGCGTCTGACTGGCCGAGGACTGGTCGCGGCTCCAAGCGGCGAAACATCTTGGAATGCTCCCTTCGAACTTGACGGCAGCTGTTCCCCGGCGGACCAGTGGGCCGGAAAGGGGACCCTAAAAGCACCCCATGTGTGGGTCCAAAAATACGATACAGGACGCTTTGACGCTTTATTGAATTGGACTGCTGATTCTTTCAGTTGGCAAGCCGCGCATTGGGGTGATGCCTGGAAAACGGAAGGTCAGCTTGGTTGGAGCAAGGCAGGAACTTCCATTGGCGCAACCCTCCATGCCGCGCATGTTTCGCTTGCCAATTGGTTTCGCTGGTTGAAACCGAATTCCAAAGACACCCTGGGAGGCTTATTTTATATGGACGCCCATGTGAATGGGTCGCTGCGACAACCCTCGGTCGAAGTTTCCGGTCATATTGAGCAGGGGCAGTGGCGTGCTCTACGATTCGATCAATCGTTCAAAGGGATTTTAACCCCGGAAGGGCTGCACCCTCTAACGATGAAAGGAACCTTGCCCAATGGGGGCACGTATTCTTTTGACGGCGCATGGGAGCCTTCGTCGGGCACGGTCAATGGCCGTTTAACGCTGGCTCACGCCGATCTCGCAGTTTTAGGGCAAAGTTTATCGTTTCCTAAACCTTTGGGGGGATTCGCCCAAGGTAGTCTGCAGGTCGGGGGTCCCCTGGGTCAGTTGCACTGGGCCGGTCGGGTCGAGACGGGACCACTAACCTACGCGGCCTCGAGCGAGAATCCCGTTCATATTCAAAGCGTGATCGTCGAAGCTATTCTCGAGCCGCTGGCCGAATCAAAAGGGATTCAACGGTTAACAATTAAACAGGCGCAATTTAGGACGGCGGAGGAACTCGTGCGGTTTAATACCGGGGGCCATATCGATTTCGCCGGGATGGAGCCTGCGGGTCTGCAAATTGGCACCGAAATCCGCAATTTGCATTTGGGATTATTTACGCTCTTTGGTGGGCTTGACCTGACGGGAACCTGGCAGATCCGGCCCGACGGATTCGCGATGCAAGGCGACGCCCACACGCGTTCGTTATTTATCAACGATTACGAATTGGAAGAAGGGCATGTTTCGGCGGACTATTACAACGGTCTTTTGCAGTTTCATCCGCCTAAGCAGGGCACCTCGCTCGTCACAGGATTGGTTAATTTTCACGAGGCTCCGCAGCTTCATTTTGATCACTTCTTTATTTCCGGGAAAGACGGCGAAGGAATTCATTTGACGGGCGATGTCGGTCCGAGGCTTTGGAATTTTCAGTTGGCCGGCGACGGATTGGATATCGGCAGCCTGGCCGGCTTAGCGGGATTTCCATACCCGATGGAGGGCCAGGCTTCTCTGGCCGTGCGCGGAACGGGCAATCTCGCCGCACCGCATATCCAAGGAAAGGTCAATTTGCAAGACGGCCGAGTTTTTGGACTATCGTTTCGAACCGGCACGGCTGAACTCGATTGGCAGAACAATTTAATGGCCTTTACCAAACTCATTTTATCCGACCCGGGGCGCTACACCCTGCAGGGCGCCGGTGTGTTCCCGACCGCACCCAAGGACAATAAACAGAAGCTTAACCGTCCGATCAATTTTTCGGTGCGTTTAGAGAACTCGAACCTGGGACTTTTGCAATCCATCTCGAAAGACGTCAAGCAAGCGCGAGGAAGCGTCACCGGCCTCGTCCAAATTAAAGGCACGGAAAATGCCCCTCAACTTCAGGGAAATCTTCGCGTCACCGACGGACAAATAACAAACGCCCATTATTTTAAAACCCTTAAAGATCTCACCCTCGACGCCGAATTTCAAGGCGATAGTTTGCACATTAAGGAACTTGCGGCCACCTCGGGCGAAGGCCGGCTCATGGCCGGTGGGACAATTGCTTTTTCTGGTTTCGAGCCGACCGCCTATGATTTACATGCCGACGTCATCTCGCCGAAAGGTCTCGACGTCCAAGTGCCGGAGCTGGCTATTCCAGAAAGTCCACTGGCCAAAAAATTTCATTTTTTGACGACCACTTCACGAGGGGTGGTGAAGGGGCAAGTGACTTTTAAGGGTCCCGCGGACGCACCGGTTTTTCATGGGAAAGCGCAAATATCGAATGGACATTTTTCATTTCCGCCATCGCGAAAAAATCCCCCGCCGCCGGCACTCTTGGAATGGTTCCAACGGATCAACTGGGACGTGGCGCTGCAGTTTATGGACGGCGCCTGGTTTGAAAACGAGCTGGTTGAAGCCAACCTGATTGGCACTTTGAACTTAAAAGGTCCCAGCGAACACTTGAAAGTCGATGGGGGCATGGACATTCCAGAGGGGAAAATCAGTTACCTGGGGATCGATTTTGATATTCGCGAGGCGCGCTTTGACATGCGTTCCGACGACCAGGGAAATACCGTCGTCAATACGCCTTACGTCAAGGGATTAGCCGATTCGCAAGTCCAGGCGATCGATACGGTTTCCGGCCAAAGCAGTGCCGACCCGGCCAGCCGGCTCGACACCAAGGACACGATCACGCTAACCATCGATTATGCGCCCATCGACCAAATAAAGCCGCGGCTCACGTCGGCATCGAATCCCACGCTGAGTCAAGACAAACTGCTCGCGCGCGTTACGCAGCTCGACGCTGAAAACCTGTCGCCCCAAGAAAAAACCTACCTTTACCAGCAGCAGATGGTCCGCTTGATCGACACCAGTCTCGCCACGCCCCTAGCCAAAAATATTCTTAAACGTACGGGTCTCGTCGACAACTTTCGCGTCTCGCGGGTCATCGATCCCTCCCAGGCCCCGCTGCCAGAGACCACGGCCGGGACACCCACGCAGACTAACACGACCTCTTTGCTGGCCAACACGAAATATACCGTCGAAAAGAACCTCTCGAGCCGGCTGTCGCTCGGTTATGGCATCCGGTTTGAGCAAAATCCGACCGCCGATATTCAGCAGAGCAAACTCGACCTCATCAACAATGTTGAACTATCCTACCGTTGGTTTTACAATGTGTATTTACGCGGTTCTTACGATCTGCCCTCATCCAATCCGACCATTATTCCCGACAAACGTATAACGATCGAACCGCGAATCCGCTTCGGGTGGTGGGGGAATACGAACAAGGAAAAACAAAAACAAGCGGCTTCTGCACCTAAATCGCTTGTGCCAACGTCTAATCCCTAAGCCGGCAACCCTTTTGTTATAATAATCCGATTTTTACTTATTGGGGAGATTTTTTGTCATCTAAAGACTCGATTTTAAGAAGTGTTTTTGTCGTTGGACTTTTAATAGGAAGCTTCTCAGCGCCGGCCCTTGCGGCGCCACCTGCGGTAGCGTCTTCCTCCTCGACCACAGCGCCCGTCTTGCTTTCCACTTCGACCCCCACATTGCCGCCGACTTTGGCGCCCGTGTCCCCTTCCAGCCTGATGCCGTTTGGCGAACCATCCCCAGAAGACATGTCCGCTGGTTCGGTCGCGGCTTCCTCCCCGAGCTTCGATAACGCTCGGTCTAGCGCCACCATGCCCGGTATGGGGCTGGGACCGGAAACTCGGAAAATATCGGCTTTCTCCAAAGTTTTGAAGATCCGTGTAGACGGGAATAAAAACGTTCGCGAACGTGTCGTGCTGGCTCAAGTTAAAACGCGCAAAAACGATCTCTATGACCCCGACCGGCTACGAAAAGATGTCCAGGCGATTTATGCCCTCGGTAATTTTGACGACGTAACACTCGATGTGAGCGATGTTCCCGGTGGCGTGGCCGTGACGTTCCATGTCCTCGAAAAACCTGTCATTAAGACGATTGATTTTAAGGGAAATAAAAAACTCTCCAAAGGCAAGCTTCGAGACAAGATTGCGTTAAAGGAAAGCGATCCCTTAGACAAGTTAAAACTTAATCTCGATGTCGATAAAATTCTGAACTATTACAAGGACGAGGGTTTCGCGGCCGCGCAGGTCGAACCTTATACAACGAGCGACGCCACCAACCATGTGGCGGTTACGTTTTTTGTAACGGAAGGCACACAGGTCATTATTACGGACGTTCAAATAACCGGTGTCACGGCATTCAAATTGAAGAAAATCGCCAAGTTGATGAAAATGCGACGCAAAAAAGTTTTTAAGCAGGACCAATTATCGAAGGATACGGCCGAGATCATCAAGTTCTACAAGAATCGTGGTTATCAGAACATCAAAGTCGGAGACGTTCAGCAAAAATTTAATGCTGACAAAACTACCGTTACGTTGATCGTCCCGGTTGAAGAAGGACCGCTATTTCACTTTGGAAAAGTCCAATTCGGCGGCAATGCTATTTTTCAATCCGACAAATTACAACCCGGCATTCAATTTAAAGAAGGCGACGTGTTTAGCCAGGAGAAACTGGACGCCACGGTTGAAAGGATGCGCGACATTTACGGTGCCTTAGGGTATATTCGCGTTCAGATCAAGCCCGGTTTTAATCAAGATCTTGTGAAGGGTATCGTCGACATTAACTTCGATATCAGCGAAGGCGAAGTCGTGTATGTCGACCATATTAGTGTAGAAGGCAATACGCACACCAAAGATTACGTCATTCGCCGCGAAATTCAACTCAAAGAAGGCGATCCCTTTAGCTCAGTCAAGGCGCGCAAAAGCGTCGAGCGTCTGTACAATCTTGGATTCCTCGACAACGTGGACGTGGACGTGCAGCAGCCGGATTCCCCGAACAAAGCCGATGTCATATTCACCGTCACCGAAGGAAAGCCGGGGACGCTTTCGGCCGGCGCGGGCTATTCGTCGGTCGATCACTTGATCGGCACGTTCCAGGTCCAGCACATCAATTTCCTCGGGCGCGGTCAGCGCTTGAATTTAATGTGGCAATTCGGTTCGCGGACCAATAGTTTCGACCTGGGATGGACGGAACCTTGGTTCCTTGGCAAACCCGTGACGTTCGGCGTTGACGGTTTTGACGTTTTGCGTACGTTGCAACTGGGCACCATCACGAATGCCTATCAAAGTCGCGACATCGGCGGCAGCATTACGGTTGGTCCGCGCTTTGCAAACAATGTCTACAGCCTGCTTTTTACCTATACCTATGCTGATCGCCATCAATTCAATGTCAGCGGCGACACCAATACCCGTCAAGCCGTGCTCGGTGATGCGGCCGTCAACGATCCGAATATTACCGATAAGACTCTGATCAATTCGAATTTGACGCAGCAATTGATCCGCGACACGCGCGACAACCAATTTGACCCGACCCGGGGA
>JBBQYF010000086.1:0-11234 GCA_038208955.1 Elusimicrobiota bacterium
ATTGCCGTACGCGCGCGATCTCATCGTTGGTCCTACGCCGTTGCATTTAATTGAAGCACCTTCGGCTGGGACTGGAAAAAGCTTACTGGTCGACGTATTGACTTACGCAGTCTCGGGCCGCTCTCTCGCGACTATGACAGAAGGCCGTGACGAAGACGAATGGCGTAAAAGGATTACGTCGAAACTTTTGACGCGTCCAGCGATGATTCTTATAGACAATTTGCGCCGTCGGTTAGATTCTGCTGCTGTGGCGGCGGCGATCACCTCTCCCTGTTGGGAAGATCGTCTGCTCGGCCAATCAAAGGTGGTTTCTCTCCCGATGAGGTCTATGTGGGTCGCGACGGGAAATAATCCTGCATTATCAAACGAAATGACGCGCCGCACTCTCCGTATACGCTTGGACGCCAAAGTTGACCGGCCCTGGCTTAGGGACACGTTTCGCCACGATGATCTAAGAGCCTGGATGGAGGAGAACCGCTCCGAAATAATCTGGGCTTCACTGACATTAATTCAAAACTGGATTGCTCAACACAAACCTTCGTTCACTGCTAGAAGGCTGGGAATGTTTGAGCATTGGTCACGAGTTATGGGAGGCATTTTGGAGTCGGCCCGCATTGAAGGCTTTCTCTCGAATCTGGATGAATTTTATGAAACCGCCGAAGATGATTCGTCTTCATGGCGGGACCTTATTGCCACATGGTGGGATCGGTTCCAATCGCAAGAAGTGGGTGCTGGCGACCTGTTCGCATTAAATGAGGGGATCGAGGAGCCAATCGACCTTGGTAAGGGACAGGAAAAGAGCCGGAGGACTAGGCTAGGTCAGCTGCTTATGCAGGCTCGGGACCGACTCTACGGGGAATATAGGATCGTTTTAGTCGGCGAGCGTCAAAGAGCGAAACGATGGCGGCTCGCCGTTAAAAGTGAACCTGTGAACGTAAGTGAACCTTTTCCAACCCAAAGTGACGCTGCAACAAATGAAGAGTTCGATTTCCAAAATGATCGTATGGCCGAATTAGGTTCACCAGGTTCACTAGGTTCACAGGAAGGTTTCCAGGATCTTGAGGAGGACTATGTCTAATCTTAGCCCTCGATATCCGTGTATAGTTTGTGACCCGCCGTGGAAATTCCGAAGGCAACCAGCATCTGTAAAACCACCATACAGCCTCCTTGCGCTTGACCAAATCAAGCAATTCCCCATTCCCGAGATCGCTGAGGCCTCCTGCCATTTATATTTGTGGGTTCCAAACGGCTTAATCGGCGACGGCCTCGCGGTCATGGCGGCATGGGGCTTCCAATACAAAACAATGCTTACCTGGGCGAAATATGGGCTCGGCGTGGGGCATTATTTCCGCAACGCTACCGAACAGATCCTTTTTGGCACAAAGGGACGACTCCCGATGCTGCGGAAGAACGCCCGAACATGGTTTCTTGGTGACCGACGAGAGCATAGTCGAAAGCCTGATGAATTTTACCGACTAGTTGAGACGACGTCTCCTGGGCCACGGGTTGACGTCTTCTCCCGGGAAACAAGGCCCGGATGGGATCAATTAGGCGACCAATGCGATTTTTTTAATACCTCACAAGGAGATCCAAATGACTGTAAACCGATTGTTGAAACCGACGGAAGTAGCCCACTTGTTGGGCGTAGCATTGACGACTTTATACGGCTGGACTAGCACGAACCAGATCCCGTTTCGGAAAGTGGGCGGGCGCCTCCGCTTTGACTGGACTGATGTGGAGAACTGGACTCGCAGAGGGTCTACTGGTGACAAAACTAATGCTTGATCGTCATGGGTGATCTGATCAATGATCGATCGCACGATTTAGCCATAACACGCTAGGGTACGGGAGAGATATGGGAATTAAGCTTATTGATTCAAAGAGGCGAAAATATCGAGTTTCATTCTGGTATCGGAAAAAGCATTACGCTTGGGTCATGACCGGCAATAGAAAGTTAGCCGAAGACTTTGAAGCGAAAAAGCTGAACGAGCTAGCTGAGGGCACCTACTTCCCCGCGCGCCAAAGACCCAACATGACCTTCAAGGATGCCGCGGAAAAGTTTCTGAACGAATATGCCAAGCATAAGGCTTCGTCCAAGCACTACCATTACAACACGATCTCGGCTATTAAGTTTTTCGGTTCCAGAATGATTCAAGAGATTACTCCAGAGGACATACGTCAATACCGTGCGAACCAAAGCGCCCTGGGTATGCACCCCGTAACCGTCAACCATCGTCAGAAGAACGTTCGACGCATATTCAACTGGCTTGAACAGCTTGGCTTATTTCACGGAAAGAATCCTGCGTCGGGGAAATGGGTGCCGCTTGAGAACGAACGTCCCTATTGGAGACGTAGTTATCTGACCTTAGAGCAATACCAGAAGCTGCTAGATGTCGCCGATCCCCGTTTAAAACCGATCATCATCACAGCGGCCCATACAGCAATGCGGCTCGGCGAACTCAAACGGATCCAGAAAAAGGATATAGATTTAGACCGATGCACCATCCTCATACCCAAGAGCAAGAATGGCGAGCCCGGCTCCGTGCCCATGACCGACAATCTATTTGCGGTGCTCGCGCCGATTGTGCGCCTCCTTCCGCTGCCCGAAAGCACTGTCCTCGATTTTTCTAACTACGACAAGCTGTGGGATGCGGCGCGCATGCGGGCGGGTCTTTTGAAAGAGGTGTGGGCGGAAGGTATGACCCGCTGGCAAAAAGTAAAAAGTAATAAAAATTTCCATTTCCACGATCTCCGCCACACCGCAGCGTCGCATGCCATCATGGGTTCGAAAGACCCGTATGCAGTTCAGAGTTTCCTTCGACTTAAAACGCAGTCGCTAATGCAACGATATGCACACCTCTCCTCTGCCCATGTGCGTGCAGCTGCCTTGTCCCTAGATACACAGCTGCCGTCCGCCGCCG
Organism: Elusimicrobiota bacterium; assembly: GCA_038208955.1. Taxonomy (GTDB): domain Bacteria; phylum Elusimicrobiota; class Elusimicrobia; order 2-01-FULL-59-12; family 2-01-FULL-59-12; genus JBBQYF01. The sequence goes on from JBBQYF010000086.1 coordinate 2,922, forward strand.
AGGCAGATTCAGCCGCGCCGCCTCTAGTGACGCTGTCATCGTCTCAAGGTGCTGTGACCAATAGTAATGCAATCAATCTTTCCAAGATTTCAGAAGGAAAAAAGCGAGGAGAAATAAATGGAAAAAGAAATACGAGTACATGTCTTCCCTGACGATAAACCGGCGTATAAGATACCAACGTTGGTCTATGAGGGAATCTTGAACCGGAACTGCAACTTTCCTGAATTTTCTGGAAAACACATGAGATTCGCGATTTCCTTGTTGGAGATAGATGGTGAAGGGACTCATTACTTGATAGAACAAATCTATCGAATCGTAACGTTTGACGCGGCGGGGTTTGCGGATGATGCTACCGAACAATATCTGGAAGACATTCAAATTTCGGAGGGAGTTCTTAATCAGACAGAGAACCTCGATTCAGCTGTCCATTTAAAGGACAAACGTTGGTTCCCATCCGAAGAGGAAATGATGGTTATCTGAAAAATTCGACCATTGCCCTGTCTTTTCCGAATACTCCGGCTTTGGCCTGGAGACTACTTGGAGCAGTTTTCTGACAAGCCTGCGTGCCTCACAAGCTACCAGGCGCTCTTTATTCGGAATGGCATTACTGGGCATTTTTTAGGGAGTTCTGATGCTTTACCTATCGAGTTGCCTAGGGCGATGTTCGGTTTTATGATCGTTCAATAAGTAATGCCCTACGGGACCGTATTTTTTTGATAAAAAACACTTCGGTGCTTAAGGGTGTTCCCATAGGAATAACGTCATTCCAAGTTCAGATTCCAATTATAGTTGTCATAATTAGGGGCTATGATTTTGCTGCTGGGCTCCTAACGCGCTATGCATGTTTTCAATTTGTTGGCAATTTTTGTTGGGCTTGCTGCACTTTTTAGTTTTTTGAATTATCAGACGTTACGCTTGCCATCCTCTGCGGGCCTATTGATTGCTGGCCTGCTTGCCTCTGGATGCGCGGCAGTTCTGGAGCATTCCTTTCCGCAGTTCGGTATTGGCGAGCGAATTACCAGAGTACTGAATCAAGTAAACTTTTCGCATCTCTTATTGCAAGGGATGCTTGGCTTTTTTCTTTTTGCAGGAGCACTCGCGATTGACTTCGGCCGGCTGTGGAGTCGTAAGGGCCCGATCTTGGCTCTCGCCCTAGGCAGCACCGCATTGTCGACGATCTTATTGGGGCTGGGAACCTATGAGATCTTTCGCTTCATTGGCGTCCCGATTACACTCATCTGGTGTCTGGTTTTTGGCGCTTTAATATCGCCCACGGATCCCATCGCCGTATTGGATATGCTCTCCTCGCTAAAGGCGCCGAAAGATCTGGAGATCACGGTGGCTGGGGAGAGTCTTTTCAATGATGGAATCGGCGTCGTATTATTCACCGTTCTCTTGCAGATCGCACTTGGCCATCATGGGGGATCTCCTTGGCTTAGCGGGCTCGCCCTATTTTCCCGAGACGTCATCGGCGGCGCGCTGTTAGGTTTGGGATTGGGATATGGGGCTTTTGAGTTGATCCGTCGCGTCGATGAGCCGAATTTGGAGATCCTATTAAGTGTCGCGTTGGTCTTCGGTGTGGAAGCAGTCGCATTCCAACTGCATGTGTCGGGGCCGATCGCATGCGTTGTCAGCGGGATTTTGATCGGCAACACCGGCCGCCGTATGGGAATGTCTGAGAAAACCCAATATGCACTCGATTTGACCTGGTCCTTTGCGGACTACACGATGAATGCGATTTTATTCCTGTTCATCGGGATTCAAGTGTTTACGATTCCTATTGATCGTCGTTATTGGATGGCATTCTTGGTGATAATCCCATTGGCTTTGATGATTCGATTCATTTCGGTAGTTATCCCTGATGTGCTATTAGCCTTTCGACAAACTTTCCATTGGCGTACAAGCGTGATTCTGACGTGGGGCGGCCTGCGTGGAGGGATTTCCATTGCAATGGCCCTTAGTCTACCGGCATTTGCCGGAAGAACAGCGATTCTGGGAATGACGTATAGCTTGGTGACTTTCACTCTCATTGTCCAAGCATTAACAATGAGACCATTACTTCGGAGGCTACTCGTCTCGCCCATGCCCCACCCTGTTAGATAAAGCCGACAACACTTCCGACATCTCGCGTACGCATGGAAATTTACCTCTAAGAAATTCGAATAGGATTTACAATAACGATATGCTCGAAACGCGTACAACGAATCCCATAAAAACAGTTCTTAGGAAAATTACGGCGCATCGATACGGACTTACCCTTTTTGCATTTCTAGCCGCTGCGGCGATTACCGGCATGGCATGTGTTGGGTTTATGCGCAGTTTCGAATATGTTTTAGAACGTCGCTTGGATTTTGCGAGCGTGGGGAACTGGTGTTGGCTGACGACCCCGTTGCTTTTCCTGATTTCCTCAGAGCTTATTCGACGTATAGCGCCGTGCGCTGCAGGGACCGGAATTCCTCAAGCCATTTTTGCCGCCAAATATTTGGCTTCAGATACAGAAGGAAAGTTGCAACCTCTTTTCTCCGTCCGAACGTTCATCATTAAAATCCTCAGCATTCTCATTGCATTGAGCGCGGGCGCATCGCTCGGCCGGGAGGGCCCGACAGTCCATGTCGGCATCTGCGTATTTCTCCTCATCATCGTCTTATTTCGTCGTTTCACAGGAATTGCCTTTGATCTTCGCTCCGCTATTGTCGCCGGTGGAGCGGCCGGTCTTGCCTCCGCGTTCAACACGCCACTGGCCGGTGTGACGTTTGCGATCGAAGAATTAACGGTGGATTATTTTTCCGGGATGAAGGACTTCGTCGTCATGGCCATTATTATTGCCGCGCTTACAGCAAAGGCGATCACGGGAGAATATGGCTACTTTGGCAAGTTGCAAGACCCCCCAAACGTGACCTGGTACGTTGTTCTGATTATTGGCATTGCGGGTGGCATCGCAGGCGCTCTCTTTTCTTCAAGCATGCTTTGGGGTCAAACGTTCATTGAACGACGTCAAAAAAAGAATGATCGCTATTGGGTTCCGGTTATTCTTTCGCTCGGACTTGTCCTGATTGCGGCGATCGCGGGTGATCGCGTGTTAGGTCCTGGCAATTTGGTGGCTCAAGGGCTGCTTCGCGGAGAATATTCACGATGGGTTTTTGGGTTTCCCTTAGCCAAGATTGCCGCTACGTTGCTGACGTATTGGTCCGGGCTTGCGGGTGGAATCTTTGCCCCAAGTTTGTCGATCGGCGCGGGCCTCGGATCGATGATCGGAAATGGCATGGGGGTTCCTGTTGCCGGCTGCGCGCTCTTAGGCATGGCGGCTTTTCTTTCCGGAACCATTCAAGCACCGATCACCTCGTTCGTTATTATTTTTGAAATGACAGGGCACCATCAAATGCTTCCGCCGGTTATGTTAGCGTCTTTACTTGGATTCATGACCGCTCGAGTTTTGGGGGCGGATCATCTTTACCCCACCCTCTCTAAGCGCTATCAATACCTTTTGGGGACGGAAGTGAAATCTGCCGAACCCGTGATCAGCGGATAACCGTGTGATGGCGAGGGACAATAAAAAGGCGCAGTTGCTCCGTAATCGAGAGCAGTCATTCAGTGTGTGTTAGAAGGCAAGCGGAATCGTTTTAGTAGATGCTCGACCACCGGATGATCCCGCTTACGTGCAATGGAAATAAGCCAAATCCCTTTTGATAGGCCAGTCTTACCCCTACCTAGGCGGATCAAACGCCCACTACGAAGGTCGGCAGTTATCGAGAGGCCATGCAGGGCCGCCACGCCACGACCGTCGACGGCTAGTTGATGCATCAACTCAGCATCCGCAATCTCGCTGACATGATTGGGTTGCACTTTTGATTGAATCAAAAATGCATCCATAGCTATTCGCAAGGGATTGGCGGCATTAGGCAACAGTAACGAAATTTTGGATAGATCGCTGGGAAACTGGCGAATGGCGCGGGCCACCGATGGCGCGGCGACAAAATATACGGGAATTCGCCCCACCAGAACCTGCTCATAGTCCTCGGGCTCATCGCGTCGAGCAGGCTCATCGGATAGAACCAAATCTAAGTGCCGATCACGAAGGTCCCTTATTAGGTCCTGTGCCGAGCCCTGGCGAACGATGAGCGGCGTGTCGGGATGGAATTTGTCCACAACACGAAGACAGTGCGACGCCACTTCTTTAGTGACGGTATTGTTAATGCCTAAGCGAAGGCGAGGATTCTTTTGACTTGGTTGCCCTTTGAGGGACTCGACCAGGTCTTTCGCTAAATCGAAAATATCGTTTGCATAGCTTAATACGTGACGACCGTCTTCGGTTAAAACGAGTTTTCTTTTACCGCGCTCAAAAAGCGGTCGATTGAGTTTTTTTTCAAGTAATCGGACTTGGCTGCTGACGGCGGGCTGAGTCAAAAATAACTTTTGGCTCGCGCGCGTGAAACTGCGCTCGTGAGCGACCTTCCAGAAATAATAGAGCTGCTGCAGGTTTATCCCTAACATAAGAATTAATTATAGTAAAAGAAAATATTATTAATTTTAACTACGCAGACTAAATGCGTTAATGCTTTATGCCCCATCTCCTCTCTTGTTGGCCTTCGATTTCCAAGCCATTAGGTGCAAGCGCATGCCGGCTTATCCTTGTGGCTTTCGGTCGGCAAAAACGGCTCCGACCAAGCGGTCCACCTAGGCTTGAGGCGACGGCCGGCATTTTCGCGCGAATGGGTCGGTTGGCCGCCCGGAACGATTTTCTCGTGGGCGCGATGTCTCCGTTATCCCTCGTTCAGATGCGATCTCAGATCCACAACCCGCGCCTGGTCTGCGTGGCCAACCGTGGGTTGGAGATTTCGGATGGCGGACGAAGCTATAGACACCCCAACAGTGACGCTGAAAAACATTTTCTAATTAAGTTGGCATCCGAACTCACAGAGCTTTTATCTACAGCACCCAAATGCTTGGTCGAGAATAATGGTCTTGGGCTAGTCGTGCATTGTGCGCAGGCTGTTCGCACAAAGGTTAGAAAGATCATTGCGCGCGCTATTGCCGCTCATCCGAGACTAGCGTTAATCGTGGAAACTACAACGGACGGTCTTGAAATATTTCTCGATCTCCCCTGGAATGAAGCCTCGGCTGTCCATTGGATCGAACGGCTCATGCCTCATCACGCCGCAACCCTTTACATCGGGAGCCAAGTGAGAGATGAAATCGTATTTAACTATTTGAAAGAGGATGGAATTGGGATTCGAACGCACCCTAAACGTTCGTCTGCCGCGTCATTTTATCTGCGCGATGACGATGATATTCCCATGTTGCTCGACAAACTTTTGAACCTTCCACAGGGAACGGGGTGTTAGCCAACCCCGTCACTTTGGGCTCAGGATCAAACAATAGAGGAAGTCAAATAGTTCGATAAGGAGTCAACCATGGAGAGGAACATACTGTTTGCGATGGCCATAACATTCGCCTTGATGACAAATGGGGCGGCCGCCGAGATCCCGGAGCATAAAGTCTCCATGCAAGAAGCCCGCGCCATCGCCCTTCAAGTGTATTCGGGCAAGGTGGAAAGTGCGGAGCTTGAAAATGAACATGGAATATCTGTCTATTCCTTTGATATTCGTCGAGGGAAGCACGGGGTTGTCCGTGAGATCCAGATTGCAGAGACCACCGGCAAAGTGGTCAGCAACAAGACGGAAACGCCCAAACAAGAAGCTGACGAAAAAGCCGCGGATCAGGGAAAGAAGTAGCGAAAGGCCCGCTTTCTTGGCTCATCAGGCTGACGATATCACTCACTCGAAAGGACACTATGGAAACGACACTATCTAAACCAAGCTCCGAAAGCATCGGCCACGGAGAAAAAGTCACACCATCGATTCAGAGCCCGGCGCTTGAGTTAGCGACCGGCAAAACACGGTACACCTGTCCGATGCATCCGCAGATTGTGCAGGACCACCCAGGTAACTGCCCTATCTGCGGGATGACACTGGAGCCTATGACCGCATCGCTCAAGGAAGAAGCGGACCCTGAACTTAAATCGATGAGTCGGCGATTTTGGGTTGGGGTTGCTTTCAGTATTCCGTTGTTAGGCTTATCAATGGGCAAGAGGATGTTTGGCTCTCATCCTTGGATGGAGTTTGCTTTGGCCACGCCGGTTGTTCTATGGGGAGGCTGGCCGTTCTTTGATCGGGGAGCACGCTCTCTGATCACGCGGCATCTGAATATGTTTACTTTGATCGCGCTGGGAACCGGAGCGGCTTACGTGTATAGCGTTGTTGCCGTTCTTTTCCCCGGAATTTTCCCGACATCCTTCCGCGATGCCACAGGACATCTCAATTTATATTTTGAGTCGGCCGCGGTTATTACGACATTAGTTCTCCTGGGACAGGTCCTTGAACTCCGAGCCCGGAGCCAGACCTCCTCCGCGATTAAAGCGCTGCTCGGACTTTCCCCCAAGACGGCCAGCCGTTTGAAAGCGGATGGAAGCGAAGAAGAAATCCCAATGAATGACGTGCAGGTCGGAGATCGTCTGCGCATCCGTCCCGGCGAGAAGATTCCGGTGGACGGCATCATCCTGGAGGGCGGCACGAACGTGGATGAGTCCATGATCAGTGGTGAGCCGCTTCCGGTAGAAAAAAAGTCCGGCGACCGGGTGACCGGTGCGACCATCAACGGAACAGGAAGTGTTGTGATGAAAGCAGACCGAGTTGGAAGTGAGACCGTTCTTTCCCGGATCGTCCAAATGGTCAGCCAGGCGCAGCGCAGCCGCGCTCCCATACAACATGTGGCGGACGTCGTTGCTTCCTATTTTGTTCCTATTGTCCTGCTCGTTGCCATCGTGACCTTTGGCGTCTGGGGGCTCTGGGGGCCAGAGCCTCGCATGGCCCACGCCTTGGTGAACGCGGTTGCGGTCTTAATCATCGCCTGTCCCTGTGCGCTAGGACTTGCCACACCGATGTCGATCATGGTGGGAACCGGCAAGGGCGCGACCGCGGGCGTCTTAATTAAAAATGCGGAAGCGCTCGAAATTCTGGCGAAAGTCGATACGGTCATAATCGACAAAACCGGAACCCTTACGGAAGGTAAACCGCGCTTGATGCAGGTCCTGACCTTGGGAACTCTCAATGAGGGCGAAGTCCTCTGGCTCGCCGCCAGCCTCGAACAGGCCAGTGAACATCCGTTAGCGGCGGCCATCGTTCAAGGAGCGAAGGATAAAAAGATTACGCTTAAACCGGTTACAGCGTTTGAATCCCTTACGGGAAAAGGGGTCCAAGGAAACATTGAAGGACGACATGTGGCGCTGGGCAATGCGGAACTTCTTGAAAGTTTAAATATCACGCAGAATGACGGCGGGAAGGCCGAGGGTTTGCGGCGCGAAGGGCAGACCGTCATGTTCCTCACAGTGGATGGGAAGGTGTCCGGCCTCTTAGGCGTCGCCGATCCCGTCAAAGCGACGTCGGCCGAAGCGATTGCGTTGCTTCACAAAGAAGGACTGCGCGTCGTCATGTTGACGGGCGATCACCGCACCACCGCCGAAGCCGTGGCCAAACAGCTTTCCATCGATGAGATTGAAGCCGACGTATTGCCGGAACAGAAGGGCGCGAAAATAAAAGCGCTCCAAGAGCAGGGGCATATCGTCGCGATGGCGGGCGATGGAATAAACGATGCACCCGCGTTAACTCAGGCGCAAGTCGGGATTGCAATGCGAACGGGAACCGACGTGGCGATGGAAAGCGCGGGCGTGACATTGGTTAAGGGCGATTTGCGCGGGATCGTGAAGGCAATCCGCCTAAGCCGCGGGACCATGCGCAATATCCGGCAAAATTTGTTTTTCTCCTTTGTCTACAACATCATCGGCGTGCCGATCGCCGCGGGTGTTCTCTTTCCCTTCTTTGGCGTCCTTCTCAGCCCCATGCTTGGCAGCGCGGCGATGAGCCTTAGTTCCGTTTCCGTGATTCTGAACGCATTGCGATTGAAAAAGTTGAAATTATGACGGTATTCTCAGAAAAACGCCAAAGCCTCGGGATCGCCGCTGATCATGGAGGGTTTGAATTGAAGGAGCAATTGATGGTACGGCTGCTCGGTGCCGGATACGACGTCGTGGACTTCGGCGATTCCGAGCTTAACGATGCCGACGATTATCCTGATTTTATAGTGCCTCTAGCACGTGCGGTCGCTAACGGCGAGGGTATTCGCGGTATCGCCATTTGCGGCAGCGGCGTGGGTGCTTGCATCGCTGCCAATAAGGTGCCGGGCGTGCGGGCCTGTTTAATTCATGAAGCGTTCTCGGCCCGCCAAGGCGTAGAAGACGACGACATGAACATGATTTGC
>JBBQYF010000087.1:0-11207 GCA_038208955.1 Elusimicrobiota bacterium
TGGTCTTGACGCTTCATTCGCCGACAGGTACGGCGAAACCCGTGAATGTTCGCTACGGCGCGTTTATTAACAACGTCATCGATTTTGTGATCATGGCGTTTTGTATTTTCCTGCTCGTTAAAGCCATGAACCATCTAAAGCGCAAAGAACCCGCCGCTCCTCCAGCACCGACCGAGAGAAAGTGTCCCGAGTGTTGGATGCTCATCCCGATTGAAGCCAAGCGCTGCGGGCATTGCACGTCGCTCGTCGCGTAAAATATAACTAAGGAGTAACATGTTTCCAAAAGTTTTAAATCATGGCGCCTTCATTATTGCGTGGGTGCTGCTCGGTCAAACGACGGTCTGGAGCGATTCGCCTCCGGCCGTTAGCGGGAAGCCGTGGAAGGACTCGGCGGAGGCATCGCTCGTCACGACCAATGGAAACAGCAAAACGTCGACTACCTCCGCCAAAAATAGCTTTGGCTATCAGTGGACGAAAACCACCCTTGATCTTGTTGGGGAGGCATTGGGTTCGAGCAACGGCGGCAGTGTGACGGCCGAGCGATACAAGGCGGGACAGAAGGTTACCTGGACCTACTATGGCAAAAACTACGTCTACCAGAATTTTTCCTGGGACAAGGACCGGTTCGCCGGCATTCAAGACCGTTATGAGGTTTCGGCCGGCGTCGGGCGCCGATTGATCGATTCGGCCATCAATCAATGGAATTTGGAAGTCGGTCCTGGGTATGTCAACGAACAACGCGTCGATGCGCCGCGTAACGACTTTGCCTCGGGCCGCGCTTTCAGCAAATACGTGCACAATTTTAACCCGACAACATCCTTCAGCCAGACCGGGGAATTTATTGCCAATGCCAAAGACGTCAATGGATTTCGAATTAATACCGAAACCGCGCTCGTCACGGCGATCTCGACCCACCTCTCATTCAAATCCTCTTTCGTTTGGAGACGCGTAAACGCGCCACCACCCGCGACGGTTAAAAACGACACGACGACAGCGGTTGCGTTGATTATTACCTACTGATCGGGACGGCTTTGCCCTTTGGAACTAAGGTTGGTGAGGTTGCGGTCGGGAAGCGGGGGCGACTCCAGAAATATCGCCGGCGCCGGCGGCCAATTGGGTGAGCAAGTCGCCACGACCGCCTTTCGGCAGCATGATCAGATCGGCTTTCCCGTCTAAGATTTTTTGGGTTTCCAAGACTTCGAAAAGACTGTCAAAAACTTCTTTATCTTGGCCGATCGCCTGAAGCGCTTCGCCGACGATCCGCGGACGCATGGCGGCGGCGCGGGCAAACTCGGTGGCCGCTTGGGCCTCAGCGGTACTCGAGATAATATTCACTTGGTTCGAGCCGTCCTGCTTAATCGCCGCCGTCACCTGACGCAAGCGGTTGACGACCTTCTCTTCGATCTGACTAATCATCCCCGCATCGCGAAAATGCACCTTGCGCACGTAAACCGATCCCAATTTATAGCCCCAATCTTGGGATAACGATGTCACGCCTTCGCGTACCGTCTGGCTCATCGCGTGACGTTCTTCCAGCATGTCCGCCAATTTCATGTTGTTAAGGCAGCGAACCGTCGCATTGCCGACATTCGCGCGCAGCGAACCGCTCGGGTCGATATTTTTAAAAACATGGGCGACCGGATCGCTGATCACCATCTCATACCAGATCCCAATGCCCATCGGCGCGCCTTCCTCGGAATTGACGGGCGTGCTACGCAGATAGGCTTGATCAAGCCGGAGGTCGCGAATATAGCACTGACCGAAGGTGTTGACGATAGCCGCTTTAATCCCGAATTTCGTCCAAAGAAAATAGATGCCCGGTTGATCCAGCACGCCCAGCACCTGGCCGAACAGGACATAGACCCTTGCCTCGCGTTCTTTAACGATCACATAAAAGCCGAGTGTGCGCAGCAACCCAAGAACAAAAGCCTCTAGAAAAAAACAGGCTACAAACGTGACAGCCGCACCAGCTAGGAAGCTCATGGCCGTGCCTCAATAATAATCCGGCGGACCCGGTCGAAGAGTCCCAATTTGACGTTGCGAATATAGGCGGCCAGTGTGTCCTGTCCGCATTGCTTGAGCGTGCGCAGCTGGTCGGAAAGTTGTTTCAGCATCTGCACTTCGGCCTGGGCGCGCAATGTTTCGATCTCGACGGCCCGCCGGGACTGCACAATTTTCTGATCGGCGGCGGCCTGGGCCAGACTGATCTGCGACGACACCTCATTGTGGGCGGTGTTAATGGCGGCAAGGGCCGACTCGACCTCATTGGGAGGTTCGATACCCGTGATCAAGACGGCATTCATGACGATTCCGTAGCGGGCGGCAGACGAAGCGGTTTCGCGCTCCATGTTGGCGTTTAAGTCGGTCAGGTTCTTACGCAAGTCATTGATCGAGATGCCCTGAACGATGCTCATTGGATCGGTGACAGGAATGGTCGCTTCCTTTTTTGGCGCTTCAAAGTTAGCGATGCGCTCGCGCAGGATCGAAATGAAATAGCCCATGATATGGGCCACAGGTTGCTTGATACCAAAAATGCAGGCGTAGAGATTGCGGTCGGCCACTGTATAGCGCAATTGGCCTTTTAAACCCGTGTTTAGCTGGTCTTTGGTCACGGCATCTAAGGTCAGCCCCTGCCGGTTCGCCGACGGTACTTCAGGGTCATAAGCAATGCTGACCGTTTCCGTCGAGACCGACACTTTGTGTATCTCTTCCCAGGGAAACTTGAAGTAGGGGCCGCCGGGAGGAATCACCTGCACCTGGGGCCAGATATACCGATCTTTTTCGTCCGGGGCGAGGGTCGCCGCCAAGGGATCCTGCAGCGTCGTCAGGGTTCCTCGGCGTTCCGCGCGGCCAAAGACGGTTTTCACCGCCCGCTGGTTCTGGTCCACCGTATAAAAGCCGGAGAGCATGCAACGGACAACAAACCAACTCAGAAAGCCGATAATGATCCCAAAGGCAAGAGCGGGTCCAAAGGCGACGCCCGCGGCGGTTTCAAGCATGAGCGATCCTACTGAATTCGTATCCCCGGCGCAAATAGGAGAGGACGTTCCGTTTTGCCGAGTTTTTTTATATACTAGCCACCTACAGGGTAACCTTCCCTTCAATGGGGGACGAGGATCCCCCAAAAAACCTATCACTATGCATATCACTCCATCAAAACAGGGACTTTATGATCCCGCTTTCGAAAAAGATGCTTGCGGCGTCGGGTTCGTAGTCGACATTAAAGGCCGGAAATCGCACAAAATTCTCGAGCAGGGTCTACAGGTTCTAGACAATCTCCGGCACCGCGGTGCTTGCGGCTGTGAAGCCAATACGGGCGATGGCGCCGGTATTTTGCTCCAGGTGCCGCACCAATTTTTAAAGAATGTCACGGCCAAAGCCGGTATCGATCTTCCTTGCGCTGGAGAGTATGGTGTTGGCATGGTTTTTCTGCCGCGCCATTCCGCGCACCAGAAGGAATGTCAAAAGCACGTTGAAGCCGTCGCCCGAGATGAAGGCTTTCGATTTCTAGGCTGGCGCGATGTGCCGACGGATAACAGCAGCCTTGGCGAAACGGCGCGGGCGAGCGAGCCGGTGTTTAAACAATTTTTCGTGTTGCGAACGGCTTCTCTCAAAGAGGACATGGCGTTTGAGCGAAAACTCTTCGTTCTGAGGAAGCGCATCCAAAATGAGATCCGTTATTCCGGCGGCGACAGCGGCCGTGGATTTTATATCTCGAGCCTGTCCCACCGCACGATCGGGTATAAAGGAATGCTGATTTCCGATCAGGTGCCGAAATATTTTCCAGATCTCAACGATCCATCGATGGAAACTGCCCTGTCGCTCGTTCACTCGCGGTTCAGCACGAATACGTTCCCGAGCTGGGAGCGCGCTCACCCCTATCGGTACATTGCGCATAACGGCGAGATCAACACCCTGCGCGGGAACACCAACTGGATGCACGCCCGTCAGTCGCTCTTTCAGTCGGATGTTTTTGGCGATGATCTGAAAAAGGTGCTGCCAGTGATACGAACCGATGGTTCGGATTCCGCGATGTTCGATAACTGCTTCGAATTCTTGGTCTTGGCCGGACGTTCGTTACCGCACGCAATGATGATGATGGTCCCGGAACCCTGGTCCAATCACGAGAGCATGACCGACGAGCGAAAAGCTTTTTACGAATACCATGCTTGTCTCATGGAACCTTGGGACGGCCCGGCATCGATCGCATTTACGGACGGTTTGCAGATGGGCGCTGTTCTTGACCGCAACGGTCTGCGACCGTCGCGTTACTACGTGACGAAGGATGATCTGGTCGTGATGGCATCCGAAGTCGGCGTCCTGGACATTCCCCCCGACCGCATCCTGCATAAAGGGCGCTTGCAGCCCGGACGAATGTTTCTCGTCGACACCGTCCAAAAGCGCATTGTCGCCGACGAGGAAATTAAGCATGGCGTCTGCGCGGCGCAACCCTACCGGTTGTGGCTCAACGAAAATCAAGTCAAACTGGAAACCTTGTCCGAGCCGCCTTATATTCCGCAACCCGATCACAAGACGATGCTGCTGCGTCAACAGGCGTTCGGATACACCTTCGAAGATTTGCGATTGATTATGGCGCCGATGGCGGAGCAAGGCGTGGAAGCCATGGGATCGATGGGAGACGATACGCCGCTCGCCGTTCTCTCGGACAAGCCACGGCTGCTCTACGATTATTTCAAACAGCTCTTTGCGCAGGTCACAAATCCGCCGATCGACGCGATCCGTGAAGAAATAGTCGTCGGCACGGAAACGACCGTCGGGCCGGAAGGCAACCTGCTTGCCCCGAAGCCCGAGAGCGCTCGCCAGATCCAACTCAAGTCGCCCATTTTGACGGACGAGGAATTTCATAAGCTCGTGCACGTCAATCACCCTTGGTTCCGCTCGAGAGTATTTCCCATCATTTATCCCGTGCGCGGCGGCGGTCCGGCCCTAGAGAAAGCTCTGGAAAATCTTTTTCACGCGGTGGACAAGGCGGTGGAAGAAGGCGTTAACATTATCCTCCTTTCCGACCGGGCTATTGACCAAGAAAATGCGGCGATCCCCGCGCTCCTCGCGGTGGCTGGGCTGCACCATCATTTGGTTCGAAAGGGGAGTCGCACGAAAGTCGGACTGGTCCTCGAATCCGGAGAACCTCGCGAAGTCCATCATTTTGCTTTGTTGATCGGTTACGGCATTGGCGCGGTCAATCCTTATTTGGCTCTGGAATCGCTGGACGATATGATTCGTGAAGGCTTACTGACCGGTGTCGACCATGCGGCGGCCGTCAAGAAGTACGTGAAGTCAGCCGCCAAGGGCGTGGTGAAAGTGTTGTCGAAAATGGGAATTTCGACCATTCAAAGCTACGGCGGCGCGCAAATTTTCGAAGCAGCCGGCCTGAACCAGGATTTCATCGACAAATATTTTACGTGGACGCCGACGCGCATCGCGGGAATCGGCATCGATATTGTGGCTAAAGAAGTTGAACTGCGCCATCGCCATGCCTATCCGGATTACGGCACGCCGAACGGCAAAACGCTTGACGTCGGCGGAAAATACCAATGGCGCAAAGAGGGCGAATACCATCTTTTTAACCCCGAATCGATTCACTTCCTGCAAATCTCGAGCCGCACCAATAACTACGACCTTTATAAGAAATACAGCGCGTTGATCAACGAGCAATCGAAGCGCGTCGCGACCCTGCGTGGTCTGATGGATTTCCAACAGGCGACGCCGGTGCCGATTAACGAAGTGGAGTCCGTAGAGACGATCGTCAAACGCTTTAAGTCGGGGGCGATGTCTTACGGATCGATCAGCAAAGAGGCGCACGAAGGCCTGGCGATCGCGATGAACCGTTTGGGCGGCCGGAGCAATACCGGCGAAGGCGGCGAGGATCCCGCCCGCTATGTGCTGGAACCTAATGGCGATTCGAAAAATAGCGCGATCAAACAAGTGGCCTCCGGACGCTTTGGGGTGACGAGCTATTACCTCACCCAGGCGAAAGAACTTCAGATCAAAATGGCCCAAGGCGCAAAACCCGGCGAGGGAGGCCAGCTGCCGGGCAAGAAAGTGTATCCGTGGATCGCGAAAGTTCGCAATTCGACCGCGGGCGTGGGTCTCATTTCCCCTCCGCCCCATCACGATATTTACTCCATCGAGGATTTGGCGGAATTGATTCACGATCTCAAGAACGCCAACCATCACGCCCGCATCAGCGTAAAACTCGTCTCAGAAGTGGGTGTCGGGACGATTGCCGCCGGTGTCGCTAAAGGGCATGCGGACGTGGTGCTGATCAGCGGTCATGACGGCGGTACCGGCGCTTCACCCCAAACGAGCATCAAAAATGCCGGCATGCCGTGGGAATTAGGCCTTGCGGAAACCCATCAGACACTCGTGCTGAACAAGTTGCGCGACCGGATTGTCGTTGAAACGGACGGACAGTTGAAGACGGGCCGGGATGTCGCCGTGGCCGCGCTCCTCGGCGCCGAAGAATTTGGATTTGCCACCGCACCCCTCGTGGTGCTCGGTTGTATCATGATGCGCGTCTGTCATTTGGATACGTGCCCCGTCGGTGTGGCGACGCAAAATCCGGAGCTGCGCAAACGCTTCACGGGAGACCCGGCCCATGTCGTGAATTTCCTGCGCTTCGTGGCGACCGAACTGCGCGAGATTATGGCTCAACTCGGTTTTCGCACGATCAACGAGATGATTGGCCGAACGGACAAGCTGCACATCCGGCCCGCCATCGATCACTGGAAAGCGAAAGGGGTCGACCTCTCGGCCATCCTGCATCAACCGGAAGCGGGTCCCGAAGTCGGCCGTTATCAAACCGTGGCGCAGGATCACGGCTTGGACCAGGCGCTTGACCGTACCACCTTGTTGGCCTTGGCCAAACCGGCTTTTGAGCGCAACGAGAAAGTGCGCGCTATCGTCGCCGTTCGCAACGTCAATCGGGTCGTCGGCACGATGGTGGGCAGCGAAATCACCCGCCGCTTCGGTCCTGAAGGATTGCCGGAGGACACGATTCAATTTCACCTGCAGGGGTCAGCTGGCCAAAGCCTCGGCGCCTTTATTCCGCGCGGCTTGACGCTCGTTATGGAAGGGGACGCCAATGATTATGTGGGCAAAGGTCTTTCCGGCGGGAAGATCATCGTCTACCCATCAAAGGCCGCTACGTTTATTCCGGAAGAAAATATTATTATTGGCAACGTGGCTCTGTACGGTGGGACGGCCGGGGAAGTCTACATCCGGGGCATCGCCGGCGAGCGGTTTGCCGTACGCAATTCGGGCGTGCGCGCCGTCGTTGAGGGCGTCGGGGATCATGCCTGCGAATACATGACCGGCGGACGCGTCGTGGTCTTGGGAGCGACGGGTCGGAATTTCGCCGCGGGTATGTCCGGCGGAATTGCTTACGTGCTCGATAACAGCGGGACCTTCCCGATTCGTTGCAACAAGCAAATGGTCGCCTTGGAAGCGCTGGATGACACGGACGAAATTCTCGCTCTTAAGCAAATGATCCAAAAACATTTCGAACACACCGACAGTCGAGTGGCGGCCAGAGTCCTTCAAGAATGGGATTCCACTCTGCCGCGGTTTGTCAAAATTATGCCGAAAGATTACAAACGCGCCTTATTGGCCGAAAAGCGCGTCCGCGCCCTGGGTTTATCGGGCGAAAAAGCCGAGATGGCTGCTTTCGAAGAGAATATGAGAGACCTTTCTCGTGTCGGCGGCAATTAAACCTCCGGTCATGGCGAAACCCACAGGATTCCTGGAGTTTCAACGCGAATTGCCGGCCGACCGCGGCCCCGATCAACGCATCCGCGATTGGGACGAATTCCATTATCATATGGGCGAGGAGCGTCTTCGCCAGCAGGGCGCGCGCTGCATGGATTGCGGCGTTCCCTTTTGCCACTCGGGAACCTTGATTAACGGGATGGCTTCCGGATGTCCCGTGAACAACCTCATTCCCGAGTGGAATGATCTCGTGTACCGCGGCTTGTGGCGCGAAGCGCTCGAGCGATTGCACAAGACGAATAACTTTCCCGAATTTACGGGCCGCGTTTGCCCGGCGCCTTGCGAGGCAGCCTGCGTCCTGGGAATCAACAGTCCCGCCGTTACGATCAAAAATATCGAATGTTCGATTATCGACTATGGATTTTCGCAAGGCTGGGTCACCCCGGAGCCTCCCGCCAAGCGCACGGGCAAAAAAGTTGCTGTGGTCGGTTCGGGCCCCGCCGGTCTCTCGGCGGCGGCGCAGCTCAACAAAGCCGGACATTGGGTTACCGTGTTTGAGCGCGCGGACAGAATCGGCGGGTTGCTCGTTTATGGGATCCCAAATATGAAGCTGGAAAAGCACGTCCTTCAGCGACGCGTTGATCTCATGACGGCCGAAGGCGTCACGTTCATCACCAATACGGAAATCGGCAAAAATTACCCGTCGGAAAAATTGCTGAAAGAATTTGACGCCGTGGTTCTGTGCGGCGGCGCCACAAAACCTCGCGACCTTCCCGTTGAAGGACGAAATCTGAAGGGGATTTACTTTGCGATGGAGTTTCTGCAAGCCAACACGAAAAGTCTTTTGGAGAGCAAACTGAAAGACAACCAATTTATTCTGGCGAAAGATAAAGACGTGCTTGTAATCGGAGGCGGCGACACCGGCACGGATTGTGTCGGGACGTCGATGCGCCACGGCTGCCGGAACCTCAGCCAATTTGAAATTTTGCCGCAACCACCCAACCAACGGGCCTCGGACAACCCCTGGCCGCAGTGGCCAAAAGTGTATGTGATGGATTACGGCCAGCAGGAAGCCGCCGCCCGATTCGGTGCCGATCCGCGGCGCTACTCCATTGTCACGAAAAAATTTGAGGGCGATGCCGAAGGCCATGTGAAAGCCGCGCATACCGTGCAAGTGGAATGGGTGCGAAGCGCGAGTGGGCAATTTGCGATGCAAGAAGTGGCGGGAACTGAAAAAGTTTGGCCGGCGCAACTCGTGCTGCTGGCGATGGGATTTCTCGGACCGGAAGATACGGTTTTAAACGACCTCAAGGTCGAGCGGGATCCACGCTCAAACGCCAAAGCGGAACATGGCCAGTTTCAAACGAGTGTAAAAGGTGTTTTTGCGGCTGGCGACATGCGGAGGGGTCAAAGCTTAGTTGTTTGGGCGATCAACGAAGGCCGGGGCGCGGCGCGCGAATGCGACCGTTTTTTAATGGGCCGCACCGAACTTCCCTGACAATCAGATTAACTCCGAGAGTCCAAAATCCAACGCCGTAACATCCCGCCAGAACCCCTTGGTTAAGGAAGTCCAAGCGATTCGCGACGACGTCTCGTCCACGAGCGCCTTTCTTGAAGGACCGCGGCTCGTTGAAGAAGTCCTGAAATCGAAGCTTTCAATACAAACCCTAATCCTCGCGCTGGGCCTGCCGCCCTCGCCGCTAATCGATGATGCCCGACGCCATTCTAAAAAGATGTTCCGTGTTTCCGAATCGGTTTTTTTAGCCCTGTCCGACGTGCGCGCTCCACAGGGAATCATTGCCATCGTGGAGAGGCCCGCGGGTTCTTGGCAGACCTTGCTGGCGCGCCGGCCGGCGCCGGTCATTGTCTTGGACGGCATCCAAGATTCGGGAAACGCGGCCGCGATTTTGCGCACGGCCGAAGCCGCCGGAGCGGCCGGAGTGGTGACAACCCCCGGGACCGCTAGACTGTTCTCGCCCAAAGCGCTTCGCGGGGCGATGGGATCAACGCTGCGCCTGCCGATTCTGGAGCATCAATCCGTCGAGACGATTATTGAAAACCTTCGATCGGCGGGTGTTGGACTTTTAGGGACGGTCAGCGAACCAAGCGCGCAATCCGGGGCGCCCGTCGCCATCAACTTCACATCCGTCGACTGGAGCCAGCCCTGGGCCATCGTTTTGGGGCAGGAGGGACAGGGCCTGTCGCTCGCCTGGGAACCCGCCTTATCAAAAACAATTTTTATTCCAATGTCTCCGCCCGTCGAATCCTTGAATGTGGCGGCGGCCGCCGCTATTTTGCTCTACGAATCGCGGAGTGGGCGAACAGAAAACAAGTAGCGATATTCACCTCGCCGGCGGTAAGTCTACCTCTCAAAAGGTAAAATGTGGCCGGAAATATCGGCGGGTTTAGAATACTTTCAATGGAGCCTATCATGCGCAAAAATGTCTGGACCATCATCCTCGCGATAAGTCTTTTCGCGGGACTCCAACGTGCGCGTGCCGAGGAATCGGACACGCTCAAGTATGGAAAGCGAACCGTCACCGTGGAAGGAAACGGAAAACTGCAGGCGGTTCCCGATATCGCGCGCCTGTCCGTCGGCGTGATGCTCGACGGAAAGGAATCTGAGCCCGTGGCAATCCTGGTGCGCCAACGCACAAGGCAGTTAATCGACGTGGTCAATGCGCAGGGCATTCCCGGAAAAGATCTCCAGACTCAACAGTATTCGGTTCAGCCCAAGTGGGCTTATGAGAACGGCAAAAGCCGCAAGGTCGGGTATACCGTGTCGAATCAGCTTGTGGTCACGGTGCGTGATGTGAGTCAGGCGGGAAAAATTTTAGCGGCGCTTGTGGAAGCAGGCGCGACCAACATCAATGGTCCCGATTTTGATATCGATAATCCGCAATTGCTCGAGCGAAAAATACTAGGTCTGGCAATGGATGATGCGAAGGCGAAAGCGGCTGTTCTGGCCCAAGCGGCGGACGCTAAGCTCGGTCCGGTTTTAACAATCAGCCAAAGTGCTGTGAATTGGCCGGGACCCATACCCCATCCGCCGGTGCATGTCATGGCTCGCGCGTTTGCGGTGCAGGTTCCCGAAGAGCCGGTTGCGACCGGCGAACAAACGGTCAACGCCACTATTTCGGTGACGTTTGAATTGCGGTAGGCCCAACGTCGTGCGATCCAGTCGTCGCTGAAATGGGGCCATTCTCCGCCCGCTTCGACGGCCTTTCGCCTAATTCAACGAGAGCATCTTCGAGATCCTTAGCATGCGCCGTGCTTTCGAAGCGCGACATGATGCTGTACGCGCAGGGGACAACGAACAGGGTTAAGAAGGTTGAAACGAGTACGCCGCCGATAACGACGATCGCCATGGGGCGCGTTGTTTCGGAACCGGAACCTAATGCCAGCGCTACGGGAATCGCCGCCGCGATGGTGGCCGCCGAGGTCATCAGAATGGGTCGCAAGCGTATCGGGCAGGCCTC
>JBBQYF010000088.1:0-11155 GCA_038208955.1 Elusimicrobiota bacterium
GGGCAACGGTCGCGCTTCCAGGATCACGCCCTGCGCGGATAATTTCCGGAGGGCGGCAACGTCTTCCTCATCAAGGCTAATCGCCTTCAGCACCTGAAGACGTCCTTCGCGGAAATGCAAGCCCCCCACATTAACCGAGGAGACCGGCGCGCCCAGTTCATACAGCCGCAGGGCGTCCTGAGGATGGGACACCAAAATCAAGACCTTCTCGTTGCCCCACGCGGAGTCTTTCCACTGGCGAGCGGCCGCTTCAATACCAAGGCAATCCAGCTGCACCCCATGAGGAATCGCAAGGCAATAGAGTGCTTTTTGAGTCTCATCGGCAATTACGGCATCGCTGGCGACAATGACATGTCCGATGCGCAATGCCCGCAGCCATCCCTCGACCACCTGGCCGTGGACTAAACGGTCGTCGATGCGCAGTAAGGAAACGCTCATGCGGTCATGCCAATTTTTTAAGCAAGAGGTCTTTCGGTTGCAAGATGGCTCGCTTACCGTCTTCCGTGACCTTGTTGGCCAAATCCTTAAGCGCGAGCGAGTCGCGGTGCCGGAAGGCCGACAAAAGCATATAGAGATTTACCCCGGTCACGACTTCGGCCGGCAAATCCTTTGTCTTCAACAACACCGCGTTGCAGGGACTTCCGCCCATCATGTCGACGAGAAATAGCGTACCCTCGGGACTGCGCAGCTGCTCGAGGACTTGGTCGATCGAACCATTCAGACTTTCCGGACCCGTCTCAGACGTGATGGCAATCGCCGCAACCTTTTCTTGACGCCCCGCAATGTCTTGAACGGTGCGCAGAAGCTCTTGCCCAAAATGACCGTGTGTAACCACCACGACACCGATCATGCCCGGACCTTAGCGTTCGACATCGCGGTGATTAACGCGCACTTTAAAACCATGCAACACCAAATGCTCTTTGAGTTGGTCCGTCATGACGACCGAGCGGTGACGGCCTCCCGTGCAACCGATCGCGACCGTGAGATAACTTTTTCCCTCTTGAATGTAATGTGGTATGGATTCCGTAATCAAATTGTTAAATTTGCGGCCAAATTTCTGGGCTTGCGGCGTCGAGAGGACGAATTTTTTCACGGCGGCGTCGCGCCCCGTTTTTTCGCGCAGTTCTGTCTTGTAATTAGGGTTGGGCATAAACCGCACGTCCCAAACGATGTCGACGTCGACCGGCAAGCCATATTTAAATCCAAAGGAAACGAGAGAGATATGCATCTCGCTGTCGCGGCGACGCTCCAGGAGCTGGGAGATCGCGACTTTGAGCTCGGACAGGGTCGTGTTCGACGTGTCGATAATTTTGTCGGCTAATTCTTTGATTTTTATCAGGTGGCGCCGCTCTTGCTCAACGCCTTCGCGAACGCTCGTGCCTAGCGGATGTCGGCGACGCGTTTCGGAGAACCGGCGGAACAACGTTCGATCGTCGGCATCGAGAAAAATTATTTTGCAATCCACGTTTTGCTGCTTGAGCCGGTCGACGGTCGCAATAAAGTCTTTCAGAAAACCGCCTTCCCGCACGTCGATGCCGAGCGCCACCCGTTTCAAGGGACGGCCGGACTCGGCGCATAGCTCGGCCATCTTGGGCAACAAGGTGATCGGCAAATTGTCTACGCAAAAGAAGCCGAAATCTTCAAAACAATGGGTCGTCTGGGACTTTCCTGCGCCGGACATTCCGGTGACAATCCAAAAGAGCACGCGATCTTTTTTCACGACGTTTTACCGCCCTTCTTTTTGGCCGTGGTCGCCGCTTCCGAGCGCTTGGCCATAAGCTCGATTAACTTCCGGTTAAATTCTTGGGCGGTGAATTCCCCGCGGTACTTCAAGCGCTGATTGAGCGCCGCGACTTCAACCAAAACAGCCAAGTTTCGGCCCGGCCGCACCGGCATGACGATTTCCGGGATCTTCACTCCCAAAATCGACGTGGCTTTGTCGGAGAGCCCGACGCGGTCATACTCGACGGTTTGCTTCCAATCTTCCATGCGGATAACCATTTCAATGCGTGTCCGGTCCAGCACTGTCCCCACGCCGAAGACTTTCTGGACGTCGATAATTCCCAGTCCGCGCAGTTCCATATGGTGACGGATCAGCTCGGCTCCCGTGCCGAAGAGCAAGCCACCCAGGCGCTGCTTAACCTCAACCACGTCATCGGCCACCAGCATATGGCCCCGCTTGATCAGTTCCAGCGCGCATTCTGACTTTCCAATTCCCGAATCCCCAACGAGCAGCACTCCCAGCCCATAGACGTTCATTAAGACGCCATGGATGGTGGTCGTGGGAGCCAGTTTTTCTTCAAGATAAACCGTTAACTCGCCAATTAAATGCGCCGTAATCAAACCGCTCCGAAAGACAGGCAATTGCTGACGGTCGGCCCAGCGGGCGATCTCACGGTGAGGCTTGATCCCGCGAGTTACCACGACACAAGGCATGTTTTTATCGTAAGAAAAAACTTTTTCGACCGTCTTGGAGCGCTGCGTCGGTGTCAGGGTGGATAAATAGGAATATTCACCCAAGCCCATAATTTGGACCCGCTCTGACGGAAAATAATCGAGATACCCACTTAGCGCAAGCCCCGGTCGGTTGATTTCTGATACCGTCAGCGAACGTGCCAGCCCCTTCGCGCCCGCAAGCAGGGTGAGCTCGAGGTCGGCTTGCTTTTCCTTAAAAAGATCGGATACGAAGAAGCTGGGCATGCAGGGTTCGGATCAGTAACGATCCTCCTCTCGAATGGTTTTCATGATCTCCGCCGCGTCTTTAACATCGCGAAGAGATTGACGGAAGAATTTATCTTTTAGTAAGCGCGAGATACGCGCTAACGCCTTTAAATGCAGACCTGCCGCGTTCGGGGGTGCCACCAAAACAAAAAAGATATAAACCGGCTCGCCGTCGAGCGAATCGAATTGCACGCCCCGGCGCGATAGGCCGAAGGCCGCCATCACTTCCTGGGCGTGATCGGTCTTGGCGTGGGGAATGGCGATTCCCTGACCGATCCCCGTCGATCCAAGCTTCTCCCGTTCCATCAAAACATCCACCGTGGCTTTCAGATCCTTAATTTTGCCGTCCCGCGATAATAAGGAAACCAATTCTTCGAGCACCGCGCGCTTATTGGTCGCGGCCAGATCAACGGTGATCGCCGTAGGACTCAGGAAATCGACAATTTTAAGTTTTTCCCATTTCTCTTCTTGATTCACTGGCATAAACTTCCTCCGTTTCGTAGTCCAATTTCAACGGGACCCGCGGCGGTCCCTCAGCCGCTGCTGATCCTAAAGATGATGATTCTGACTTAACCGATCGCCTCGACGACTCCATATGTCTTGTCCGGTTTGCGGTACAAAACCGTGACGCGCTGATTATCCCGATTAAGAAATATCCAATGGGCACTGTCGGACTGCTCCATCGCGGAGACCGCCTCCGGCAAGCTCAGCGCGATCAGCCGCAAAGCGCGCATGCTCGACACGCGGTGTTCAGACTCCACAAGAGGTTCGGGAAGGATTGGCATTTCCCACGTATCCGGGCGCGATCGGCTGCGGTGTTCTGGTCGGTGCCCGCGCCGTTTTTCTTTATAGCGACGCAATTGTTCGTCGATTTTGTCACTCGCCAGGTCGATCGCGGCATAGAGATCAGTCGACTCTTCTTTCGCCGTCACCGTCCGGCCTTCCGTGCGAATAATAATTTCCGCTTTGTGGCGGTTCTTCTCGACGTCAAGAATAACTTGAGCGCGGATCAACTTGTCGAAATATCGCTTGGCCTTTTCGAGTTTTTTCTGGACGTATTCGCCGATCGCTGGCGTCAATTTTAAATGTCTGGCGGTAATGGTTACTTGCATAGGCTCCTCACATATTGAATTTTTCGCCGAGGTACACGCGCCGGGCTTCTGGGTCAGCTAAGATCGCGGCGGCGTTTCCTTCCCTAAGGACACGTCCTTCGTACATGATATATGCCCGGTCGACGATTTCCAGCGTTTCCCGGACATTGTGATCGGTGATCAGAACGCCAATACCAATTTTCTTTAGTTTGTTAACGACGGTCTGCAGATCGGCGACGGCCAACGGATCAATGCCCACAAAGGGTTCATCCAGCAACAGGTATTTTGGATCCGAAACGAGGGCCCGCGCGACTTCGCATCGTCGTTTCTCCCCGCCCGACAAAGTTGCCGCGATTTGATGTCGCAGCCCCGTCAAACCCAAATCAGCCAGCAAGGACTCCATTTTGGTGCGTTGATCTTCTTTCCGGATATTTCGCATTTCGAGAATCGCCATCAGGTTGTCTTCAACGCTTAAACGACGGAAGATCGATGGTTCTTGAGCCAAATAGCCGATGCCAAGACGTGCCCGCTTAT
This sequence comes from Elusimicrobiota bacterium, assembly GCA_038208955.1. Lineage (GTDB taxonomy): Bacteria > Elusimicrobiota > Elusimicrobia > 2-01-FULL-59-12 > 2-01-FULL-59-12 > JBBQYF01. The sequence continues at coordinate 4,347 of JBBQYF010000088.1, forward strand.
ACATCGGCAATTGCGTCACGTCGGTCCCTTGCAGTAAAATCCGTCCTTTGTCGGGGCGGATCAACCCTACAATCATATGAAAACACGTGGTCTTTCCCGCGCCATTTGGGCCCAAGAGGCCGACAACCTCGCCAGGATCGACGTGGAATTCGATCCCTCGCACGACCGAGCGCCGGCCATAAGACTTAAACAAGGCGTCGGCCTGTAGGCTCATAGCGGAACCACATGGCCCTGGACGTTCTCGATCAAACGCGCCTTTTTGGGCGACAACGACATCTGCGCTTTTCGGCTAACAAAATCGGCATTTTGTTTTACGCCTTCATAATGCACCGCCACAGGTTTCTCCCCCGAAAAATAAATGATCTGGTCGGCTTGAACGTAACGCGCCTCGTCCGCCTGGATGGAAAGTCCTTTTCCCTGACTAATCCATACGCGCTGATGCGCTAGTACCGTATGATCGAGTTCCGACGCCGTAAAATGATCGGCTAGGGCGACCACGGGATTCGTGTCCACCGCATTTTCCCAGCGCGTCACTTTCGCATGCCCCCACAAATCCGTCAGTTGCTGCGCCGGCGAGTACGTCGCATGGTCGCCAACCGCAAGCATCTTCTCTCCTGTCGCAGCGGTCCAAGTCCCCCGAATATGCCCGAAGGCTTGTACGACCTGGGTGGCCTTGGTCTGAACCATTCGGTCGGCGAGCAGTCGGTACGGTTCCTGTTTCAGAACAACATGGCCTTTAAAAAATGTTTTGGCACCATTGTCGATCATTTCCAGCGCGTCGCTTGTGATCGTCGCATCCGGGGGTGGCGGGACCGGCGCGCCAACTTCCCCAAGCGTTGTTGCAGAGGAGATCCCCAAAAAACCCAGGACCATCATTGAGCAGGCATAACGGTTAATGGTCAGACGCATGTTTAAGCCGAACGGTTTGGTGGCCAATCTTAATATCTTTTAATTCAGGATCGGTTTCGAGCCCTTCGCCCTCGGTCACAGAATCCGGCTTTTCCAGCCGCACGTGATCGTGAGTGATAATTTTTCGGGTCTGGGCGTTATAGTGGAGTTTATCGGTCGTCAAGGTCGAACTGTCCGTCGAGACAACTTGCACGCCGCCCCAAGCATCGACGTCATGGGTTTTCATGAACACCCGGCCCTGGGGCGCAGAGAGGCGCGAGGATAGACGGCCTTTTTTGTAAAAAGTAACCAGAGGACGGTCGAGATCCGTTTGTTGCAGAGTGTCATAAATTTTGCCTTCGTCCGACTTGAGCGTCATCGCGCGAATGCCGTCGCGAATATCTTGCATTTCAAAATCTCTTAATATTTCCTGAGGAATCTCCCCCGTCGAGGGTGGAACAGCCGGCGGCGCCGGGGAGCCGCAACCCGCCACCACGACAAACAGGGCCGCCATCATCGCCTTGCCATACCCATGCTTCAAAGCAAGCCTTCGGACAACAGATCGCGCTCATCGAGCAATCCCACGGGTCGTCCCTTTCCATCGACGACGGGCATGTTGTCGCAGCGGTATTGGCGAATTTGTTGAGCGGCCTCGCCCATGCGAGTCGTCGGCGAAAGAACGTGCGGTCGGCGCGTCATCACCGTTTTCATCAGACGCGTCAGAAGTTGCGCGTCCTGCGGCGCCAAGCGCCGGAAATCGCCATCGGTAAAATAGCCCACCAACCGCCCCGCGCTGTTAACAACGCTGGCCGCACCCAGGCGTGTCTTCGTCATAATTTGCAGCGCTCGCCGCACCGGCTGATCTTCACGCACCACCGGATTTTCGCGTCCCCGGTGCATGATGTCGCCGACCGTCCACAAAAGTCTTTTGCCCAGCATTCCGCCCGGATGCAGGCGCGCAAAATCTTCCGCTTTGAAACCCCGGTTGTCCATCACGACTATAGCCAGCGCATCGCCCAAGGCCAGCATGGCCGTCGTCGACGTCGTCGGAGTCAAATTGTACAAGCAAGCCTCGCGCTTGACGTGCACCATTAAAACGACGTTGGAGGCGCGAGCAAGCCTGGAATGAGGTTTGCCGGTCATCGCAATCATGGGGACCCGCATAGCACGAATCGAGGGCAAAAGTTTTTTGAGTTCCTCGGTTTCTCCCGAAAATGACAGCGCCAATACCACATCCCCCGGCGTGATCATCCCCAAATCCCCGTGCATCCCTTCGGACGGGTGAACAAAGATGGCGGGTGTCCCCGTCGACGCCAAGGTCGCCGTAATTTTGCGTCCGATGAGACCCGATTTTCCCACGCCCAGCACGACCACACGGCCCTTGCATTGGGACACGAGCCGCACGGCTTGCAAAAAGAAGGGACCGACGGTCCGGCACTGGTCGGCGACGGTGCGGGCTTCCAGCTGCAACACGCCGCGGGCGCGCCTCAGCAGCGCCGCGTCACTTAGTTTTTTCAACCGCTGTCCCTCCATGCCCATTTAGCCAAGGTGTAATTTCCGGTGGCAACTGTCTGACGTAGGGTCTGAGAACCGCTTTCATCACGAAAAATAAGACCGCGAGAATCGCATAAATAATGATCAGGGTTCGACGGTGCCAAGCCCATGTCGGCTGCCAGAGAGGCGGAAGTTGAAGGTTCATTCCACACTTGCGGCAATTCTTGGCGGTCTCTTTATTGTCTACTTGGCATTGAGGGCATTTCATGATTCAACTCCCATGGATGGCTAACGTTATTGGATCCACCGACTCAGGCAGCCCGTTTTTTTGCTAACTGATCGAACGCCCGGAGCGTTTTCAAAAACCCGGGCAACGTCGCCGTCGCCAAACTATTCGGGCCGTCCGACAACGCTCGATCGGGATCCGGATGCACTTCGGTAAAGAGCCCGGCGACTCCGACAGCCACCGCCGCGCGGGAAAGCGGCAGCACATGTTCACGCTGTCCGCCGGAGGCATGGCCGAGACCTCCGGGCAATTGCACACTATGCGTCGCGTCATAGATGACGGGATAACCAAATTGTTTCATCACCGCCAGCGAGCGCATATCGACGACTAAATTGTTGTAGCCGAAGGAAACCCCCCGCTCGGTCAGAAGAATCCGGCGATTGCCCGTCGATTCCAATTTCTTAACGACCTGCTCCATATCCCAGGGTGCTAAGAATTGTCCCTTTTTGACGTTGACCACCCGACCCGTGTCCGCACAGGCGAGGAGAAGGTCCGTTTGCCTGCATAAAAAAGCGGGTACTTGCAGCACATCGACCACCGCCGACACCGCCGGGACGTCCGACACCCAATGAACGTCCGTTAGCGTGGGACAACCAATTTCCTCTTTGACTCGCCTCAAAACCTCAAGGCCCCGCTCGAGTCCGGGGCCGCGAAAGGATTTCACCGAACTCCGGTTGGCCTTGTCGTAGGAGGCTTTAAAGATAAAAGCAAACCCCTGGCGCCGCGCGAGTTCCGAACATTGCCGAGCGAGTTTCACGGTAAAGTCGGCCTCTTCGATTACGCAGGGACCGGCAATCCAGACAAAGGGCCGGTCGTTTGAAAATATTACCTTTCCCACCGAGACCGGGCGATTGGACGGGCGACGCGTTTTGACCATCGACAATTACGCGGGCACCGGGGCGATAACCGGTTCTCGGTTTTGGACCTGTTTGTATTCAAGCGCCGCGCCGATGAATCCCTTGAATAAAGGATGCGGGCGAGTCGGCCGAGATTTAAACTCCGGATGAAACTGGACTCCGATAAACCAGGGGTGGGAAGGGAGTTCAACAATTTCAGCCAGGTGCCGCTCCGTGTACTCGCCAGAGATTCGCAGGCCATGGGATTCGACAATGCGACGGTACTTGGGATTGAATTCGTATCGATGGCGGTGACGTTCCTCAATCTGTGTTTTACCGTACACACTGGCCGCCAATGAGCCGGGTTTGAGTTTGCAGGGAAAAACGCCCAGGCGCATCGTGCCGCCTTTCTTGTGAACCTGCTTTTGTTCGGGCAAAATATCGATCACGGGATGTGTGGTCTTGGAATTGAACTCCGTTGAATTGGCATTTTTAAATCCACACACATTCCGGGCGTATTCAATCACGGCGCATTGCATTCCCAGACACAAACCAAGATAAGGAATTTGGTGCTCTCGAGCATACTTGACGACACCAATTTTACCCTCAATACCGCGATCGCCAAATCCACCGGGAACCAATATCCCCTGGACGTCGGCCAGCTCGCGTTCCAAGTCCGGGCTTTCGACGTCGAGGTACTTGATGTGTACGCGCGCGTCGTTGGCGATCCCGCCGTGCAACAGCGCTTCGCCGACCGATTTGTACGCATCTTTTAGGTCGACGTACTTGCCGGCTAGCGCTACCGTCACGCGCTTGCGTGGGTTGCGAATTCGTTCGACCATCTGCGCCCATTCCTGCATGCCTTGGCGGTGGCTCCGCTGGCGCAACTGCATGAGCGCTAATTCGTCCAAGCCCTCGCGCTCAAAGGCTAACGGCACCTCGTAGATCGTCGAGGCATCGCGCGCTTCGACCACGGCTTCCGTCGGCACGTTGCAGAACAAACTGATTTTCGCGCGCAACTCCTCTTCGAGCGGGCGTTCGGTGCGGCAGACGATAATGTCGGGTTCAATGCCGATCTCGCGTAGCTTTCCGACGCTGTGCTGCGTCGGCTTTGTTTTCATTTCTTCGGACGAACGAATATAGGGCACGAGAGTGACGTGGATATAAAGCACGTTGTCGCGGCCCACATCGAGCCGCATCTGGCGGATCGCTTCCAGGAACGGCAAGCTTTCGATGTCACCGACCGTTCCGCCGACCTCGACAATAACGATGTCTTTGTTGGGACCCAAGGCCGTGATGTGCGATTTAATTTCGTTCGTAATATGCGGAATAACTTGGACGGTTTTCCCGAGAAATTCGCCGCGTCGTTCTTTGCTGATCACATTGTCATAAATTTGGCCGGCCGTGCAGTTGTTGCGTTTGCCCATTTCCTGATCGAGAAAACGCTCGTAATGGCCGAGATCCAGGTCCGTTTCGGCACCATCTTCGGTGACGAACACTTCGCCATGTTGATAAGGATTCATCGTTCCGGGATCGACATTAAAATAGGGATCGAACTTGAGCATGTCTAGGCGAAGTCCGCGAGATTTCAGCAGTCGCGCCAGCGAAGACGACGTAATGCCTTTCCCTAACGATGAAACCACGCCGCCTGTGACGAAAATATATTTGGTCATCTGGTTTTTCCCCCTCTTCGGCCTCTGGCCATAATTCGTTCGACACGTTGCACATCACCTGGTTCATCGACGCTGCATGTCATCTGCGGTACGACGACTACTTTAATGGAACAACCATGTTCCAAGGCTCGCAATTGTTCGAGCCGCTCCTGCCGCTCCAGCGCCGTCGGTGGTAAAGCAGCAAATCGAAGGAGAAAGGCACGGCGAAAACCGTAGAGACCCAAGTGCACCCAGCGAGGCGCCTGCACGTGGCGGCTGCCCCGCGCGGCCGAGGGGATCGGTTCGCGAGAAAAATAAAGCGCATAACCAGAGCGGTCGAGAACGGCTTTGACGACATTCGGCTGTCGCCATTCCTTTTCATTCTCCGGCTTGCGAACAGCGGTCGACATCACCGCCCGGTCATCATCTTGTAATGCTTCGACCACGCCGTCAATCGAATGCGAAGAAAGCAGCGGTTCATCACCTTGCACGTTGACGACAATACGCGCCCGCGATGTTCTGGCCACTTGCGCGACGCGGTCGGTGCCGCTCGGGCAATCGGGAGATGTCATCACCGCTTCACCGCCAAAATCACGGACGGCCTTTGCGATGCGTTCGTCGTCGGTGGCGACAACGACGCGCGTCACTCGCTTGGCGCCGCGGGCGGCTTCCCATACCCATTGAACGAGGGGTTTGCCGGCGATCATTGCGAGGGGCTTACCGGGAAAACGTTGGGCCGCCATGCGCGATGGAATGACGGCTAGGACTTCTGGACGTTCAGGCGCCATGGTGACGAATTCCTTCCAAAAGCTCTGCCGGACTAACCGTGGAGGTCCCCACCTTGCCGACGACGATGCCCGCGGCAAAGTTGGCTAGTTCAGCCGCCCCGCGAAGAGAAGCGCCGGCCGCCTTGGCCAGCGAAAACGTGCTGATCACGGTATCGCCAGCACCCGTTACGTCGAAGACTTCGCGCGCACGCGTTGGAATGTGAAAAACTGGTTTATGGCGCTCAAAAAGCGACATGCCCTTTTCACCGCGCGTGATCAAGAGAGAGTCGACATGGAGCTTTCGCAGAATTGATTCGCCCAGGACGTCGAGCTGAGCGTCGGTGACGCTGTGCGTTCCACTACCCTCCATCGCTTCCTTAAGATTGGGCGTCAGGCAAGTAACCCCTCGGTAATGCCGAAAATTTTCCACTTTTGGATCCACGGTGATGGGAATTTTTCGGCGGCGCAACAAGGGAATTAGCTTATCGAGCAAGCTGCCCGTAATCACGCCCTTCGCGTAATCGGAAATCACGACCACATCGATCGTACTCAAATGGCGTTCCAGCCGGGCCCAAAGTTGCTGAGCCAGCAGTGCAGGCACTTCTTTCTTGAGTTCATAATCCACGCGGACGACTTGCTGCTGATGAGCAATAATGCGTGATTTGAGAATCGTAGGGCGATCGCTAGTCCGGACGATGGATTCGGTATGGACGGGGTAAGATTTTAATTTGGCCAGTAGCCGGTCCGCGGCGGCGTCTTCGCCCACCAAACCGACTAGGTAGACATCGGCGCCCAAAGCGGCCATATTGATCGCGACATTCCCCGCGCCTCCGGGCATTTCCGTCTCCCGCTCAACGGCGACGACCGGCACGGGAGCCTCGGGAGA
>JBBQYF010000089.1:0-11098 GCA_038208955.1 Elusimicrobiota bacterium
TCGCCGCCGAAAAGGCGCCCATCAGAAAAAAAGTAATCGCGGATCGGTTTGACGACTCTTTATGACGCAAGTAGCCCGAGAGGATAAACGAGGGGATGCTGATCAACTCAATGGAAAGAAAAATAATTAAAAAATCGTTGGCGCTTGCCAGAAGGATCAAGCCCGCCGCCGCAAGAAAGAGCAAGGCAAAATAACTGTTCAGCGGCACGCCAGCGAACTCGCGATACGGTTCGCTGAGCAAAATAACGAAGAAAAGCGTCAGGACAGAAATCCAGGAAAGAAAACAGGCGGCGCCGTCCCAGATGAGCATATCGTGTCCGAAAAAAACTGTGGCCGGCCCGGCCGGGGCGATGAGCCATGCCGTTACACCGGCACCGGCCAGCGCCAGCCAAACACCCAGCCGCCGGGAGGTAGACCCCAACGGACCCGTGTCTAATCCAAGCAAAAGAAAAGCAAAAGCGCTGAGCGCAAAAACAGGCCAGAGAAAAGGGGTAGTTATGAGTGTCATGGGATTTTAAGGAGGTCGACCATATGAGTCAGCGTTGCCGTCACTGGCTGCAGAAGCGCAGCGGGCCAGATGCCAAAGGCAATCGTTAAGATCACGAGCGGAACCGCTGTCAGCAGCTCCCGCCCATCCATGTCGGTCAAGCGCTCCCACTTTGGATTGAGAGGTCCTAAGAAAACTTTTTTAATCATCACGAGAAAGAAGGCAGCGGTAATTAAAATGGCAATTAAAGAAAGGCCGGTCAACAGGCGATAGTGCGGAACTTGAAACGCCCCCAGAAAACAAAGAAATTCTCCAACAAAGCCGGACAAGAGCGGCAATCCCATTGAGGCAAAACAGGCAAAGGTCATAAATCCCGTATACACCGGCACTTGGGCGCCAATGCCACCAAAGGCGTGCAGATCGCGCGTGTGCGCACGGTCGTAGAGCACTCCCACCAGCAGAAACAAAAGACCCGTGATAATCCCGTGATTGACCATTTGCAATATGGCACCACTGAAGCCAAGGACGGACATCGAAGCCATTCCTAAAAGCGCATACCCCATATGGTTGATGGAGGAATAGGCAATCATCCGCTTGATATCTGTTTGCGCCAACGAACAAAAGGCGCCGTACAGAATGTTTACCGTCGCCACGACAGCGAGCGCGAACGCCAGTTCTCGAGTGGCGATCGGCAAGAGGGCAAATGAAAAGCGCATCAGCCCGTAGAGTCCCATTTTCAGCAGCACGCCCGCGAGGATTACCGAAACAGCCGTAGGGGCCTCCACGTGGGCCAGAGGCAACCAGGTGTGAAAAGGAAAAATTGGGATCTTGACGGCAAAACCCAGATAAAGCCCCAAGAAAATCCACAATTGCAGCTGGCGCGTCCATAGCGAATTCTGGGCCAAAAGCTCCGTAAAGTCAAAGGTATGGGGGGCGGAAGAAAAATAAAGGGCGAGAATGCCAACCAGCATGAAGACGCTACCGAATAACGTAAAGAGAAAAAATTTAAGCGATGCGTACTCCTTTTTAGGCCCCCCCCAAATGCCGATTAAAAAGAACATCGGAATCAACGTCAGCTCCCAGAAAATGTAGAACAAGAATAGATCGAGGGCCAAAAATACTCCCAGCATCGCCGTTTCGAGAAAGAGAAAGAAGAAAAAATATTCCTTCACGCGAAGTTCGATGGCAAAGGAGCTCATCACCGCGAGCAACGTGAGCAATGTCGTCAACATCACCAGCGGCAACGACAGGCCATCGACGGCCAGGAAAAAATGAATATGGAAGGCCGGAATCCAACTCCAGCGGTCGACGAACTGAAAATCCGCGACCGCGGTGTTCATGTGTGCCCACAGCCATACGGTTGCCGCGAACGTCAACCCGCTGACTATCGCGGCCAGAACACGAATCAGGAATTTCTTTTCGCCCGGCACGCAAAGAATAACCAGGCCCCCGACCAGCGGCAAAAAGGTTAGGGCGGAAAGCACACCCATTTAAACTCGCCTCATCAAAAAACTCTCCACAACACAAACATCACAAATCCCAGCGTCATCACCAGAAGGTAATTTTGAGCCAAACTGTTTTGCAGCCGACGCGCCAGCGCGTCAGAAAATACATTTTCCCGGACGTGATCATTGACCCACCGCTTGACGACCGACAGCTGATCGACGATTTTGCCGAAACCATCGACAAAAACGCGGTCGATCACGTAGGCATCGAACCAATTGGCGACATGTGCTAAATCAACGGTGCGGCGGATGAAGAGGAAACCATACAGCTCGTCGATATAATATTTGCGCTGGAGTAACCGGTAGAGGGGCGAAAAACGCACCGCGAGCCGCCCTACGAAGGGCAGTTGGCCCGGATACAAGATTCCACCGAGCACGATACCGGCAAGCCCACTGCCGACGGCAATAGCGCCCGCTTTATGCGATTCGACCGTGGCCGGCAGGCCCGGCCAACCAAAGAATTTGTCGACCAACCCCGAGGACGTCATGACGAGCCCCAGTCCAAGTGCCGGAATTGACAACAACAGCAACGGTAGGGTCATGCTCCAAGGCGACTCATGGGCATGCGCAAACCGGTCCCGCTCGCGGGGGGTTCCTAAAAATGTAAGCCCAAAGGCGCGCGTCATGTAGAAGGCCGTCAAAAATGCCGTAAAACATCCAATGCCAAAAAGCACAAAATGTCCCCCGGTGAACGCTGAGTTTAAAATCATTTCTTTCGAATAGTAACCCGAGGTCAGGGGAAATCCGATCAACGACAGCGTGCCGCAAAAAAACGTAATCGTCGTGAGTAGCAATTGCTTTGACAAACTTCCCATTTTCGTCATGTCGTTGGTATGCGCGGCGTGGATCACCGAACCCGCCGCTAAGAAGAGCAACGCTTTGAAGGCGGCGTGGGTCGTCAAGTGAAAAAGCCCGGCGGGATAAGCCAAGACACCCATCGCCATGATCATGTAACCGAGCTGAGAAATGGTCGAGTAGGCGAGAACTTTTTTGATGTCATTTTCCGTGATCGCCATGGTCGCGGCAAAAACGGCTGTGATTCCCCCCACCCAGGCCACGATCTGTAACGCGTCCGGGGCGGCGACAAAAAATCCATAGGCTCGAGCGACGAGAAAAACGCCGGCAGCGACCATCGTGGCGGCGTGAATTAACGCGGAAACCGGTGTCGGGCCTTCCATCGCATCCGGCAGCCAAACATGCAAGGGAAATTGCGCCGATTTTCCAACGGAGCCACAGAACATCAGCAGCGCGATAATGTAACACATATGACTGCTGATATAGCCGTCCCGAAGATGCTCTTGAATTTGAATGAAATTGAACGTCCCGGACACATAAAAAATAGTTAGAAGCCCGGCGTAAAAACCCAGATCGCCCAGACGCGTCGTCAAAAATGCTTTATTGCCCGCGGCTCCCGCGGCTTCCCGCTCAAACTCGAAGCTGATTAGAAAATACGAACAGGCTCCCATGAGCTCCCAGCCAACGAAGAATTGAAGGTAGTTGTTGGCCATCACCAACCCGAGCATTGAAAATGTAAAGAGCGACAGATAAGCATAAAACCGCTTGAAGTGGGGTGCGTCGCTCATGTAACTCAGGGAATAAATTTGTACCAGCAGGCTCACTGTGCTCACCATGAGCAGCATCACGATCGAGGCTTCATCGAGCAAAATGCCGACTTCGAAGCGGTAGATACCCGCCGTAAACCAAGTCCAACTGCTCCAGACCGGGGTCACAAGACTCCCATCCATGAAACGCATAAACAAATCGATTGAGAGAACCAGGCTAGCCGCGACCGCCAAAATCCCGAGCCAGGCTCCTTTCATCGGAAGCCAGCGCCCAAAAAAGAAAATAAGAATAGCGCTGAGCAAAGGAAGCAGCGCGATCAAAACGGCGTACTCAATCATGGGGTGCGGTTCCTGGCCGGGTTGACGAGGATCCAAAATGGCGAGCGCCGGCGAGGATTAAAGACAACCCCACAACCGCCTCGGCGGCTGCCAACGTAATAACAAAAATCGCAAAACCCATTCCCCAGACTTGCCCGGGATACCGAAAATAATTAAATGCCACAAAGTTAATATTGGCGGCGTTGAACATTAACTCGATCGACATTAGTACGCTAAGAATATTGCGACGGCTGAGCACGCCGTACAATCCAATGCTAAAAAGCAGGACCGACAAAATCAGGAAGTGATACAACGTCATTTGGGCGGGTTCTCCGCAAGATCTTGACCAAAGAGCACGGCTCCCACGAGCGCCGCCAGCAGCACAAGTGAAATGGCCTCAAACGGAACCAACATATCGGACATCAATAAATGTCCCAGCGCGATTGTCGTCGGAACCGGCGGCGTACGGGATCCTTCGAAGCGAAAAACTTGGCGAAAACTAAGAAGCAGCCGCCAAGCAATCACGCCCGATAAAAGCAATCCCCAGAACCACTGCGAATTCGCGCGCTGCAAAGGCACGGTGGCCGGACGCTGCGAGAGCATGATCACGAACAGCATCAGGATCATAATCCCGCCAACGTAGACGAGAAGTTGGCTGGCCGCTAGAAAGTCCGCGCCGAGAAGAGCAAAGAGCGCGGCGACAATCGACAAACAAGCCGACAGTGCGATGGCACTGTGAAAAATATTGCGGCATGAGACGACGGCCAATGCCGAGAGCAATGTGGCGGCCGCCAAAACGTAAAAGATCGCGTCAATAATCAATCCATCCACCTCTAGGGGGCATGTCGCCAAAGGATCCACACGCCTGTGAAAACAATATTGACCAATGCCCAGGGCAAGAGAAACTGCCAACAGAGCTGCATCAACCGGTCTACCCGCAAACGCGGAAAAGTCCAACGCAGCCAGAGAATGACAAAGATCAGCACCCAGGTTTTCAGCAAAAACCAAAACCACGACGGAATCCAGGCCATAAAGAAGCCGTCACCCGCCCCGAAATAAAGCGCCACCGCCATCGCCGCCGCCAAAAAAACGTAAGCGTATTCCGCAAGAAAAAACAATGCAAATTTTAATCCCGAGAACTCGGTGTGAAAACCCGCGACAAGCTCTGACTCGGCCTCGGGAAGATCAAAGGGCGTCCGGTTCGCTTCAGCCACCGACGAAATGAAAAAGATCACAAAGGAGAGTTGGCCGATCACGGGATAAAAAATAAACCACTTAGGCAAAAAGCCGAACAGGCGCTGCTGCTGAAGCGAACCGATTGATTGCAAACTTTGGCTACCGTAGAACATCAACAGCGGCACAACGGACAGGACGCGCGGAATTTCATAGGACACCAGTTGCCCGGCCGCGCGAATTCCCCCCAACATTGAATACTTGTTCCCCGATCCCCACCCCGCCATCAAAATACCAATGGTCGAGACCCCAGAGATCGCAAAGATGAATAGGATTCCCGTATCCAGGTTAATCAACATCAGATCCTTGCCAAAAGGGATTAGCGCGAAACAAACAAAGACGGGAGCGACCACAACCATTGGGGCCAGTACATGCAGCCAATGGTCCGCACTGTCCGGTACCACGTCTTCTTTAAAAAGCAATTTTATAGCGTCGGCGACGCATTGCAGCAGACCCCAGGGTCCCGTCTCCATTGGCCCTAGGCGAGCCTGCATCCCAGCCGATACTTTGCGTTCCGCGTACACCATGAAAAGAGTCGTTAACGCCACCGCTGTGACGATCATCAACACTTGAACGACCATCACACCAAGGGAGCCGGCCACAGCCGGCACGCCGTGCGTTGTTCCTAGGGCGACAAGCGCCGCAAACAGATGGCTGAAGTAAGTCCCCGCTTCAAATCGAGCCACGGACCAAAGACGCCAAAAGGCTTCGGTGATCATCGATCGACTTCTCCGAGGACGATATCGATACTGCCCAAAATCGCGATCACATCCGCCACTTTCCATCCTTTCAACATTTGCTGAAGCACCTGTAGGTTGAGAAACGAGGGGGCTCGGATATGCATGCGATAAGGACTGGGTGATCCATCGCTGATAATGTAGAAACCCAAATCTCCGCGAGGCGCCTCAATGTGCGTGTATCCCTCGCCCGCAGGAACGCGAAAATATTTCGGCAGTTTCGCCATCGTTTCGCCGGGCTGGATTTGATCGAGCGCTTGGTCAATAATTTTCAAACTCTCGCGGATTTCCGAAACGCGCACGGCAAACCGGTCCCAGCAATCACCCTGCTTCCCCAGCGGCAGCTCGAATTTCATCCGAGAATAAAGTCCGTAGGGATCGTCGCGACGGACATCGGCGCGGTAGCCGGTTGCACGCAAGTTGGCACCCGTCATTCCCCAAGCGATCGCCGTTTCGGCCGTAATCAGTCCAATATTTTTTGTCCGGTCAACGAAAATCGGGTTATACGTCAGCAGCTTATCGTATTCGTCGACATGGCCCCACATTTCTTTGACGAAAGCGCGAACGTGGCCTTCCCAGCCGTCTGGCGCATCCGCCATGACGCCGCCGATACGAATATAGTTGTATGTCAGTCGGGCACCGCACATTTCCTCAAACAAATCGAGAATGCGTTCGCGTTCGCGTCCGAACGCCACGACAAACGGAGTGAAGGCGCCGACGTCCAGACCATATGTCCCCAAAAAAACGCAGTGCGAGGCCACTCGCTGAAGTTCCCCGACGATAATTCTCAAATATTCAGCTCGTTCGGGAATTGGAGTGGCCATCATTTTCTCGACCGTCAGGCAGTAGGCCCAATTGTTGGTCATCGCGGCGAGATAATCAAGACGGTCCGTCAGGACGATAATTTGAGGGTACGTTCGCTTCTCAGCCAGTTTTTCTGTGGCCCTGTGGAGATAACCGATATCGGGCTGAGCACTCGTGACCTGTTCGCCATCGACGGTGATCGCCACTCGCAAGACGCCATGGGTCGATGGATGCTGAGGCCCCAGGCTGATAAACATTCCTTTTTCCGGGGGCTGGGTGGGGAAGACGTCCGCGGCGGGAGTCGTAATCGAAGAAGAATCCGTCATGCTGGCGGTCAGTCGTACCGGTCAGGTTTGGCGACGTAGTCCTTGCGCAACGGATGACCTTCCCAGTCGTCGGGAAGTAACAGCCTTCGCAAATTGTAATGGCCCGTAAAACGAATTCCCATTAAGTCGAATTCTTCGCGTTCTTGCCAGTCCGCCGCCGGCCAAACGGTGGTGACGGATGGCAATTCCGGCGCCATTCGATTTTCGAGTTTCGCTTTCAATACCAAATTGTGCTTATGGAGCGTCGACGTCAAGTAATAGACCACTTCAAAGTGTGTTTTCCAATCAATCGACGTCAGAAACGACAGGCTATTAAACGAGAGAGGCGGATCGCTACGCAGGAATTGACAAACCTGAAGAATACTGGCCGGCGGCACGCTCAAATAGAGTTCCGCTCCACGCGTTTGTACGGCGGATTTCGGAATTTCCATGACGTTCGAGAAACGGGCCTGGACGGCAGCCAGCAACTCGGGAGGGGTCATACCGGCATACCCGCTTTTCGATGGGCGGCTTGCAGCATGCTGTAAGCTTGGATTTTTTTCTGCAGAGCAATTAAACCTTGCTGGAGGGCTTCCGGTCGTGGGGGACAGCCGGGAACGTAGACATCCACTGGAATAACTTTGTCGACCCCTTTGCAAACCGAATAGGCGTCGTAATAAGGTCCCCCCGAATTCGAACAAGATCCCATGGAGATCACAAAACGCGGTTCGGGCATCTGATGATAGAGCAGCTCGATGCGCGGCGCCATCTTTTTTGTCACCGTTCCGGCGATAATCATTAGGTCGGCTTGCCGCGGTGTGGGACGAGGAATCACCCCGAATCGGTCGAAGTCGTATTTGCTCGTGTAGGCGGCCATCATCTCGATGGCACAGCAGGCCAGCCCAAACGTCAATGGCCAGATGCTTGATTTCCGAGCCCAATTGATGAACGAATCCGCAGCGGTCATGAACAGCGACCCGCCGGGCAAATGCTCTGCGTAAAGCGGTCCTTTGTCCAACAAAATACCCATTAGTATCCTTTTCCCAAAGGTCCTGCGCCGGCGGAGTTGCCTGAGAGATCATTGCCCGGCCAATTCAATGCCCCGCGTCGCCATGTATAAACTAAACCAAGGGATAATACGCCGACGAAGACCATCATTTCAATGAGTCCGTCGCGACCTAGCTGCCGGAAGGTGACGGCCCAGGGATAAAGGAACAGTGTTTCGACGTCGAAGACCACGAAGAGTAAGGCGAAAAGGTAGAACCGTATATCCGTCGGAACATAAGGGCTCCCGACCGGCTCCATACCGCATTCATAAGTTGTTTTTTGACGCGCATCTCCACTTTTGAAGCGCACCAGCGGTCCAAGAATTAACAGGTTAAAAACGGCAAACCCGAATCCTATGACGAGAAAAAGCAGGATGTGTGCATACTGGAGGAGCATTACAATTTCGTCCCTTCGTACAATTGTACCACGCCCCATAGCAACGCGGAGTGCCGCAAATTCGAGAACCCTGCCTGACGTAGTCGGGCTTCGACATCCGCTGGCTCGTCAAACCCCTCGATCGTCGTCTGAAGATAATCGTCCGGCCAAAATGCACCGCAGATTTTACGACCCAGCCAGGCCATACTATGTCGCAGGTACCACTGATGGCCCCATTGCAAGATTCGCGACGTGGGACGCCCGAAGTCCATATGCAAGACGCGGCCTCCCGGAGTGAGAACGCGGTAATTTTCACGGAAGGCTCCATCCAAGCAGTGACGCAGATTGCGCAGCGCGAAAGCCGACGTTATGGCTTCGAACGACCGTTCCGGAAAAGGCAATTGATCGGCGGAAGACAGAACCCATTGAATGCGGTTGGCGTGATCCTTACGGCGGGCTTGCATGAGCATGCCCTCGGAAAAATCGACCCCCACGACCACCTGTCCACGCCCGGCCAGGAGAAAGGCAACATCCCCCGTCCCCGTGGCCAGATCGAGTACACGGCCCCCCCGCGGCGTTCGAGCGACCAGGAGGCGGCGCCAGCGCCGATGCAAACCGAGGCTAGCCCAGGCATTAAAACGGTCGTAGTTCGACGCTAAGCCATCAAACATTTCCCGGACCGACGGGCCGGGTGAAATATCGCTTTGTTTAGGTGTTGCGGGTGGGTGATTACTGAAGGTCTTCAGCCCCGAGGGTTTTCTTTCCGGCATCGGCTTTTACCTTTGTGATCGACGCCTGGACCAACTCGTCAATTTTCTTCGACAATGCTTCGATATAGTCGCCACCGGTACGTAATCCGGCTTCCTTGACAGTCTTTTTAATTTTGCTCACCACTACGAGAGTTTCAGCCATGTTGTTTCCCTCCATGTTAGGTTAGAATCGATAAAACGGTTTGAAAGAGCGAAAATTTAGCAGAGTCATGTCGCCTTGTCAACAAGGTTCTAGAGAATCCTAGCAAAATACGGAGTCCGAAAAGAGGTTTACGCACCAGCCGCCTTTTTATGGTCCCTTGAACTTGAGGACTTGCTGGGTGATCGATTTTGCTCAGGAGTGTGCAGAGGGGTGAAGCATTAAGCTTTGCCGTTTACCGAAAGAGCCGTCTCGATAAACGGAGTTTGGTCATCTTCGCGCCACCAGGCCTTGGCTTCTTTAAACTGGCCGCCCGTGACGGCCGCAATGATATTGATCCAACCCGCCAGCATCGGTTGGTTCGAGTCGGTCGCGCTGGGCCTCGCGGGGTGGTCAGGGTGCGTGTGGTAAATGCCCACGATATCCAGGTTGGAGCGCTCGGCCGCGAGCTGCGCCTGAGCGAATTCGCTGGGCGAAAAGGCAAAATCGAAGCGTCCACGACCCTCCTCGCGCAGTTTATTTTGCAGCACCACAACTTGTTCAACGTTTTTGTCGGGCGTATAGGGGCCCAGTAGAAGGCCGCACCCCTCGAACGGATAGGCGGCTTCAGACTGCTGCTGCAAGAGACGCCAAGCGGTTGCGGTAAAGTGAATCGAAGGGGGCATCAAGATTTCCGGTTATATTTTTCCCAAAAGCTCAGGACTTCATCCCAAAATTGTGACTTCAAATAACGGTCGCCGCGATCGGGAAGGACGGTGACGACGACCCCTTCTTTGAGTCCTTGCGCGACCTCAAAGGCTCCCTGCAGGGCGGCGCCACAAGAAAATCCGACGAGCAAGCCTTCTTCACGCGCGACGCGACAAACCATCTCGTAAGCATCCTCGGTATAGACCGACACTTTGCGGTCGTGAACTGTCGGATCGTAGATCCCGGGAATGAGTGAGCTTTCCATATGCTTTAGACCCTCTAATCCATGCAGCGCGGTAGCCGGCTCCACGGCAATGATTTGGATTTTGGGGTTCAGTTCCTTCAACCGTCGCCCCGTCCCCATTAAAGTCCCCGACGTGCCGATCCCTGCAACAAAATGTGTGATCCGTCCTTCGGTCTGGTTCCAAATTTCCATTGCTGTGGTGTGATAATGCGCTTTCCAGTTGTTCGGATTATTGTATTGATCGGGCATAAAATAGCGTTCTGGGTTTTTTTGAAATCGAGTCTGGGCTTCGATAATGGCTCCATCGGAACCTTCCATCGGATCGGTCAAGATGACGCGGGCTCCGAACGATTCGGCGATCCGTCGTTTTTCACCCGCATTTTCGGGAATGGCCAATTCGACCTGATACCCGAGCGCGGAACCGATCATCGCGTAGGCGATCCCAGTATTTCCCGAAGAAGAGTCGAGAATGATTTTATCGCGGGTCAATGTTTTGGCTTCTATCCCCGCGCGGATCATCCACCAAGCCGCACGATCTTTCACACTGCCTCCGGGATTGGCAAATTCGGCTTTCGCCAGCAGTTGAACGTTGTTATCGCTGCCCAGCCACTACCGCAGGCGACCCAGCCGCAACACCGGTGTCTTGCCGATCAGCTGCAAAATCGAAGATCCCAGGACCGCGCTCATTTAGTTAATGGTTTCCCCTTCAAGGATGGCTTGAGTTTGTCGACGGGATTCTACGATAACGCTCCAGAGGCGTCAACGCCCCGCACACCCACGCTTCGAAGATAACGGCCGATGTCGTCAAGTAGCCTGTCATAAAAATGCATCCGGAAGAATTCTGGTGAGTTTCCCGCGCGTCATCTGTCCTGGCTTATCCGCTGA
>JBBQYF010000090.1:0-10816 GCA_038208955.1 Elusimicrobiota bacterium
GCAATACTTCGGAGAGTACGGCATTTTGCGGAAGGAACGCTTCCGGCTTCGTCATCACGTCGCGGACTTTCACGTCACGCCGCCTTCCGGTTGAAACGGTTCATTGCAGTTTCCCACCCCTCCGCGGCGATACAGCCGATCGCTTCTGCCGCGGTATGAATCATTTCAGAAATACACTCGTCTTCCATGGCAGCAAAACGTTTGAGCACAAAATCCGCCGGATCCATTCCCTCGGGGACCGGGCCGATCCCTACCCGCAGTCTGGCAATCTCGGTCGTGGCGAGCGCTTTCAAGATCGAATCGAGCCCGTTATGCCCGCCGGAGGAGCCCTTGGTGCGCAGACGAATCGACCCCATCAGAATCGAGAAGTCATCGCAGACGACCAGCAACTCGTCCGGCTGAATGCCTTTGCGCCGCATGACCTCCGTCACCGGCCGGCCAGACTCGTTCATAAAGACGCCGTCCGGTTTATAAAGCATCAAACGCTCCGGTGGATTCTTCTCAAGCTCATCGATAACCCGGTAGCCAACGTTATGCCGCGTATGGACGTAGGTCTTTCCCGGATTGCCCAGGCCAACGACCATTTTGATTGGCATAGAACCGAAACGGCCCCCTCACCCTCTCCCCATCCCTTCAATGCGTCCAAAAAGGATGGAGCGGGGGAATACAACGTTGCTTTTATTTCTTGGCTTCCGACTTCGCTTCCGGTTTGGCGCCGGGCGCTGCGGCTTTCTTGTCGCCAGGTGCAGCCGTTTTGCCGTCGGCCGCCGCGACTTCGCCTTCTTCCAACTTGCCCTTCTTGATCACTTCCGGCTCGGCCGTGCCGGCGGCCGTGGTCGCCCCCGCCGCAGGTGTCGTCTCTTCGAGAATCGTCGGAGACACGATATTAATGATTACATTTTCGAGTTCAATCAAGAGATCGACGCCGGCGGGAACTTGCAGGTCGCGGGCTTTGATCGACTGTCCAATTTGCAGCGTCGATACATCGACTTCAATCGATGCGGGAATTTCAGCCGGTAAACAGCGCACGCGCAATTCGCGAATCACGTGTTCGAGGACGCCGCCGGACAGCTTCACACCAGGGGCTTCACCGTTGACGTGAATGGGCACGGAGGCTTCGATTTTCTTTTTGAGCGAAACGCGGTGGAAATCGACATGGCGCAGCGCTCGCGTAATCGGATGGCGCTGGATTTCTTTGAGCAGCACGGGATGCGTGCTTTGATCAATGGTCAACGTAATCAGCGCATTGCGCCCCCGCTCGGAACGCAGAATAACCTGGAGTTCTTTTTCATTCACCGTCAAAGCGATCGGAGCTTCGTTATCGCCGTAAGCGACACCCGGCACATGGCCCTCGCGGCGCATGGCGTTCACTTGACCTTTCGTCTTCGGTTCTCTTTTCTGGGCTTGCAATACGGTTTCGTTCATACGAGTCTCCTTTTTCCTTGGCGCTAAGTTCTTTACACAAAAAGCTGGCTGACGGACTGATCATCGTGAATCCGCTTGATCGCTTCGGCGAGCAGCGGCGCGACGGACAATACTTTCACTTTGGTCGTGACTTTATCACCCAGGGGAATTGAATTGGAAATCATCAATTCTTCGATCGGCGATTTCTCGAGACGTTCAATGGCCGGGCCGGACAATACGCCATGCGAACAGGCCGCCAAGATGCGCTTGGCCCCGAACGTCTTGAGGGCTTCGGCGTCTTTAGACAGTGTGCCCGCTGTGTCGACAATATCATCGAGCAAAATCGCCGTCCGGCCTTTGACATCGCCGATGACGTTCATCACGTCGGCCACATTCGCGCGCGGCCGTCGTTTATCGACGATCGCAAGATCGGCGTCCAAGCGTTTGGCAAATGCCCGAGCGCGTTCCACGCCGCCGGCATCCGGCGAAACCACCACAATGTCTTTGAGTTTCTTACTGCGAATATAATCTAAAAATACGGGCATTGCGTAAAGATGATCGACGGGGATATCAAAGAATCCTTGGATCTGTCCGGCATGTAAATCCATCGACAGCACGCGGTCGGCGCCTGCCGCGGTGATTAAATTGGCCACGAGCTTGGCGGTAATCGGCACGCGCGGTTCGGATTTCCGGTCCTGGCGTCCATACCCGTAATAGGGCAGCACCACGGTAATCCGGCGCGCCGACGCGCGCGCCAGCGCGTCCACCATGATCAGCAGTTCCATCAAATTATCGTTCACGGGCGGGCTCGTCGATTGCACAACATAGGCATCGGCGCCGCGCACATTCTCGAGTATTTTTAACTGAATTTCCCCGTCAGAAAAATGCCCCACCTCGGCTTTTCCCAGCGGCACCTTGAGGCTGCGGCAAATCTCCTGGGCGAGCTTCGGATTGGCATTGCCTGTAAAAATTTTAAGCTCAGGCGTGTTTGCCATGTTTTTTTTCCTTTTGACGTTCCCGAAACGTTCGCGCCCAGGCGGGCTTGACGACTTGCGGTGTGCGCGCGACGGCAAGCGCCTCGGCAGGCACGTCGCCCGTAATCGTCGATCCGGCGGCGATGATCGCGCCTTTTCCAAGACGCACCGGCGCCACCAGATTGCTGTTCGAACCGACAAACACGCTGTCCTCGATGACCGTGCGGTATTTACCAAACCCATCGTAATTGCAGGTAATGGTGCCCGCGCCGATATTCACATCGCGCCCCAATTGAGCGTCGCCCAGATACGTCAAGTGATTCACCTTCGATCCCTCGCCGACCAAGACTTTTTTGGTTTCGACAAAATTTCCGATGCGCGCATTTTTACCGATCACGCTGCCGGGCCGGACTCGGGCAAAGGGGCCGACGCGCGCGCCGTCATGAATTTCCGAGTCCTCAACGATCGTGTAGGGGCCGATCTCGCAACCCGCGCCGATACGCGAAGCACCCTGAATAATCGTGCCGGGCCAGAGACGTGAATCGGCCGAGAGCAGGGCTTCGGCGTCGATATAGGTGCTGTCGGGATCGACGATCGTCACGCCGGCCAACATCCAGCGCTCAAGAATGCGGCGTCGCCATAATGCTTCCGCCTTGGCTAAATCGATACGCGTATTGACGCCCTGCGTTTCGCCCGAATCTTTGACGGTCACGACGCCGACACGCGCTCCACCCGCGCGCAACAGCGCCACGGCATCGGTTAAATAATATTCATGCTTGGCATTATCGGCTTTCAAACGGGGGAGCACGTCCGCCAAAAGCGCGATGTCCCAGCAGGCCACCCCGGAGTTCACGAGGGTCAGGGCTTTCTCGTCGGGCGTCGCGTCTTTATCCTCAACGATCCGTTCTAAATCACCTGTTGGGTCTAAGACCATTCGGCCATACCCCGAGGGATCGTGAACGTCCATCGCGAGAAATGTCGCGGCGCGCCCCGAGTCGGCGTGATCGTCGCACAATCGTTTCAGCGTCACGGGATTAAGCAGCGGCGTATCGCCGTAAACGATTAATAAATGACCTTTGCGGGTCTTGAGCCAAGGCCGGGCCATCAGCACGGCATGGCCGCTGCCCTTCGGCTCAGGCTGAAAAATATGGACCAATTTTTTCCAGCCACGGTCGTCGAGCGTTTTGCGCACCGCTTCGCGCCCCACGCCTAGGACTAACGCCATCTCTTTCGGATGGAGGTCACGAGAAGCGACGAGGACATGTTCAAGCATGGGACGTCCGGCGACGGGGTGCAATACCTTGGGAAGGGTCGACTTCATGCGCGACCCCTGGCCGGCCGCTAGCACGAGCACGTAGAGCGGCTTCACGGGGCGACCGGTTCTGTTAAGAACTTCATCGGGTTTACGGCGCGTCCGTTCGGTTCGCGAATTTCAAAGTGGAGTACGGGAACGGTCCATTCGTCGGATTCGGCTGTCGTCGAGAGCACATCGCCCGCCAGCACCTGCTCCCCCGGACGCACGCGCAGGGTATTTAAGTGAACGTAGCGAGTGCTCTTCCCATCTTGATGCAATACGATGATCATTCGGCTTTGGTCGGTTTTGTCGGACCGGCTGGCATACATTTTCGAAAAACCGGCAAAGAGGACCTTCCCCGAACGCGCCGCCAAAATCTTCGTGCCCGGGGGCACGGCCCAATCCACGCCTTCATGCCGCTCCGTCTTGACGACACCGGCGGCATTCGGAGGAAGCTTGCGCGCGCCGAATCCGGAGACCATCTTTAACTTGTGGCCGCTAAGCGGAAAAACAAATGGTTCGGCGGGAACGGGCTGGGTTTCCGTCGGGGATGAAAGGGTCACGGAGGACGCAATGGGAGCATCCATCGTAATGTCCGCGTGAGCGGTCCAAGCGACAAAAATTACTCCGATCGCCGCCTGGGCTGCTGCGGATACGATGTTTACGACGTTTCTTTCGCTCATGGGTTTAAATGCGGACGCGGACCAAAGAGGGGTCCAACCAAGGCCACTATTCTATTAAGACTGGCCTCGTAGAGGCAACCGGAAAAAGACCGTCAATGGATCAGCGCATGGCCGGTGGCGGGATGGGCACAGCGGCATCGGGAATCACGGCAGGACTGGCGGTCACGGGAGCAACGATCTGCGGTTCGGTGACGGACTGAAACAAGTGATCCGAAAGAACGAATTTTAACCCAAGACCCCAGATCGTTTCTTTGTTTCGGTAGAATTGCCCTTCGTACCGCGGCCCAGTCTTAAACTGCACGAAGTACGAGATTCCGCGGCCCTTCGAAAAAGAATCGCCCGTTTTAAACCCAATTTGAGATACCCAAGTCACGTCCCAATTGGTGCGTGCCCAGGCCTGAATGTCGTTGGCCCAATAAGGATGCCAAAATCCATGTTCCGACGTATTGAAAAATATCTCCGAGCCGCCCTGCAGCACGCGGCGCCCGTCCCAGTCCGGTTTGGTATGAATGGCCTGTTGATAGCCACCGTATAATCGCAGGGCATCACACACTTGCACGGACAGAATTTCGCGCCAAGCTTCCCAGGAATTATTCTGACTGACCAGCTGGTTCTCTCTTAGGTAATCGTCGCCCAAGTGCGAACTGTCGTGATAAAACATCGTCCGCGATGAAAATCGCCCGATGCGCAGGTCGAGAGGGACATTGCCATAAAAATCGACCACTTGCAGGTTATGCGCCGCCGTGGCATCAAAGCGGGTATTAATCGCGCCACCTAAATTCAGTTGCAGCGCGCCCACATCTCCCAAGGCCCAGCGGTAAATCCCGAGATAATCGCCGACGTCGATTCGGGCGATGCCCGTATGCGACACCGGGAAGCCGAACTGAAATCCAAAATGCGGCTCAACAGGGTCTGCCTGGAGCGGCGGAAACAATTCGTGGGCGGCGGGGAAGCTCATGGTCTCGTAGGCCTTGGCCGACGTTGGCAATGCCGCCAGTAGGAGGGCCACGCCGGCCAGCCCGAGCCCTCGCGCCAAGGCCAGGTTCAAACAAGCCGCTAGCCGGCCCATGCGTTTCTCATCAGATTTCTTAAAGGGAATCACGAGGTCTCCGGAAGGTTCTAAACGTTTAGCGATCTGACCCATAAGATACCAAAATCCATCGGCTGGTTACAGAGATGCAGGGAGGGCCGCCTTATTGGCAAGGCAAACATCGCTAGGCGGCCCACTGCGCCCACCGTTTTCCGAGGAGCGGTAACCCATGGCCATAGCGGCTTGTTTGAATGACGCGCTCAAGCATCCGTTGGGCAAGTGGGCCGTCTAACATCACATCACTGATCGTATGATCACTGGCCAATTGAGGGCGGGTATTGAGAACGGCGACCATGGCCCATCGTCCCAGCCAAAGGACATTCAACATCAGGCGTGCCACAACGGGCACGAGAGTGGCGGCTTCGATAAGCGAACTGGCGATTTGCCCCAGGAGATTGGAGCGTAAAAACCGCATAGCTTTCTCTCGCCCATGAATTGTCCCTCGGTGCCCTTCTTCCCGAAGCGCGTGCTGGAAAATGAATCTCGCGCGGCGGTGTCGGGATGCCGCGTCTCCATCACCCTGTAAAAAGAACGCGCGGTGCCGATAATGCGCGGCCAGTGCCCGCAAGACGGTTCGCGATGATCCATAGATCGCCAACCGAATGCCGGCGATAAACAGGGCGAGCCCTAGTTCACCGAGTAGGATCCACCACAGAAGTTGATGAGACAATTCCTCAGCAATAAACTTTTGCCACGTCGGTAAAGCGATCGTGCCAGGGACGGACGGCCGAAGCCAAGGCGCTTGCGTTATGAGGGCGCCGAAAAGTCTCTCTTCCTGCTGTTTGAAATCCACGGCCGGCGACGACCCATGAATCAGAACCGACGACCGGTTGGCCAGGACCATGGATTCGTCAAATAAAAGACGGGAGGCCCAGTCCGACGCCGCCGGCGTCGCGTATGCCGGCCATGCCGGCAGATGGCCGTGAGCGCTGATTTCGGCGGAATAAAATTGGTCTACCCAGGCGGCAAAGAGGGCGGCCAGTTCGGCCCGTTGAGGCGCCGGCATATCGGCCAAGCTATGCATCCATTGATTACGGCCATGGGTGTCGCCCGTACTTTGTGCGAGCAGCGCCAGCATCAATCGCTGTTCGCCTTTTAGATTACCGTCGCTGTATCGGGATTGAATGGCGCCAATGAGCGCTCGCCCATCTGCTGTCGTCGCCATCAACGGATTTTTTGCCACGCTAACGGCAACGGCCAAAAGAGTCTCATCGCGTTCCGCGTCGGGAATTGTCCACAATGTATCCACGCCGTTTGACGTTGTCTTTTCCCACCGTTCGTCCGGGCTGCGCTCCCGTTGTTGCGGAGAAGGCGCCGAAGGAACTGGGGACGTCGCGACGACGGTCTGCCCCTCAGCATGCAACGATTGGCCGTCCCAGCGGTAACGCCGTCCGTCGATAGTCATCCAAAGTCTTTTGTCTTGCGCATCGATGGGTGCCAGCACGGTTAAGTTAGCTACCGCTGGCCCGGTAATCGGTCGGACGAAACCCGATCGGTTCCCGGTACTTTCCAAAAAGTAACGCGCGTGATTGTCGTCATCGGCGATTATGGGGAGTGTCGCCTCTTTGGCTGGCGATTGCGAAATGACCTTCACTGTGAGCTGGTCATTCACCACATGTAGAGCGACGAGGTTGTTGTTTTCCCCGGCAGGGATTAGGCCAAAGAGATCGTTCCCCAAAATATTGAATGTATCGGGGAGATCCCCAAGCACGCGCCGATCCCAAGCTCCGTTTTTCCACGTGTACTGCGCCAGCGCGGTTTTTTTCGGATGTTGGCTGAGTGTCTCCGTTAAAATGCGGCCTTGCGCGTCCATTCCTAAATACTTTTCTTTTCCATCCATTGTGAGGGCTTTTTGCTCCGACTCAATCGGAACAACGCGCCTCGTCACGGAAAATCTTGGCTTGGGGTTTGGCTCCGGATCGCCAACCTGGTGGGTTGATAAACTCGAAACGAGCATCGATTCCGTCACGGCATACTTGCCCCCCTGGGCGTCAAAATCAATTTTATCCACGATTTCGTCCGTTAAAAAACTAACCGCGCGATTGGTTGCTAATCCGGAAATCAGACTACCCGTTCTATAGCGGACGACCACTACCCCATCTTTATGATCGGGCATCATAAAAATTTCTACCGTTGTTGGGATATTGCCTTCCCGGCTCCAAGCCGCGATAGGCAAAGAAACATCGGCGCGGGGGTGAGTTAAATTGATCAGCCGTGAGCCATTGACGCCGTTTATCACCTCTGAATACGCGAACACATCGCCATTCCAGCGTACCAGCGTTAAGCGGTCGTCGAACGGCGCCGAAAGAACGGTCGCTCCAGCGCGAATATCATAGACATGGCTTTCGCCCTTAACCCACAACACCACGAAGCCATTTCCATTGCGGTCGATCTGAAAATCTTTTTGCGAATCATGGTCTGGGAGATGGTCTCGTACAATCTCACCCGTTTGCAGATCTACCACCGATGATTCTTTCGTGATCGCTAAAAGACGTCCATCGGGGCCGGCCACACTGTAAAGAGTGCCATTCATTACGGGCGGATAGAAAACTGGTTTTCCGTCGCGACGGTAGAGGTGCCGGCTTGTGATGATCAAAGGCACGTCCCCCGAGGAGTTAGCGATCCAATGGAACGGCTCCCCCCTGTCCAGCGGATCGATGGGATGCAGAAATGGCAGGTCGCTAGGGTTCGTGCCGGTCGAAGAACCCGTTTTTGGAAACAGACCGGAACCGTTAACGACCGACACCGTTCCGGGAACCGCATACTGGCTCGACGCATAGACTTGCCTTGCGGCCGGATCTTTCATGATCTTTAAACGGATCGCAGCGATTGGAGGATCGAGAGATGGACGTTGCCGCGCGTCTAGTGCCTGATGCGCCTTGTCAAGCAAAGCCAGCTTCAATCGATCCAGCGTCGACTCCGGCACCGCAACGCTGGCGAACGCACCGGCGAACCAGTCGTGGAATGCGTCGTCGTATGTAAGAAAAGCAATGGTCGCAACGGGATTGGCTTTGAGTTGCTCGAGCAAGCGTGCTTCGAGCGTCGCATAAATGTCTGGCAGAGCGGTGAAGGCGGCTTGCGTGGAGTCGCTGGTCCCTAGCGTCGCCTCGAGTGTTTGCTGTTCGGCGTGAGCCTTGGCCCATAGGCCTTGCGCCGACTCGCGAAGGGCGGCGGCTTTTTCCAATGCGGCGGTGGCCGCGTGGCTTTGCTCGAACGCCTCGAGTTTTTGCCGCTCCAAACGGCGACGATCTGAGCTCGTTTCATTTTGTCCGGGTCGGCCGACGTCACCGGGTTGAGGAACACGGTTTGGCGGCGTGGCATCGGTTAACAGGACAGAACCGGGAGCTTGCGGTGCCTGGCTTGCCGTGATCGCATGGGAACGGTTGGCTGCGACGATCGTCGTCGGCTCATCGAGTGATAAACCCGTGACCAAGGCGGAAGCCTGTCCTACGTCGCGCAATGCTTTCGCTTCGACCGATTCCGCTCCATCGCAGTCGGCAACCCTCAATTTTCCGAAGCCGGGGAATTCCTGTTTGTAATGCAAGAGCCAGTAAATCAGCCGGTCGGGTTGGGTGGGAAAATCGCCGTGCTCATATTCGAACCGGTCCGCAATCCACATTTTTATTCGCAGGGCTTGTTCTTGGGCATCCAGATCATGGATCGACGCCACAAAGGACGCCAGCTCCGGCGGAGCGGCATCAGGTTCGATCACGCGTTGGGCCTCGGGACCCAGTGGCGGCACGGTCCAATTTTCCGTCGTACGTGCCAATCCCACCCGGGCCGCCACAGGCGATGTGAACTCCGGTAAAATCAAATAATAAAGCCCGTCAGGCCCTTTGGCGATCGCATAGGTCATGCTCGCATCAGGCAATTGGACATCGAGCACCACCGGTCGGTAGCCGGGAGGCACGGGGATCGGCATGCGAGCATTTTTGTCCGTGAAGGCAACGCCGTTAACCGCGCGATCACCGCTGATCGCATCTACCTCTGTAAATTGATCCGCCGTGAAGGTGTCGCGCGTCCACCGACCCTGTGCACTTTCAAAGATTGGCCAAACACCGTCTGGAATAAATCCCGACACGGGATGTAAAAAGGCAGCGACCGTTTCGTTCGATGAATTGCGCTCGGCCGTGGGCCGAAACCCCTCGCGATCCGCGCCGGCCGCGCGAAGGTCTTGCGCGCGCCTGCTTTTGGCGGCCGGCAACGATACATGGCGCGCCGGCATTAGCCCCTCGGTCAGCGTTTCGAAACCCACTCCCGTCTCGAGTTCGGGGGCGACTGGAACCAACGCTTCAATTTGGCGATCCAACGATTTCAGCCTGGCCTCAGCGCGCACTATTTGCGCCGTTGCTTCCACTTGCGCCAACTGGGCGTTTTTCACTTTCCGCTCAAGCTCCGCCGTTTGATAACGGGCCATCGCTAATTTATGTAAGAGTTTAGCCGAGACGGCAGGAGGGTTTCGCGGGTTATGGGCCTGAACCGTCTTCGTGAGTTCTTGGGCGATCTGGGTAATCGTTGATTGATCACGAAAAACTTCTCGGTGCGGGGTCACGGGAAGATTAAGGCCCGAAGGAAGCAGCGCGCCAAGAGCAGCCAGTTTGACCCAACGACCGGCGCTCATGGGCACCGCCCAGTTTGTCGTCTGATCGGGAGCGCGACACCGGTGGGCGTCGCTTAGCACTTTGGCAACCCGTTTCGCCGTCCGGTTATTCCACGTTGGAGCGCGACGGGCCCAGCGTACTGCCGACAACATCTCTATTCGGCCTTCGCTGACTCGACCCAAGAGATACTGCCACGTCCACCGATCCCGCTGTTCTCTGGTAAGGTTGTCTACGTGCCCAAGCCGTTGTGCGAATTGCTGAAAACGTATTTGTTCGGTGACTGGATATCCCGCCACGGCATTCACGTCCTCCGCGGTTATCCCCACGATTCGGAGTGCGGTCGTCGCGCTCGTGACGAGACGCCTCTCCGATAGTCGGTGGGCCATGTCGGCCAGAGCCAAACGGACCATCGCCTGACTGGACGAGTTTTGGGAGACGTCTAACGGACCAAACTGGCGCCAATAGAGCGCCAAGTCGCGAATGTCGTTTTGCAGCGCTTGAAGGTCTTCGGTTTCGCCCATCTTTCCCCAATGCTCATGCTTGTCCTGGATTTCCATCAGGGCAATGTTGACCGCCTGTAACGCGGCGTCCAGCGTTTTCTCGTCAAACGGTTTCTCAACGACCTGCGCGAGCTGCTGAGGCAGAGGCGCGAGCGACGTCAATTGCTGAACGAGGGTACTCAGTTCGCGATCGTAGCCGACAACTCGCGAGGCAACTTCTTCCCATAAAATATTTTCCGGCATCGAACGCGTCTCTTCCAAGGCGCGAGC
>JBBQYF010000091.1:0-10761 GCA_038208955.1 Elusimicrobiota bacterium
GGCTTTCAAAAGAGCCGTCTCGCGATAAACAAGATCGTAGACAAAAAGCTTAGGATGCAGGCCGTTGGGGTTAATGGTTAACCGCTCATTCCCCGTTAACCCGACTGACGTCGCGTTTACGAGCAGATCCGACTCACGAATCAGCCAATAGAGGGCTCGCGATTCGTCCAGCGCCACGGGCAGCGTTTCTCGCTCGTAATGTTTGATCACGCGCTTGGCCAGCACTTCTGCGCGATTCTTATCGCGATTGGCAATAACGATCCGCCGCGCACCCGCCTGGGCTAAAGACAACGCGACGGCGCTGGCGGCACCGCCGGCGCCCAGTACCACGACCTTCTTGCCCGCGGGATCAAAATGCCCATCTTTCCGGAGCGACAACAAAAAGCCCGGTCCGTCGGTGTTGTAGCCGTAAAGCTTATTATTTTTGTGGACGATCGTATTGACGGCACCGATTTGCTTGGCACTGATATCCAACTCATCTAAAAATTCAATGACCGCACTTTTGTGGGGAAGCGTAACGTTAACGCCGGCTACGCACAACGCCCGAAGCGCCATCGTTGCTTTGCCCAAATTCTCCGGTTTCACCGGAAAGGGCACGTACACCGCATGCACGCCCATCGCTTCGAACGCGGCGTTGTGCATCACCGGCGAGAGCGAATGTTCCACGGGCGAACCCATGATTCCAAAAATCTGCGTTTGACCTGAAACTTTCATGTAACCCTCCTAAAAATCGAGTCCACCGGGGCGGTACCGGACGTTTTGGCGATATTCCCCTTTACTCATTTTCGGTGCCCTGGAGAAACGGGATCCCGGTTTACGAACGGCCTGGCCGACGGACATTGGCGTACAAGACCGTGGCCAACGGCACAATCACAGAATGCTTTAGGCCCCGCCCACCGAGACTCCTGCAATATGCAGCGTCGGCGATCCGACGGAACCCGTGAACGTCAGGTCGGATCCAACAGCCGCGATGTTTTGAAACAGATCCAGTAAATTTCCTGCAATCGTCACGCCGCGCACCGCATGCGTAAGACGTCCTTGCTCAATACGTTGTCCGGATATACCCAGTGAATAATCGCCCGAGATGGTATCGACGGTATGCAGTCCCATGACGTTTCGAACGTATAGACCGGTATCGACTCCCGCGAGCAGCGCTTCCGGCGATTTCGCACCCGGCGCTAGAAAAAAATTAGAGGCTTCGGGCTCGGGCAAGCCTTTGTAGGATCCTCGGCCTGCATTGCCGGTTGATTTTTGCCCGCTCTTGTCGGCGGTATAGCTGTCGTAAAGAAACGACCGTAAAATACCGTTTTTGATCAGCAACGTGCGCTGCGTGGGTGTACCCTCGGTATCGACGGGAGCGCTGCCCAGACCCCGCAGCAAACCGCCATCGTCAACCAATTCAATAGCGTCCGACGCTACTCTCTGGTCTTGCTTTTGACCCAGAAAGGATTTTCCTTTTTGAACCTGATCGGCGCGCAACGCGACCGCGAAGAGTTCCAGCATTTCGGCGGCCACGAGCGGGTCCAAAACGAGATCATAACGGCCCGAAACCACTTGCCGTCCACCCAAGAGCGCCAAGGTATTCTCGACGGCTTTATCAATGACCCAACTGCGCTTTAAGTCGGCGAAGTGGCGCGCCGCTTGGAATCCATAGCCAATTTGCGTTTCCCCGCCATCGAGCGCCACGCAAGCCACGCTGAAGCTGACATGAGTGCCGTCGTAGTATTGAGAGACACCCCGGCTATTTTGAACGCCGGCGGTGACGCAACCTTCGCGGTAGGTCGCGCGCAGCACTTTGCTAAGTCGTCGATCTCGCTGTCGAACCGTTTTCTCAATCGAGTCCAAAAAGGCAGAGCGCTCGGGCCAGGAGGTTTCAGTAAGCGCCGGATCTACAAGTTCGAGGTCCGTAATCTTCCGATCGGCCACCTCGGCTGGGACCTTCAACCATTCATCTTGCGTCGTAAAACGCGCCCCCGCGGCCGCCCGTTCTACCATAGCCTCAAGAGCAGAGTCGTTTAGTAAGTTGCTGTGGGCAAAACCCAGCCGACGGTCGATAATCATACGCACCCCGACGCCTTGACTGCGCTTGATGTCTTGGTTTTCGGGCAGTCCTTCACTCCAGTCGCTGGAACGGCTTTCTTGCTCCGTCACAAACGCTTCGGCCTGGGCGCCAGGCCAGCGCTTGCTAATAAGCGAGAGTACCCGTTCGCCGCTTTGCTGGATTGTCAACGCAGCACCCTTAGCGTGAGAACGATCAATAAAAATCCAAGAAAAAGCAGCGCTCCCCCGATGCGCCGGCCGCTGAGTAAAACAAGCTTGTCATGAAAAAGTCGTTCGCGCATGAAGGCATTCATTTTTAAGATAACCTGCGGCTGAAATAGAAAGGCCAAGCCTAGGGAACAGAGCAAGAAACCCACAGCACTTCTCAGTAAGAACACATTGAGAAATCTACCAAAATCCGTCGGAGGAGTCAACGAAAGCGGCCATGAAAGCGGACTCGATCTCACTCAGTTCCGGTGCCGCCGCCTGTATTTTCATGCCTATAATGATAAGGACATGCATTTAACCGCGCTCTACAAAGAACGTTTTCGCAAAACGATCTACCGGAAGGTTGGTCGGGCGGTTGGATTTCGCGTGGACGAAATCACACTGCCGGACGGCCGCAAAGCGCAGCGTGAATTTTTGACCCATCCCGGGGCGGTCGGCGTGCTGGCTTTCCCTTCGCCGAACGAAATCATTCTCATCCGCCAGTACCGATACCCGGTCGGACAATTTACCTACGAAATTCCGGCGGGCAAGCTCGGCAAGGGCGAAAATCCCGCGGCTTGCGTACGTCGCGAATTAGAAGAAGAAGCGGGCTACCAGGCCAAGCGCGTGCAAAAACTGACACAGTTCTGGCCGACGGCCGCCTTTTCGGACGAAGTCATTCACCTGTATTTTGCCAACGATTTGAAAGTGACGCACAGTCATCCCGACGACGATGAATTTCTGGAAGTGGTGAAGGTTTCGCCCGTGCAGATGGCGCGGATGATTCGGACCGGAAAGATTCGCGACGCGAAGTCGATTATTGCCTATTTGGCTTGGAAGACGCTTTTTCGCTGACGACCGCCGGGACGATTCGCACGACTCCATAGCCGCCCGGTCCTTGGTGGCTTTCAACAGCCCGCCATTGTCGCAGCCAGTCTGAAAGACTCCCCGGAACCAAATGATGCGCCTGCTCTAAGGACAGTTGGGCAGGCCGATCCAGCAGACTCGATTCCAGCCATAGGCTTCCGCCTTGCAACCGAATGTCCGCCGCACGACGATCGAGGTCGGAGAAATTACCGTCGGAATGACTGAAGAGATATCCCCCCAGCGATTGGGATTGTATCGTCGGCGAAAAATAAACCATGTAAACATTCTCAATACTATCCGCGCCGGCGCCGGCGTAGATCAGGAACGCATTGCGGGCTAGGTTTTGGCGCAGCCAGGCGGCGCGCATCGCTTCGGCGGGGAGTTTCATCCGCGGCCGGATCGTCGAGCGGAAATTCTGCATGGCCATAAGCAGGAGAAGCGGGAAAAAGATTTTTCCCCATTTTTTTGCGGGACGCGTTTGCATCTCTTCAATGCCCAAAAATATTAAGGGCGGCAATAAGAGAATCCGGTAGCGCGCCGTGCCAACGTAAAAGAAAAATTGAAAAACGCTGAGTAGCGCGCCCCATAACCACAGGGACTGCCGCCAGGGTGATCGGGGGCCTTTCTTCCAGATCCAAACGAGCGATGCCGCGATGAAGATTCCCTCGACAACGATTGCCATTCTCGGCCAAGCAGCGGCAGAATTGTCCACATTACAAAAAGCCATCCAGAGTCCTTGAACAAAAGCCTGGGCGTTGTGTCTGAGATCCAGGCTCCACCAAAACGAGCTGAAAATCTTGACACCCGGCGGAGGACCCGCCGGACCGAACGCCCAAAATAGCGCGTCTCCCCAGGAGCTCTGGTGATAGAACGCGCAGACCAATCCATAAGGTATCCCTGCGGCCAGAACACCGCCGCACAAACAAATGAGCAGTGAGCGGGGGCTCGGCAAACGACGCCAAAAGGCCGGCCAAACCAGAACCAGCATCTGGTGAAAGAGCGCCCCGGTCCCGGCAACAAGCCCCCACGTGAAAGCGGGCCAGGGATTATTGCGCAACAAGTTGCCCAGCAAGAACATCACCCCGACCGCGGCCAGCGAATAGCATCCTGGATCTGCCGCTTCATACCAAAAGGCACGGCTCAATCCGAAAAATCCTGCGCCGAGAAGACCCGCGCCGGCGCCGAAGCGTTGGGCGATCATTTGATAGAAAAAGCTGACGGCCAGAGCGGCCAGCATGGCGTTCGTGGCTTGCATCAGAAATAGGGCGCGACCCTTGAAGCCCAATATTGCCGCCACATGAAAAATAAGGGATGAAAAAGCATTGTAGAGTAAGTGATTCGCATGGAAGAGATGTCCGGCAGAGGCAAATTCGACGTCGAGTGCATAACACAACCCATCGTAGGTGTAATTGTTCGGCGCGGTTAACTGATAGACCAGCCAGAAGAAAAGAAAAACGCCCGCGGGGGGCGCCAATCGCGCCGCGCTCCGGGACGGATTCATCCGGGTGATCCTAATTGCATTTGAAGGGCCTCGACCAGGCGTGATTTCGCGAGCGCGCTATGACGCCGGAGTCGGTTGGCTAGGGGCCAGACGGCTGGATTCAGCAATCGCCAAGCGATTTTCCAAGGCACAAAGCCACTGTCCGTCCCGAATAAAGGTGTTAGATCGTCTTCTAGGCGGTCGCTGACGACGCGGCAGACGAGGATCGGAACACCGCGTCTCGTGCCGGCTTCAATAATCGCTTGTGTTTCCATATCGACGGCGACGGCGTTGGCGCGTTGCGTCAACGCTTGACGTTCACGGACGGTTTTCACCGGGACCGGCGAGCTGACCATGCGGTGCGTAACGATATCGCCAACTTTTAATTCCGGTACAAGGGCGCCGCAAAATCCTGCCGATACAAGCTCCCTCGCCCCCTCACGAAACAAGCGGTAAGAGGCTTCGCGGGCAGGCTCGGCTCCCACACCGGAAATGGCTAAGAGCGCTGGACGCGAGCCAATGGCCCCGCGATAAAGACCTGACTTTATCTTTTTGAAGCTGAAGGCTTTGAGAACCGCAGCCGCTTCCCAGCGGGTGGCAATGACAATGCCCGGAAGCAAGCGACCGGGAGAAGACAAGACGGGTGGCACCGGAGGCGCCTCAGGGTCGGACATATCCATTTTCTCGGAACCATTGAACTGCTTTTCGGATCGCCCCTTCAATCGAACTTTGCGGCAGGCCTAGTTCGCGGACCGCTTTGGCGGAATCGTAATACATCGGCGCATGCGCCATGCGGACGCCGTCTAGCGGAACCGCTGGTTCCTTTTTGGTGATGACCGACAAACCCGTACTAACGGCTCCCGCCAGATAGGCGATGGCGTAAGGAATTCGAAAACGCGGAGCGGGCAGGCCAGACACTTTGGCCAGCAGGTCTAAAAATTCTTTCAACGTCATGTTGCGGTGCCCAAGAATATAGCGTTCGCCCGTTTTGCCTTTGTCGGCGGCCAGGAGATGCCCCGCCGCCACATCTTCCACATCAACAAAATTCATCCCGGTGTCGATATAAGCCGGCATCCGGCGATTTAAAAAGTCGACGATAATTTTGCCCGTTGGCGTTGGCTTAATGTCCTGAGAGCCGATCGGCGCCGCTGGGTTGACAATGACCACCGGCAATCCTTGACGCGCAAAGTCGCGGGCCATGGTGTCGGAAGCAAATTTTGATTTTTTGTAGGCGCTGACCAATTGAACGGGAGTGGGATCGAGATCTTCCCGACCGATACCGACATGGCCATTGGATGCGGGCCGGCCGATCGCGGCGACGCTAGAGGTATAAACCACTTTTTTGATTTGGGCTTCCGCCGCCGCTTGAAGCAAGCGTCGGGTCCCTTCGACGTTCGTGCGCTGCATCTCTTCCGGATCGCGCGCCCAGATGCGGTAATCAGCGGCGACGTGGAAAAGCATGTCGCAATCGCGCAGCGCCGTCTCAAGCGATGCCGAATCCCGCAGGTCGCCAACGGTAAATTCTACATTCAGACCCTGGAGATTAAAACGATTGGACGCCTCCCGCACGAGGCAGCGAACAGGGACTTGGCGGGCAATCAACTGGCGAACGACGTGACTTCCGATAAAACCCGTCCCGCCGGTGACGAGCACTTTATTCATAATCGCAAGGAAATTCTAAACGACTTGGGGAACAACAACTGCCGACGCTTTACGGCGAGAGCGATGATGCCGGTGCAAACGCTGATACATTCCCAGGGCGAGTAGGGGGAAATAATGTCGGTAGTAGGTGTATTCGAGGTAAAAAACTTTCGGAAAACCCGTTCCGGTAAATTCATTCTCGTCCCACGTGCCGTCCGACCGTTGGGTTATCAGCAGATGACGAATCCCGCGCTCGACCGCCGGATCGTCCAGTAAGCCACAGGAGAGAAAGGCCATCAACGCCCAAGAGGTTTGACTGGGGGTACTCGGACCGTTTCCCTTGAGAGCGGGATTTTCGTAGGTGTCGCAGCGCTCGCCCCAACCGCCATCCGGTCGTTGCACGGAGCGCAGCCAAGCCAGGGCATTTTGAATGTACGGCTCGGAAGGATTCTCCCCGACGCAGGTTAGTCCACGCACCGTCTGCCAGGTTCCATAAATGTAGTTTACTCCCCAACGGCCGTACCAAGAACCATCCGGCTGCTGGTCGCGTTTTAAGAAAGTGATGGCGTGACGAACGCAATCGTACGTTTTGTCGTAACCGACGAGCCCGAGCGTTTCTAAGACGCGCGCGGTGATATCGGCTGTGGGCGGATCGATCATCGCATTATGGTCGGCGAAAGGAATTTTTTCAAAAATCGATTTGGTATTGTCGCGGTCAAAGGCGGCCCATCCGCCGTTCGAGCTCTGCATCGATAACAGCCAGTTTAGGCCGCGCAAAAACGCTTTTTCGCGCGCCTGACCGAGGGGTCCGTCCAGTTTAACCCGGCGTAACGCGAGCAACACCATGGCGGTATCGTCGATATCGGGGTAAAATGCGTTTTCATATTCAAAGGCCCAACCGCCAATCGGCCCGGTCGAATTTTTAACCTTCCAGTCCCCGGCGATTTTAATTTCCCGGTCGAGCATCCAACGCGTCGCACGCACAAGCGCCGGGTGGTCCGCGCGCAGTCCGGATTCGGCCAGGGCGAGCATCGAGATCGCCGTGTCCCAAACCGGCGACACGCAGGGCTGCACTTCAATCCCCTCTGGACCGCGATCGATAAAAAACTTCTCAAGCTCGCGCAGATTGTGCAGGAGGACCGGATGGTCGTCCGCATATTTCAACGCTTTGAGCGCCAAGATGGTATTAAGCATCGCCGGAAAAATCGCGGCCAGTCCATCGGATTTTTCGTTATGGCGCAGCATCCAGGATTCGGCTTTCTTGAGCGCCCACCCGCGAAGGAGGTAGGGACCGCGCCCTTCCATGTCTTTCAGAAAGGCATCGAGCTCGACAAAACTTTTGCGCCAGGAAAAAAAACCTTCACCCGGAGGCGGATCACCGCCGACGGGTACCCACTGGGGCCCGCCTTTTTGGAACAGTTCGTCGATGCGCCCGTTGGGAGGCAACGGCATTCTTGGGCGCTTCGCCCAAACGATCGACAACGGTATGACGATGCCTCTCGTCCAGGAAGACATTTCGTAGAGGTTGAAATAAAACCAGGTTGGAAAGGCCATGATTTCCGGCGGAATGGCCGGCACCCCCGCCCAATCGTAGAGCCCGAAGAGCGCTAAATAAAATTTACAGTAGGAGTTTGTTTTGTGAAGCCCGCCCAGGCGGTTTAAGCATTCCCGCGCCGTCACGAGACGCGGATCGTTGACGGCGTAACCAGCTAGCTTCAGCGACCAATAGGCTTTGAATGTTGCTGAGATCTCACTTGGCCCGTTCCGGTAAATCGGCCAACCGCCATCGGGGTTTTGCGAATGCAAAATGTAGTCGGCCAGGCGGCGGATCGTGGTGCGGACGAGGGGGCGATTTTGCCACTGGAGAAAAACGTACAGCATGATCATGTCCGACTCGAGAGTCGTATCGGCGCGCAGATCCGCGAGCCAATGTCCGTCTTTGGGATTTTGTTTCTGAAGTAGCCACTTCTGCGCTCGGTCGATCGTCTGGCGGAGGCTGAGCGTACCCGCCTCGTCGTCTTGTCCCGTGATCGGGTCTAGGGCGGGAAAAATGCGATCCCAATGGTGCGGTTTTTTGAAGAGACGTTCTCGGGAAAAGCCGGGGATAAACCGAGCGGCGTTCCGCTCGAGGAGATCAGCGTTGACGTACGAAACGATTTCAGAAACGACTTTTCGAACCATTATTCCTAGTGGTCATTCCCGCAGTCGTAGGCGGGAACCCATCATAAATGGGCGTGCGCCCAGTCGGCCGTGGCTCGGGGAAGCCATCCTTTTAATTCTTCGATGCGGCGATCGTATCCTTCAACGATTTCCACATGTTCTTCGCCCCCGCGGTGGCATCGAGAACGGCGGTCGGTTCATAGCCACAATGCACCATGCAATCGGCGCAACGCGGGTCTTTGCCAGTGCCATATTGATCCCAGTCGGTGTCATTGAGAAGTTCTTTAAACGTTTTGACATAACCATCGGACATTAAATAACAGGGCTTCTGCCAACCGAACACGTTCCGGGTGGGATTGCCCCAAGGCGTGCATTGGTATTCTTTGTCGCCGGTCAAGAAATCAAGAAAAAAGGAGGAGTGATTAAACTGCCAGCGGCGCCGTCGAGCCGGATCTACCTTGTCGGCGGTCGGCTTAACGATCTGGCGAAACAGTTCCTTGGTCCGTTCCCGGCGCAGGAAATGCTCTTGATCGGGGGCTTTCTGGTACGCGTAACCGGGAGAAACCATCATCCCGTCGGTGCCTAGTTCGTTCATCAGGAAGTCAAAAAGCTTGTGCAACTCTTCTGGCTTTTCCCCGTCGAAAACAGTGGTATTCGTGGTGACACGAAAGCCTTGGGCTTTGGCGGCACGAATCGCGCTGACGGCCGTTTTGAAAACTCCTTCACGGCAAACCAAGGTATCGTGACGGTTTTCCAAGCCGTCCAAATGGATACTGAAAGACAAATAAGGAGAGGGTGTAAACTCCGGCAAGCGCTTCTCCAGAAGAATGGCGTTCGTACACAGATAAACAAACTTTTTCCGCTTCACATACTCCGCGACGATCTGGGGCATTTCGGGGTGCATGAGGGGCTCGCCGCCGGCGATGGAAACGACCGGGGCTCCGCATTCTTCAAGGGCTCCAATACAGTCGGCCACGGAAAGACGTTTTTTAAGGGTTTCTTCGGGATACTGTATTTTCCCGCAACCGGCGCATTCGAGATTACAGCGAAACAGCGGCTCGAGCATGAGCACTAAGGGAAACCGCTTGGTTCCCAGAATGCGATGTTTCATGACGTAGGCGCCGACTTTTACACTTTGAAGTACGGAAAGTCCCATAATGCCCCCTAAAATAACTAAACCGCGGACGCAATGCCAGCGGTTTCAAAATCTTCCTATTTCGTTAAATATTACCATTCGCCAAGGGCGGATGTCAAGATACGAAAACCATTGCGGTATCAATACGTTTTGGCAATTTTGAAGTATAGCGTTAGTTGTTTTTAACGAGGATGTCACTAAGGATGTCGGCGGCCTCGTCCCCGCGATCGGCCGCGTTAGACAAGTGCCGGTAAATTTCCCGCATTTTCATCAGGGTAATGACGTCCGGATTTTTGAATAATTCAACGAGCGCTTTGCGATATAAATGTTCCATCTGATTTTCGAGCTTCTTAGCGCGGATAATGTGTTCCTGGACGCCGTTCGGGAGGCGGCGCAGACCGGCCACGCCTAGGGTGATATGCTGGGCGGCGGCGTAAAGCGTTTCCGCCATTTTCTTTAAGTGATCGTTCGTTTGCACCTCAAACAGCATCATTTCTTCAACCGTGCTTTTGGCGTAGTCAATCATGTCGTCGATCGTCCGCGACAAGGCGAAAATATCGCCGCGGTCAAGTGGCGTAACGAGCGTTCGGTTGAGCGCGTCAATTAACTGCCGGCGCAAATCATCGGCCTCGGTTTCGGCGTTTTCGACCTTGACCCCCATCTCATGCGTAGGGACTTGGACGAATCCGCAAAGCAGCTTCAAGCCCTCCTCGCTTTTTCGAGCCTGGTCGAGAAGCAGTTGATAAAAATCGAAGCGTTTATGAAACCACATGAAAGAGATGCCTTAGGCCAATCGCGAGCAGCAGGCTCGTTAAGGCGCTAGCCGGAATGGTGACCAACCAGACGATGGCAATGCCTCGCACCACTTCCCAGCGGACTTGGGCATGGCGCACCGCTACGCCGGTCCCGAGGAGCGACGTCGACATCACATGCGTGGTCGACATGGGGATTCCCCAGCGGCAGCTAGCTCCGATGAGCAGCATGGTTGAGATTTGTGCGCAAGACCCCTGCAGCGGCTGGATCCTAAACATCCGCTGGCCGACCGTTTGAATAATTCGCTGCGAACCACATAAAACACCGAGAGCCAGCGAGCCGCCGCAAAGAAGATTGAGAATCCAGCCGGCGCGGAAGGGCGACGCGGCCGTGATCGCGGCCGCCCCGACGGCCAAGTGAATCATCG
Source organism: Elusimicrobiota bacterium (assembly GCA_038208955.1). Taxonomy (GTDB): domain Bacteria; phylum Elusimicrobiota; class Elusimicrobia; order 2-01-FULL-59-12; family 2-01-FULL-59-12; genus JBBQYF01. The sequence continues at coordinate 10,711 of JBBQYF010000091.1, forward strand.
CGAGACTTTTCTGGCCATCATTACTCCCATGAACAAGCGCCGCTCCCGCCA
>JBBQYF010000092.1:0-10671 GCA_038208955.1 Elusimicrobiota bacterium
ATAATCGACGTTGTCATTTTAATCTGCGGATTGCCACTGACCATTCCGTTCGGTTCGAAGCGCGTAAAGACGAAGGCCTCGACAAACTCTTCCAGCGGAACACCATGCTGGAGACCAAGCGAGATCGCGATCGAGAAACAATTCATCAAACTGCGGAATGCCGCGCCTTCTTTGTGCATGTCGACAAAGATTTCTCCTAGGCCGCCGTCTTCGTATTCGCCGGTGCGGAGATAAATGGTATGGCCGCCGATCTTGGCTTTTTGCGTGTAGCCGGAGCGGCGGTCCGGCAGACGGCGCCGGCGCGCGAGATACCGGTGAATGATTTTCTCCGCAATTTTGAGCGGTCCCTGTTGGAGGTCTTCCATGGTAACCGGCACATCGAGCCCATCCGAGACGGTGTTCAGCGGCTGGCTCAGTTTCGAACCGTCCCGGTACAGGGCGATGGCCTTAAGCATCAGTTGCCAGCTTTCCACATACGCTTCATTGATGTCGCGCAGCGTCGCTTCATGAGGGAAATTAATCGTCTTTGAGATCGCCCCGGAGATAAAGGGCTGCGCCGCGGCCATCATGCGAAGATGGGCAAAGGGTGCGATAAAGCGTTTTCCGATGGCGCCGCATTTGTTGGCACAGTCAAATACGGGGAGGTGCTCATTTTTGATATGCGGTGCGCCTTCGATCGTCATCGTGCCGCAAACATATTCGTTGGCGGTGGCGATTTGCTCGGTGGTGTAACCCAAGTGCTTCAGGATCGAGAACGTCCAGTCGTGGAGTTGTTCTTCTGAAATATGGAGCACGTCTTTGCAGAACTCCTCGCCCAGTGTCCATTGGTTGAAAGCAAATCCAATTTCAAAGGCCTGAGGCAAGGCCGTTTCCACTTTGGCGATGACTTCATCGGTAAATCCTTTAGCCCGGAGCGACTCGGCGTTTAAATGGGGACAGCCTTTGAGTGAACCCGTCCCTTTGCAGTAGCGAATCATGTCCTCGATCTGCAATTTGGTGTACCCAAGGTTCTTAAGGGCGGGCGGCACGGAGCTATTGATGATCTTGAGATAACCGCCACCGGCCAGCTTTTTGAACTTCACGAGCGCGAAATCCGGCTCGATACCGGTGGTGTCGCAGTCCATCGAAAGGCCGATGGTTCCCGTGGGGGCAATGACCGTCACTTGGGCGTTCCGGTAGCCATGGCGTTCGCCCATGACGAGCGCGCGGTCGGAATCTTCGCGCGCGGCTTTGAGCAACTCCGGCGGACAATATTCGGGTTTGATCATCACCGGTGGCACGGAAAGGCCCTCATAGTTTTCGCGTTTCGTCGGATAGGCGGCACGTCGGTGATTGCGAATCACGCGCAACATGGATTCCTTATTGCGTTCGTACCCCGAGAACGTGCCGAGAGCCCCCGCCATCTCCGCCGAGGTGGCATAGGCACCCATGTGCATAATGGCCGTCAGCGCTCCGCACATCGCGCGTGCCGGCTCGCTATCATAAGGAATACCCTGAACCATCAGAAGCGCACCCAAGTTGGCATACCCTAGGCCGAGGGTCCGAAACACGTAAGATTTCTCGGCGATCGCGCGCGACGGAAACTGTGCCATCGCGACCGAGATTTCAAGGGTAATGGTCCAGAGGCGCGTCGCATGGCGATAGGCCTCGATATCAAAGCGGGCATTGGACGTATCAAAAAACTTCATCAGATTGATCGACGCTAGATTGCAGGCGGTATCGTCTAAGAACATGTATTCCGAGCAAGGATTGGAGGCATTGATCCGGCCATCGGCTGGGCAGGTATGCCAGTCATTGATGATCGTATCGAATTGGATTCCGGGATCGGCGCAAGCCCAGGCGGCGTAACAAATTTCGTCCCAGAGTTCTTTGGCTTTGATCATTTTGCAGGGCTTGGCCTCGCGGCCTTCTTTGGCGGCTTTGGCTTTTTCGACGCGCCACACGAGCGGCCACTCGCCATCATTTAAAAGCGCGTCCATGAAAGCGTTGGGGACGCGTACGCTGTTATTCGAGTTCTGTCCGGCCACGGTAATGTAGGCTTCCGACGTCCAGTCTGTGTTGTACTCATCAAATTCAATTTCCAGCACACCCTGTGAGGCCAATTCGATAACACGCTCGACGAAGTTTTGCGGAATCATCACCGACTGGGCGGCGCGGATGGCGGCGGCGAGTCGTGTATTCTTCTTCCGATCGAGGCGGTCTTCCACCTCGGTCCAACCGTGGATGGCTTTAATAATTTCATTTAAATGTTTCTTGCAAAGTTTCGATCCGGTCACGAGCGCCGCCACTTTTTGCTCTTCCTTTGTTTTCCAGCCGATGTATTCTTCGATGTCCGGGTGATCGAGATCGAGCGTGACCATCTTGGCCGCTCGCCGCGTGGTTCCCCCGGACTTAATCGCGCCGGCGGCACGGTCGCCTATTTTAAGGAACGACATGAGGCCTGAACTTTTGCCGCCCCCCGAGAGCGGTTCGCCGGCGCCGCGGATATCGGAGAAGTTGCTACCGGTGCCCGAACCGTACTTAAAAATGCGGGCTTCGCGCACCCATAAGTCCATGATGCCGCCGGGGTTTACCAAATCATCGGTCACGGACTGAATGAAACAAGCATGCGGTTGGGGATGTTCGTAAGCGTTGGTCGATTCCTTCATTTCGCCCGATAAGGGATCGACGAAATAATGCCCCTGAGCAGGACCTTCCACGCCATAGGCCCAGTGGAGGCCGGTGTTAAACCATTGTGGAGAGTTGGGCGCCGCCATTTGGGCCGCCAACATAAAAGCCATATCGTTGTAATAGGATTGGGCATCGGCTTCCGTTTTAAAATAACCGAGTTTCCAGCCCCAATAGGTCCAACAGCCGGCCAACCGATGAAATACCTGGCGGGCATCTTTTTCGCTGCCGAAACGTTGATCCTCAGGCAAGCCGTTTAGCGCATCGTTGTCCGGAGCCGAACGTTGAAGCCATTCCGGAACGCCGGGCTCCATCACTTTTTTCGTTTTGAAGGGAACGCCTGCCTTGCGGAAATATTTTTGGGCGATAATGTCGGTCGCCACTTGCGACCAACCTTTGGGAATACGAATGTCGGTCATTTCAAAAACCACGGAGCCATCGGGGTTGCGGATGATGCTGGAACGCGATTCCCAAGATAGAGAATCGAAAACATGACAATCCACACGGTCGCCGGAACCCGGTGAAACAAAGCGATTTTGAATGGAAAGGCCCTTCATATTTTTACCCATGGATTGTACGCTCCCTCAAGCGAAAATTATAGAAATCGACGTCGTAGAAAGATCTGATGCGCGCGCTCGGACATACTAGCGGTATGGTCAGCGTTAAGTAATACAACTATAGGTTGTGGTGTGTCAAGCGCTTGACGGTGCCACGACAAGGTAGTAACAAGTGCACATTTGGGGACGAAAAAATCACCGGCGCCGGCATGGCTGGGGCACTCCCAACAATCTCTTCAGCATAAGAATGATTGGAAGCGATGTCAACATTTCGACGGAAATTCTGCCGGCGTCCTCATCGCTCTCCGGGAGAAAATTAATTCGTCAGGGTTTTCGAACGTTTATCGTATTGGAAAATTTAACCACGATTTCACCGGGAAGATGGTGCACGGATCGACCGATGCGCTGCTCCATCGGGATCGCGCCGAGGTCGTTCGTCGGGATGCGCAATTGTCCGGAATAGGAAAAAGTGTTGGCCAATAGCTCGCCGGCGTGATGGTCAAATTCGGCTACGCCTTGCACCGTTCCGATATCAAAGGTGGCATTTTGCAAAGCGAACGATCCCCACGAAGGACCGGCGAGAATTTGCGGGGTGAGTGTTGCCGTATAGAGCAACTGGTCGCAATTGTATTGTCCGTAAGAGATTTCGCCCGCCAATGTCCAATCGAGCTTGGCCACCCAATGAACTTTCCAGTCCCCGAGCATTTCGATCCATTCGATATGCTCGCCCCAATGGTCGTGGAGGTGAAGGAAGTGAGCGGGTAAAATCGGCGCCATGAACGGAATGCTTTGGGCGAGCCGCGAGTTCAGCCCGTAATGCCTCTGCAACACGGTTCCACGCGAACTTAAGAGGATATGTCCGGGCAAGAGAGTCGGGCTCGACAGCGGAATGATATGGCTTTCACGATTCCCATTGCGGCGGGTTTCGAGCCACCACTGCGTCGGTTCAACGAGCACGCGGGTTTCGGATTCTTTTTTCAGCCGCAAGGTACCGATTTCATCAAGCGAGATCTCGCTCATTTCCGTATCGATCTGAGCGCGATACTCCGACCATTCGCGAAGCTCTGATTTCATGCCAACGAGAATATAAAGCGATTTTTGCTTGTTAAAAATGTAATGAAATCTTGTTCCTACCAGCCGCAAACCTAAGTGGGCCGAGGTCCATGTTGTCCAAAAAATGCCGGCCGCCAGGACCCCGATGGCAGCCAACACCAGTCGTCGATTCGCCCGAGCCCAAATGCTCAGCGGTTCAGTCAACTGTCCCCAGTCGACGTTCTTGAACCAATTCTTTAGACTGGCGGCAGCGGGGGCCATAATCCGTTCGGAGGCCTCTTTTTTTTGGGCGGCAAGCCGGTCGCGGTGCATCGTGCGTAAGTAGCTTTCCGCGGCGCTCCGCGAAAAAACTTCGTAGCACATTTGGCAATAGGTCACGCCTTTTGGGTTCGGGTACTTACAGTTGGGGCATTGCAAGAACGGCTCCTCTGGAAAATCTCACCAATTCTGTATCGGTATAGATGTATGGTAAAAAAATCCCGGTGACAAGTGTAAAAAGAGTGAAGTGGAAATACCCATCAATTTTATTGTTGACATTTGATCTGCTGATCCGTAGAATGGCGCATCATGAATTTAGCTCTAGCCAGCACCACCCCGCAATCGATGTGCATGTGCCCGAGGATCGTCCGGGATGTGGTGTTTTGCGCTTTGGCCTAGTCGTTTAAGTCTCTAAAGTAAAAAGCAACCCATCCTCGAACAGGATGGGTTTTTTATTTAAAAACCCATTCCTGCATCGGCGGGGGTGGGTTTTTTAATGCGCGAAAGAGAAATCGTCAAGGACGTCAATAAAAAGGGGATTACGATGAAAAATGCAACGCGTTGGAAAAGCTGGAATGCGATTGTCGTAGGGTTTGTGGCCGTCACTCTCGGAGGTTTTTGGAGCAAGGGTTGGAGTGAAGACTTGCCGCCGCCCGGCGCGGCACCTGTGTCGACAGTATCGGCCGCCGATGCCACGGCCTCGACGGCCTCGAGTCCCGGGGATCTTGAACAACGTCTGCGAGTTCTCGAAAGAAAACTCGAAGTTTTCCAGGAAGACCAGACTGCCAAAGCCAAAGAGTCGCCGGTCGTCACGGCCGGGAAAGAAGGATTTCAACTTCAATCGCCCGATAAAAACTTTGTACTGAAGATTCGCGCGTTGCTGCAGGCCGATGCGCGGTTTTTTACCTCTGATCCCGCGGGGAACTTGACGAACCAATTCTTGGTACGTCGGGCCCGGCCGATTCTAGAAGGGACGGTCTATCAGTTCTACAGTTTCCGGGTTACGCCGGACTTTGCCTCCAACGGGAAGACGGAACTCTTTGATGCTTACGTGGATATCGCGCCATGGACCTTCGCCAAATTACGGGTTGGTAAGTTTAAGCCGCCGATTGGCCTCGAACACCTTCAATCGGATGAATACGTGGCGTTCGCGGAACGCGGTTTTACAAGCTTGTTGGTTCCCTCGCGCGATACGGGGGTTCAACTCTTCGGGGACCTGGGCAAAGGAGTGCTCAGCTACGCCGCCGCATTTACCAATGGTGTGGGAGATAATAATGTCAACGCCGCGACGACCGCGCCCGTGACGTCTGATACGGACAACACCGATAGTAAGGAAGGCACGGCGCGCCTCGTCGTTACGCCATTTCGTAATACGTCGGTGGCCGCCGTGCAGAACATTGGCATCGGGTTTGGAGCCAGTTACGCCAAAGAAAATGTGCTCAATCCGACCTATCTGACTCCCGGGCAAGTATCGATATTCTCTCTACTCGCACCGGCCACGAGCGGCCCGGCCCCCGACGGCGAGAAAATTCGTCTCGAACCGGACCTTTCCTATTACTATCATTCCTTTGGCGCTACCGGTGAATGGGTCCAGTCATCTCAGGTTTACCGAGTGGGCAGCGTTAAGTCGCGGATCGTCAATCAAGCGTGGCAGGTGGTGACCCGGTACGTTCTGACGGGTGAAGACACCTCGTACAACGGCGTCCGGCCGCGGGCCACCTTTGATCCTCAAAAGGGAACGTGGGGCGCCTTTGAGCTCGTGAGTCGTTATGGGGAACTGTATCTTGACCCCGACAACTTCACCCAAAACATTGCCGATCCGAAAACGAGCATTCAGCGGGGCAGTCAATGGGGTCTCGGCCTCAACTGGTACTTAAATTCGTCAATTCGTTTCGTGACCGACTACGATCAGACGACGTTCGATAAAGGGGCGTCCGCGGGTTCGACGTTTGCGGATCGTCCGAACGAGAAGATTATTATTTCGCGCTGGCAGTTGTTGTTCTAACGAGGATATTCAGGCGCTCTAATAAAATTATGAACGGAGAACCATCATGAACCGAAATCGACAGACGTCTATCCTGGCCGCGCTATCGTTGGCCCTCACGCTCGCGATTTCCTCGCGAGGTTTCGCCAAAACGATCACACTGCTCAACGTTTCTTACGATCCAACAAGAGAACTCTATCAAGCGATCAACAAGGCCTTCGCAGAAGAATGGAAACAGAAAACGGGCGACGACCTTGTCGTGAACCAATCGCATGGCGGGTCCGGCAAACAAGCCCGAGCCGTGATCGACGGACTCGACGCCGATATCGTGACCTTGGCGCTCGCTTATGACATCGACGCGATCGCCGAGAAAGGAAACTTACTTCCTAAAGATTGGCAACAACGCCTGCCTAACAACAGCACGCCCTATACGTCAACAATTGTCTTTCTCGTTCGCAAAGGGAACCCAAAAAGCATCAAAAATTGGGAAGACCTAATCCGGCCGGCGGTATCGGTCATCGCACCCAATCCAAAAACATCCGGTGGTGCACGCTGGGTCTATCTTGCCGCATGGGGGCAAGCGCTGAAAAGCGCCAGCGGCGATGAAGCCAAGGCCAAATCCTACGTCGCCGAGCTTTACCATCACGTCCCCGTCTTGGATTCCGGCGCTCGCGGGGCCACGACGACTTTTGCCCAACGCGGCATCGGGGACGTATTACTGACTTGGGAAAACGAAGCCCACTTGGCCATGATGAGTGCCGGCGGTGGTACCACGGGGGACGGCTTTGAAATTGTCTACCCATCCGTCAGTATCCTGGCCGAACCGCCAGTGGCGTCCATAGACCGTGTGACCTCGCGTCATGGAACGCAAACCGTTGCCGAGGCCTATCTTAAATTCTTGTATGGTCCGACGGGACAAGAGATCGCGGCAAAAAACTTTTACCGCCCACGCGACGCGCAAGTGGCCGCGAAATATGCGGCGCAATTTCCAAAGCTTAACCTCTTTACGATCGATGAAACCTTTGGAGGGTGGTCGAAAGCGCAGAAAACGCACTTTGCCGACAATGGGGTTTTCGATCAGATTTATAAACCGTAGGATCTCCTCATTCCTGTTGACGTATAACCGCGACGAGAATGGAAGAGATGAGGGCTCATGCGCATTGGCGACTGGCCTGCACAGGACCTAAGCGTAGCGCCGGTGGAAAACACTCGGACCTCTCTTAGTCGCTGTACATGGTCCACCTGTCACTGATTTAATAGCGGAGGATATGAAACTTAATTTAAAGAAACGACACGTGCTTCCAGGTTTTGGATTGTCGATGGGTTTTACGATCCTTTATCTCAGTCTGCTCGTCCTCATCCCGCTCTCGACTCTAATCCTGAAAACCACCACGCTTTCTTGGTCGGCTTTTTTTCAGGAAGTCGCGTCGCCGCGAGTGATGGCCTCTTACCGGCTAACCTTCGGCGCCTCGCTTATTGGGGCGACGATTAATGCGGTATTTGGACTTGTCGTCGCTTGGGTGCTTGTCCGGTACCGTTTTCCCGGGCACCGGCTAGTCGATGCGATGGTTGATTTGCCCTTTGCGTTGCCGACAGCGGTCGCGGGCATTGCCTTAACAGCCGTTTATGCGCCGAACGGTTGGCTCGGTCGCTACTTGGTGCCGCACGGCATCCAGGTGGCCTTCGCTCCGCTGGGAGTCGTGGTGGCCCTAACCTTTATTGGGCTGCCCTTTGTCGTTCGCACGCTTGAACCCGTAATCGAAGAAATGGATCCGGATGTGGAGGAGGCGGCGGCGAGCCTCGGCGCCACCCGTTGGCAAACGTTTCAGAAAGTCATTCTCCCCGCCCTAGGGCCGGCCTGGGTTACCGGGTTCGCGCTCGCCTTTGCCCGGGCTTTGGGGGAATATGGATCGGTCGTTTTCATCTCCGGTAATTTGCCGATGAAGACCGAAATAACAGCCCTCCTCATCATTACGAAACTCGAGCAATACGACTACGCAGGTGCAACGGCTATCGCCTGCGTCATGTTGATCGCCTCTTTTTCGCTTCTGCTGCTCATTAATGTTCTGCAAGCACGAACGCAAAAAGGCAAGCGCTGATGGTGTCGCTCCCGACGTCGCTCGCTACAAAATCCCTGCGTCCGCAACTCCCAAACGTGGGTGATCCGCTCTGGGTCCGGGGACTCTTGACGATCGTCGCGCTCGTTTTCTTGGGATTATTTCTCGTGGTCCCGTTAATCGCCGTATTTACCCAAGCATTCGCCAAGGGGTTAGAAGTTTATTGGGCTTCGATTACGGAGCCGGCAGCGCTTTCGGCGATTCGCCTCACCCTGCTTACGGCGGCGATCTCAGTACCGCTCAATCTTTTATTCGGAATGGCGGCGGCTTGGTCGATCACCAAGTTTGAATTTCCCGGTAAAAGCATTTTGGTCACTCTGATCGACTTGCCATTCGCGGTCTCCCCGGTGATTTCCGGACTGATTTTTATTTTGCTTTTCGGCGCCCGAGGATGGCTGGGACCCTGGTTGCAGTCGCACGATTGGCATATTGTGTTTGCCGTGCCGGGAATTGTACTGGCCACGATTTTCGTCACGTTTCCCTTCGTAGCCCGCGAACTGATTCCCGTCATGCAGGCGGCAGGAACCGATCAGGAGGAAGCGGCGCTCGTCTTGGGGGCGAGCGGTTGGCAAACATTTTTTCGCGTTACCCTGCCTTCCGTCAAATGGGGTTTGCTTTACGGCGTGATTCTTTGCAATGCGCGAGCGATGGGAGAGTTCGGCGCCGTGTCGGTTGTTTCGGGACATATTCGTGGACTGACCAACACGATGCCCTTGCATGTCGAGATTCTCTATAACGAATATAATTTTACGGCTGCCTTCGCGGTAGCTTCGCTCTTAACATTTCTCGCGCTGATCACCTTGGCGGCGAAAGTGTGGGTGGAACGGCAATTCACGCGCGATTCAGCGCCGGAGTGAGATAGGAAATTATGAGTATTGAAATCAAACATCTCACAAAAACATTTCCGAACGGTTTTAAAGCCGTGGACAACGTGTCGTTTGCCATGGAAACGGGATCGCTCGTCGCCGTTCTGGGTCCCAGCGGTTCCGGCAAAAGCACGCTCTTGCGAATGATCGCCGGCCTCGAAATTCCAGACGGGGGGGAGATCCTGCTCACCGGTCGCGAGGCGACCATTCTGTCGGCGCGCGAACGCAATGTCGGGTTTGTCTTCCAGCATTACGCGCTCTTTAAGCACATGACCGTGACGGAAAATATCGCTTTTGGACTGCGTATGCGCAAAACGCCGCGCCCCGAAATCCACGCGCGGGTTTCGGAGTTGATTAAACTGGTGCAGTTAGAGGGCCTCGAGCGTCGCTATCCTACGCAGCTCTCCGGCGGCCAACGCCAACGCGTCGCGGTCGCGCGCGCATTGGCGCCCCATCCGCAAGTATTGCTGCTGGACGAACCGTTCGGCGCGCTTGACGCAAAAGTGCGCGAGGAACTGCAGGAATGGATTACCGAGCTGCACGACAAAAGCCAAGTCACGACGCTGTTCGTGACGCACGATCAGCACGAGGCGATGGCCATCGCCAGCCACATTCTCGTCATGAACAAAGGCCAAATTGAACAGGAAGGTACGCCGCTTGAAATCTTCGATCACCCCGCGACGCAATTCGTCGCCCAATTCGTCGGGGAATCGAATTTTGTTGACTGCAAAGTCGTCGAACCCGAACTCGCCGTCTGGGGACCCTTTAAATATTCCGTCACCGGCTACGACGTCGGCCGAAACGTGCGCGTCTATTTCCGCCCGAACGACGTATACGTGACCTCCCGCGAAGAATCCCTGCAAGTCAAAGGCCGCATTGTCAAAACACGTTTTCAAGGTCCCGTGATCGAACTCAGCATCGACGTCGGCGCCGAAAAACCCGTCATCGCCCACGTGCCGAAAGGACTATCATTGGCCAGTGGGTTTACCGAAGGCCGGGACGTGTTTATCGGTATCACCGGGTTTCATTCGTTCGGATTGTAAGAGGCGACACGGTCGGTCAAACGCCTTCCTCGCGCAGACGCCAAACCAGGGTAGCGTCATGAGCGCCCGTCTCAGACTTTTCTCTCTGAAGACCGATGTAATCCCCCGAGCATTTATGGACTATCT
>JBBQYF010000093.1:0-10651 GCA_038208955.1 Elusimicrobiota bacterium
TAGTAAATCGTCGTATCATTCGGGATGATCAGGACAATTAAATGCTTCCCGCGGCGGGAAAATTCGTCGGCATACGCAAGAAGGTTGTTTGAGCGGTTGGCATGGTTTAGTCCAGAAGCACGAATATCGCCTTTTCGAAAGATCATCGAGTGATCGACCGCCCATTGATAGGCGGGTGAAAGAGCATCGGCATCTCCGTCAATCAAGACATTCCATCCGCGGTTGCATAGTCGTTCCGTCCAGGCCTGCGCCGCACGAACGGAGGGCATTTTGCAGATGCGATCAACAAGAATGGTCCAGTGCTGCTCGGTGGAACGACGATCAAAATTCCAATGGTTGGCGGGAGACAGCGGCGGAACCAGCGCCACGGTACCTTCACGTCCTGCAAATATCACTGTCTTGGCTGGACAAGAACGAAATCGAGAATCGGACAACAACTCATTAAGCCCGGCTGTCGAGTAAGAATACACTTTTCGGGCCGTTTGCTTCTCAATTTGCCGAGCTAGGGTGTACTCCTGGGAAAGTCCCAACCCATAAGCAAATGAATCCCCTACAAGGATGACCTCTGCATTTTGAGGTGCAACGTCCGGCCCATTTCGAAATCCTAGTGCATCGGTTTGAAAAATCACTCGATGAGGCCGAGCATAAGCTGTTCCAACGGCCATATCCCCGATGTCTATTCGACATAGATGCTGATTCGGATAAAAATATCCAGGGAGTGAATGGGTCAACTCATAAACGATCAGGGCCTCGGTTGATCGAAAGCAAAACAAATCGATCGGCAGTACAAATAATTCAAACAGCCAAAACATCAAGAAAGGCCCCCCGACCAACGCCAATTTGGCTGCAAAACGCATATCTAAAATTGGAAATAAATAAACGGTTGCATGGAGGTGTGCGCCATAACCATAAAAATGGTTAGGGCCCCATAGTACGCGCTGAACCGAAACCATCCAGGACGGCTGGAAAACCATGATTCCCACCCTGCATCTGGCCGGCGGGCTTCAACAAACCATAAAACCAATAACCCGACAAACATGAGCACCCATTGGGCACCAGGAACGGTAAAACTTTTGAGAGCCGCCGCCCAGGTTCCAAGCGAGTGCATGCGTGGAATATCAAACAGGATTTTCTTGAAAATATAACGGACCATGGGGATTGACGATGCCCGGAAGAATACCCAACCTATCGTGACCACCCCAAAAGTTAATCCAATACGTCCCCAGCGTACTATTCTAGTCTTTGAAGACGCCAATTTGGGCCAAGCCTTACCGAACCCGCGTGCGGCTATAAGACATAGCCCATGATACGCCCCCCACAACACAAACGTCCAACTCGCCCCATGCCAGCCTCCGCTCAAGAGAAATACGACCAGAATATTTCTTGCCCACAACAGGGAGCTGGTTTGGGAACCTCCCAAAGGCATATAGATATAGTCGCGAAACCAATTCGACAACGAGATATGCCACGACCTCCAGAACGCCGACAACGAATCGGCCGTGTAAGGCCGTCTAAAATTGGCCAAAATGTCGATATTCAGTAACAGCGCTGAACCCCTCGCGATATTCGAGTAACCAGCGAAATCGCAATAAATCTGGATGCTGAACAAGAAGGTCGCCAAGAGCATCGCCGTACCGCTGAAGGAACCGGGCCTTGAGTAAACCGCATTCACAAACTCTCCCGCTCGATCGGCGATAACCATCTTTTGAAAAAAACCCCACGCGATGGTTCGCAGTCCTAGGCTCGCTCGCCGCGCGTCAAAACACCGCGCAGCATGCAATTGGGGAAGCAATCTTCCGGCTCTCTCAATGGGGCCGGCCACCATCTGGAAAAAAACCATGACAAATAGCGCGTAATACCCCCAGTGACGCTCCGCCCGGCATCGTCCTTGATACACGTCGATCGTATAGCTCAAGGATTGGAATACATGGAACGAAAGCCCGAGCGGCATTATTAACGAGAAGCCGACAGACGACAGCTGCGGGCCGTATTTAAATAAACAAAGAATCCCAAGGTTTCCAGCAAGGCTCAACAATAAATAGAGCGTCCGGATGGGACCCCGACTGGCTTCAATGCGCAGACCCAACACGAAGTCCCAAGCGATCAATCCCGCGATGACCACAATATAAGAAGGAATAAGCCACACATAAAACAGAGTACTGGCGATCAACAGTCCCAACCATCGATATCGGACAGGCAAATTAAAATGGAGACAACAAACGACCGGAAGGAAAACGACGTATGCCCAGGATATAAACGACATTCGAATGTGGATTTTAGCATTTTTCTGAAAATCACCGTCGACGGGCAGGCTCGTGTTAAGGATCTAACACAATGCGCGAACACAAGGGAGGCTTGTGTGGGGAGCGGGTGTCATCGTTAAGGTGAGAGTTAGCCGAGCGTTTTCGCTTATTGAGGGGCCAACGCGCAGGGAACGTTGGCGGTATGTCCGTCAAACAGAGTGAGGCCAAGTGCGTCCCGTAAGTCCAAGTGACCGACACGTGACAGGCCATAGTCTCTGAAGCTACGAGGAAGACAGCCCGTTAACGGTAGAGAATATCCTGACGGGCTAAAAACTTAGTTTTTTAACAGCGCCGACCGTTGGTGGTCGGCCCGGAGGGTAAAAGAGGAATGGTACAGGAAGGTACGGGTACCCCGACGGCTGAGATAATTAGTGGGTAAAATTTACAAGCGACGATGGCCTACGATGTCATTTCAAATATAAGTTATTGAATGGTGGGTTCGGCAACGGGAGGGATCATTAGCGCGGCTCCCGCTTTAGAATAAATCCACCCAGCAATATTGAGTTCCCAGATTTGATCGTCGAAATGATACGTGATTTGTTTTTGGATACGGTCGAACCCTTTCACGCCGTCTCCGACGTACAATTTGAAGATCTGTAATTTTTCGTCGTCTGCGGCAGGCAAAATAATTTGAAGTTCGCCGCGGTCCTCGCGCAACGTCCATTGCCCGGGATTAAAAAACTCAAGCGCGCCCTTGAATCGTAAGCTGCCGTCCGAATTAAACGTCAACTGCTTCGGCTTGCCGGATTTGGATGGCGCTTCCCACGTCCCTTCCAAGTGTGATCGCAGGTCATTTTTTGGCGGGACCGGTGCCACAGACGGGGGCTTGGTTGGCACGACGATTGGCTGATGACCGGCACAACCCCACCAGGGCAGCGCAATCCCCAATCCCAACAATAGATAGCGTCGTATGGATAATCTCGACGAACCCATCTGATTATGTCCTTTTCCGCCTCGCCAAAGGGTAAGGTGTAAAAGCCGGAGATCTAGCGAATGACGGCTAGGCTTCCATGAACCTTACCGCCTTGCGTATCGCTAATTAAATAAAAATAGAGGCCCGACGCCGCCTTGTCGCCCGACTCGTTACTGAGATCCCATTGAATTTTGTCGGATGTTGGCGTCAAGGTTTTTATTAAATGGCCTGATATATTGAAGATTTTAATCGTGCTTCCGATGGTCAAGAAATCAAAAGTGATAGGCGAACGGCCATGGCGATCGCTTCGCCATGGGTTTGGATAGACGCGAACGCCGGACAAATCGACGCTGGCCAAAGTAACGGTGGCGGATGCGGCGGGCGATATTCGTCCGTTACTGTCTTGAGCTGTTACACGAATCTGGTAAGTTCCCGGAATTAAATTGATCGTCGACAGACTCGCCGTGTTTTTGGGCGTTGTAAAACTACCGCTCGCCGCGCCCGGAATTCCCGTCCGCGCCGTGGCGCTCGTCTGATTGGCAGGCACAATGCTCCAATCGAACAAGGTGATGTTGTACCCATCAGGGTATCCGCAGCTGATCTGGGCATTAGCTGGAATCACGGCGGGTAGATTTAACGTCGGCGGCGGCAAGGCCGCTCCGCTGTTATTCACCGTCACCGTTACAGACGCGCCGGAGGTATTGTTAGCTCGATCGTAAGTCGTGACGCTAACGTTGTGCGCGCCGTCGGTGACTTTCGTGCTGTCCCAGAGAAAATTATAGGGCGCGGCGGTTAAGCTCGATTGCAGGACGTTGTCAATGGATAGCTCCGTTCGCGCAATTCCCGTGGTGGCAAAGGCGGTGACCGTCGAATTCACTGGAACGAGACCGGCCACGACTTGCGCCGCCTGCGGGCTTTGAATGATGACGCTCAGATTGGCTGTGACGGGATTAATTAGGATCTGATAGGCGAGCGCCGTTGCCGTATAGGAAATAGGAGGATGGCTGAGAACCGCACCGGCGGCATGCGTCGCAATCGTTACCAAATCATTGGCATTGGGCGTCGCTGGACCAACACCTTGACACATGACATCGGGAAAGTTCTGGCTAGTGAGCGGACCGCAGGGAGCCGGTGTGTTGTGATAGTCCGTGTACGCCAGAAAATATTTATCGAAAAACGGGCTCATGTAATCGAGCTGTTGCCAATGCGCCACATGAACCATGGCTTCCAGAAACTGACTGTCGAGCGTCGACCAAAAACTATAAATATCGCGTGAATAAATTTCCGTCGACGTTGTCCCCCGGCCGGCCTCGCTAGCCTGTTCTTTGTAGGCCCAAGCTTCGCTCATTCCCGCTTTCAGGCCTTTGTTGTGCGCGAGCGACGCCATCTCCGCAATACGGTCCAAAAAATTGCTGCCGCCCACCGTGTAAATGGGATAAACATGAATGTCGAGGAAGTCGAGGCGCGGCAAGTTGACGATGGCATTTTTAAAGCCGGGAGTCGCCGGGGTTCCGTCTTCAAAATTTACTTGCCACGTCCCCATGCCGCTGCCGACAAGGATGCTGGAATGCAACCCGGTGACGTTCGTGTCGGCATCTAAATTGGTCATGAATTGCTGAATCATAGCCGCATCCGTACTAGGATTATTAAGTGTTTTCAGAGGATCAATCGCTAAGATATTGTCGACTTCCGTCTGAGGTTCTGTCTGCAGAATCAGGTAATCGGGAGAGAGATTCTCGGCCAGCGTATTGATCACCTGACTGCGGCCGGCTTGATAGGCAGACATTGAAAGCGTGGAATAAAAACTGGCGACATTGGGATCGGATGGGAAGGCGCTCATGCTATCAACCACGAGTTTCATTCCCTTGGATTTGACGTATTGGGCGAGCTTTAAATAATTAGCCAGCGTGGCGTTGTACTGGGCGGCGCCTAGAGTGCTGCTGCCCGCAATGTAGGTGTAATAAGGGGCATATAAAACGGGAAAACTTACCGTGACTTTCATGGACGTAATGCCGAGAGCGGCCATGGCATCAATCCAGGGTACTACGCTCGTGTTGTAATAGGTATCGTTGCCCATCTTGCCAGACGCGCCATTGTCGGCCGGATAAATATCGGCCCCAAAATGGGCATTCGCGTAGCGTTGTCCGTTCCAACGACTGGCAATCGTTTGCGTGTAAGCCGAGAGGTTCGCTGTCAGTTCGTTATTGATCTCGACCCATTTTGTGACGGACGTATCCGCCGGAATTGGATCTGCCCAGACACCCAAAGGGCGCCCGATAAAACCAACCAGAAAACCAATTTGCAACCCTTTGTGAAGTTTTTGCCGCAAGCGCCTGCCTCCGCGTAAATTTTTCCGCGTGCCACGCGACTATAGTTATGTATACGTCGTAAACGTCTCGTATTCAACGCCCATTTCGACGCTCATTTGACGATTATTAGGTGATGATGAGCGGCGACGCTGAATGGATGTCGGCGAGTCTTTGGCACCGGATCAAGTTCGAATGCTGCCAGGGTGGGTGAAAGCAGGCGATCAGAAAATTAAAGCGTCCGGCGGCGACAGGCCGGGAAGAGTCATGGCGCGTAATTAACAACGACAATGCGATCGCTCTCTCGATAGTCCTGATTACCAGCTCAATCGTATCCCGCCGAAAACGGCCTGCGTTTGTTGTCCGGAGCCCAGGGTGGCGGAGTAGTCCGCAAAACCGTCAATATGATTGGTCACGAGTACTCGAGCGTTTAACCCCAGGGCGGCATCATTGCGGCTGCGAGGCGTCGCTTGAACCGTGAAAAATCCACCACTTGGCGCGTCGGCAAATTGCGCCGTTAGGCTGTTGTTGCTGGAGAGCAGTTCATGTTGCCATGCCGCGCTCGCTCCTAAATTAAAAGGATGCGTAGTCTTCGCCCGAAAACGATGTGTCAACTTTGCTCCGACGGACGACAGAAGCGAGTCTACCGTTTGTGTGGGAACACCAAGATCCAATCCGGGGGCATCTGTTTCAATAAAGGCATCGCGACGCCAATGGCTTTGGCGCAATGACACCGAAGGTTCCAAGGAAATTCGCTCTGGCGACTTGTACAGGTAGCCGGCTTGGAGGAAGGACGAATAGTTCCGGCTCTGGAACCGCGAATTGGCCTGCTCGCTGATCCCTTGAAACTCAATCGGTCGCGACAAGCTATCAGACGACGTTGTATAACCGATCGAACCGTTGACAAACCAGGCGTTCGGAACATAACTCGCATAGAACCCGGTTTGCGTCGAGACCGCGTCGCCCGACGCCGATCGATTCTCAATCGTCAAGCTTGTGGACGCGTAGCCGGCCGCAATACCGACTAATAACTCTTCCGATAAAGGAATGTCGTAGCCCGCTTGGAATCCGCCCGTCGTTGCGCGCGTCGACGGAGAACCGAGCGATGTGCTGGCGTCTACCGTCTGTAGCGAACCCAACCCATGCACCCAAAGACCATAGCCCGAAGGTCGCAGCGACGTATTGCCGGCGCCTAGCGCATGATCCTTTAGATTCCCAGCAAGAACAACGGCGATGGGTCGTTGCGCGAGTATTTGGGACGTCGCTTCCCGATGAACCGCGCGCTGGTTCATTTGATCGGTAAAGCTTTGTTCCGTCTTCAAATTCATAGTTGAAAAAGACGCCAGCGCATCGCCGCTGATCTGGTCAAAAGCGTTGCGCGCCGCGACGGCATTGGGAAGAGCCAGAAGCGCATTGACGATGGAGGAAAATCCCCCCGCGGCGGTCCCCCGCGCGGCATCCAAAGCCGTGGCCACCGCCGCCTCGTTCACATTTTGGGCCACCGACGCAAAAGTAGTTCCCGTCGTTCGGATAAGGATAATCACATCTGTGGGAGTATATTGCGTATCAATAGCATAAAAAACGGAGGAGGGTGGTGTTTCGGCGGCGAACGTTCCCCTCAATGATCCCGCCGACAAAATGCTGTACTGTCCCGCGGCAAATACAGGACCGATGAGGTTCAAAGTCGATCCGCCGATGTCGGCGGCGCTGGCCACATTTAAGGACGTATGTGTCGCGCCGTTGAAATAAATATTTAACGCCCCATGACCCGAATAACTTGTGGCGCTTAGGCTGCCAACTCCTTGGTTGCCGGGCGTCACGGCCCCTTCGTTGGTCAATCCTTTAAGGCGACCCGCGCCTGTTAAGACTCCTTGTGTACCGACCGTAACATCACCCGCCAGCGATCCCGTCAAAGATAGAGTACCGCTGTTTACCTGTGTAGGACCGGTGTAGATATTGTCGCTAGATAAGGTTAAAACACCGTTGCCGTTTTTAATCACCGCGCCCGATCCGCTGAGGATGCCGGCGTAAGTCGTCGACGTATTGTCGGCTCCCATTGTTAGGGTAGCTGTTCCGAGGTTTACCCCTCCGCCGGCGGCTCCCCCGCCGGAGAGCGAGCCGACCGTCTGATCAAAGCCGTTCAGATCAAGCGCCGCTCCCGCGACGTTCGCCAGTACCACGGTCCCGCCAAACGGCAACGCGTTTGAGGTGGCAGCGCGCACTGTTCCCGCATTGATGAAGGTACCGCCCGAATATTGGTTGGCCTTCGAAAGGGTCAATATACCGTCGCCTTCCTTGCTCAATCCACCGGGGCCTGTAAATATTGCGTTCCAGGTCGTGTTAAATCCCCCCGTATCAAAGATGCCTCCACCCGTCGATAATACTACGGAGTGATGGCTCGTAAATGAGCTCCCCATCTGCACAGTCGCCGCACTGGAAACGGTTAATGCACCCGTGACATCTCCTAAATTTTGGTCCTTATCGATTTGAAGGATGCCCGAACGGAGAATCGTCCCACCGGTGTAGGTATTGATGCCAGCCAAGGTAAATGTACCTGTCCCCGTTTTTACGAGCGAGCCGCCGTTCCCGCTGATCGCTCCACCAAAACTCGTTGAGGCACTCCCATAGCCGAAGGTCAGCGTTGCACTGCCGAGAGTCACGTCGCCGCCGACCGACCCCCCGCCGGAAAGTGAGCCGATCTGTTGGTTATACCCATTTAAGTCAAGGGCGGCGCCGGCGGTATTGGCGAGCGATACGGGTGCGTTCAGCGGCAACGTATTGACGGTCCCCGCGCGCACGATTCCACCATTAATGATCGTACCGCCGGTGTAAATATTGGCGCCGGAGAGCGTGAGCGTTCCCGTTCCAACTTTGATTAGCGAACCCCCAGGACCCTCAATAGCTCCTGTGACTGTCGTGCTGACGCCGTTGCCACCTTCTGTCAGGCTTTTCGATCCAAGATAAAAATTTCCTCCACCTCCAATCGACCCCAGCGTCAAGCCGCTGGTTTTAATTCCGGAAATATCCACATAGCCGTAGGGATCGACGTTTATGATTTCGGCCTGGCCCCCCGACGTGGCGTCGAAAAAGTAAACCTGATCACTATTTAATATCTTCGAATGATCTGCCGTCGCGCTGTCGACAAACACAATCTGACCAAAATTGTTATTAGTGATCGTGGCATTCCCAACGGTCGAGGCATTATCAAAAGCGATTGCCCCGCTACTATTGATGACGGCATCGTTGGCGCTTGAACTATCGTAAAAAATCAGGAGTCCGCCATTTTGATTGCCAATGATCGAGTCGGCCGCGGTCGATTGCTCATGAAAGACCGTAACGCCACCAGAAAAATTCGTAATCTTCGCCGTGGCCGCGCTTGAAGAGTCGTGAAAATATAGGGAGCCTTGATGTGTTTCTAAATTGACATCGGCCGTTTGGGTCGTGTTGTGAAAAACGAGATTGCCAAATTGAAGGACTGAGAGCGTTTGCGACGATGAAGAGTTATTGATAATTCCCGCGCCATAAATATCAATTGACCCGATGGCGAATGTATACGAGGATGCACTCGCATCAAAAGTCATGCTGTTGATGAGGGGATCCGCTGTGACGGATATCGACGTGATCGGGGCGACGCCAAATTCTGCATTGTCTGTGGGAACCGTCGAATTGTCCCAATTTCCTGCATTCGTAAAACTCGCATTCACAACGCCCGTCCACACGCTTGTCGCCGCTCCTGTCGGCGCCGCGCCTGTAAAAATCAGCAGGGCCGCAACCAAGACGTGATAATTTTGGTTCGACGTCACGGCGCAGGTCTCCGTACAGTATGAGCCCAGCCAATGGCAATCTGCATCTTTAGCGCCGCCGTCCATACCGAGGATGGAAAGCTTTTTTGCGACGAATCCCCCAAGGGATTCGACTCGAATGTCGTCTGAAGGATCACGGACAGGATGTGGGCAGGGAAGGCATGTAATGCTGCGCTCACGCTAGGACCGCTGGTCCCGTCGCTCGTGGCCAGCCCCGCGCCAATCTCTGGAATAACGGTCTTTTGCACACCATGCGGCAATTCCGCCACCGCTCGCACAGCTATTTGCCGGTGATAAGCCGGAAGAAAGCCGGCGTCTACATAGAAAGCCAAGACCCGCGGCGCTGGAGAAAGCCGGTATCTTACCCCCCAATCAAATCCTTCGAGCGAATTGGCACCCGAACGCGCAAATACGGGACCGGCTGAGAGCGAAAATCGCGTGGCTTGGAACTCCCGCACGAAGACGTCTTGGGGCATACGCTCCTCGGGCTTTCGCTCCTTCATGTCTTGGATTTGGAGGCGCTCGAGATTTTGTTTGGCGGCTGCGGCGGCTTCACTGAGTGCATCGGCAGAGTCCTGAATGACTTGAAGGTAGATTTCTTCAGCGTCCTTTCGTTTGCCTAGAAGTTCGTAACAACTGGCCATGCGCAAGCGAGCTTGCACGAATAAGCGGTTATTTTTCCCCGCCAATTCTGAGACCTGCCTGTATAACTCAAGCGCCGCCTCGGGATCTCTTTCGCCCGATTCCTTCATTAAGGCATCTTGATAAAGTCGCTCGACATGAGTCGCCGCCCCTACAGCAGGCGCCGTTATCCCGGACAGGAAGATTAAACTTAGCAATAGTGGGACGCCGCGAGAGATCGCAATCATGATGCAGACGTTATCATACGGCGGACGAGGCAGGTGTCATAAAAACGCAAAAAAAGTGTAGAAACCTGTCACGATTATGCACCGATCGTACACACCACGAGGTCCGGAAGATATCAGCATGTGTCATTGGGATCACCCTAAATTGAACCTGGCGATTATAACGAAATCATCCCCCCATTTGTCAGTGGGCGTAGTTCCTTGCCAAAAAGAAAGGGCTGACCTTATGGCCTTTAGAGGGAGGGGGTCTGAAAGTAGCGCGCAGGTCCCAGTCTTGTTCGAGAAGAGGGGCGTAGCTCCGATGAGGGTCTGTAGTAGAATGGAAAATATGCGCGCCGTACTTCTTAGAAATGTTAATCCAACGAAACTTTCCGTAGAAGAAATCCCAACCCCCACCTTACAACCCGGCCAAGTCCTAATCAAAATGGCGGCAGCGCCGATCAATCCCTCCGATCTTGTT
>JBBQYF010000094.1:0-10504 GCA_038208955.1 Elusimicrobiota bacterium
ACGCGACGTTCTCATTGAAGGCTTTTGCGTTCGGCGAATAACTGATACCCGAGGCTAAATTATTTACGAGGAATGTCGTCGTATCGGTGGGCAACCCTGAACCATCAAAATTATGAACATCGCATTTGCTTGTGGCGCCACTGCTCAAACAAACATGGTAGCTGGTGTAGTTAGGGTTGCCAACCGGCGCCCCTCCACCGGCATTGACCACTTGGAGTCTCGCGGAACAGTGAGTCACACCCAGCACCGTAATGGTTCCGGGAGTCGTCGGGTCGGTATAGAATGGTGTCGTCGTTTGAACCGGTGTATATTGTGCGTGCGGATAGCCCAATTGGCCTACAAAATCGTATTTCGTATTGGGAATCCAAGAATATTGCGCGGGAAACGATTGTGCCGCGCCATACCCAACATTAAATGGATTGCTGTACGTGATCGACTGCAAGGTTTGGTTGGGAACAACTGAACCAGTTTGAATATTCCGGATGGTCATACTAGCCGTCTGAACATCCGTTTCATCCGGCACCACCGTACCCACACTGATGCTTCCGCTTGACACGTCGGCCGTCGTTAGATTATCAAAGGGAGACGTCGGCAATGGTAGCGTTGTCTTGTTGGCAAATACCAATACCCAATCACTGCAATTTATGTTCCCAGGCGTATTGAATTGAGACGGCTGACAGGCTTGAGCATAGATATTATAAGAAGTGTTGGCCAGTGCGCTCGTAATCTTGCCGTTCGCAAGCGGATCACCCGGCACCGGGCTGGGATTGCCATCGACAAGATTTGAACCGGCTTGAAGGCGTCCGCCTCGATTCAGAATGTCGACGTTAAATTGCGGATCGCCGGTCGCAACCGTGCTGGGCAACGTCGTCGTAGTTGCAAAAAACCAATACCATGTCCCGGAAGCGTTGGCCGTTAAGGTCTGAGAGTTCTTCGTATTTAGACCTTGGAACTGCGCCACCGTTATGGTCGGCGCTACTAATCCAGACGTGGCGGGCTTTTGACAAGCCGT
The DNA here is from genome assembly GCA_038208955.1 of Elusimicrobiota bacterium. GTDB lineage: Bacteria > Elusimicrobiota > Elusimicrobia > 2-01-FULL-59-12 > 2-01-FULL-59-12 > JBBQYF01. The sequence goes on from JBBQYF010000094.1 coordinate 1,013, forward strand.
AGAACCATCGCAGCCAAGACCATAAACGCGGCTCGTAGCCAGCAATCCTAAACCTACGGCGACAACGAAGTTATTCAAAGAACGTTTCATGTTACTTTACCCCCTGTTCGGAGTCGGACGGCGACGTCGCCGCCTTGGGGGAGCCGCCCTTCGGGGCTTGCGCCGCCTTGGGCGTGGTCATGTTTAAGAGTTGCTCCAAATCGTCCATTTCAGGCAACGCCGGTTTGTGGTTGGCGCTGGCGGCATTCGGATCGTAGATCGTTCCCTGGCGAGCCAACATCTGAGACTGCTGACCTTCCAGTTTCGCCATCGCGACTTTCATATACCGGCGCGCTGGGCGGTAATGCGGCTCGAGCTCGATCAAGCTGTCGAAGAGCAGCGTGGCTTGTTCGTACCGGTCATTGCGCATCGCCGCTTTGGCTTGATTCAAAATCTTGCGTTCTTCCGGAGTGAGGATCGGCCGAGGTTCGCCAAAGCGGAAAGCGAGCTCAAAGCGATTGGCCATGCCCAGCTCTCCTTCGCCGGCATAAGCGTAATCGAACGAGATTCCCTTAATACGGAGGCCAACGCCGGCGCGAATGCCAGAGCCTTCTAAATGGTTGTTCGTATAACCGGTCCGAAGCGCCAAGAATTTCGCGACCCAATACTCCGCGCCCGCTGAAACGACGCCCGTGTCAAAATTAGGCTTGCCGTAATCCAACGACAAGTTGAGCCGGCGATCGAGCATCTGAACCGCGGCCAGACCCACTTTCCAATCCGTCGGAAAGGGATCGTTTTGCTGCAAAAGTTTCATTCCGGATCCCATGTTTTGGACAACCGCCCCTAAACGCATTGTTCCGCCAAATACTGGTTTTGGATAAATCAAATTACCGCCCACGTCGAAGGCCACGCCCGTCGCGCTGACATCCGACAATTTTTCCTGAATGCCCTTAATATTCGCTCCGGCTGACCACTGACTTCCGAGCCACGAAGCGCCAAATGTTCCGACGCCACTGTAAGCCGTTTGATCGCCGATCGATTGGCCCGACGTATCGTATCCGGGAATGTTGCCATAGCTCAGATAAGAAATACTAGCCCCTAAAGCGCCGTTTTCCAAGGGGATTCCTATTCCAGCATTTTGATAAGAGAGATCTTTGACCAACTGGTTATAACTAAAGGAGGCTTGACGTTCCTGCATGAGAGCCAGGCCGGCGGGGTTCCAGTAAAGACTGGAAAGGTCATCGGCTTGGGCAACGTAGGACTCTCCCATACCGATCGCACGCGCCCCGACGGGGATATTCAAAATATCCGCCGCGGTGGTACCAGGCCCTGAGGCCCAGGACGAACCGACGCTCTGCATCAGAGTTAACGTTACGACACTTAATGTAATTAGTTTTTTCATATTAAACCCCTCTAGGCACAAGTATAACCGAGGAGTGTTACGGACATATGTCTTTTGGGTAAATTTAGTGTTAAGTGTCATTTCATGACCCCTGGACGACCCCCATCTGACCACCCTTATCCCACTTGGCCGGAGCTGTCAACGACTTATTAACATCGATTAACAACCGGCGAACAATTCAATACAATTAGTCGACGATGCAGGGCTTAAACGAATACACAGCTAGTTATGCGTTCAAATAGCCCTGTCAACAAAACCTCTCGGTCGAGAGGCAACTTTAACCGGTTGAGTTGCATGGATTGGCTCTGGTACTGCCTTTTGACCCCCCAGAGCCGATTCTGACCTTATCACGACTATTATTACTTGCGACAGTATACGGACTTCATCATAAAGGATCAAGTGGTCAAAGGACCAATGTTCCGCCTACAAGGTACCTATACAACTTTTGGGCCTCGCAAAAATATCGGCCAACCTGAATTTTAGGCGCTCTGGATCAAATCAACCGCTGATATTGCTCTACGGGTAATCTCCAGACGGTCACCCCACAGAATCGGTCTCCTTCGGGACAATAAGGTTTTTGCTGCGCTTCCTTACGCATCCAACAAGGAGCGCCAAAATATTTCCCAATCCGGGGAAAGAGCTTCTGAACTTGCAAAACCTCCTCCTGAGACGTTTTCCAAATTTCTTCCTGCGCCGTGTAACAAAGGCGATGCGTCCACTTGTGATGGAAATTCAGCAAATCTCCGGATTCTTCAAAGCGAATCGGAAACGCGTTCGGCAAGAGATACTGGACGTCGGCGGCGTTTTCCCCCGCCGTTACCAAGGCTTCCATATGGGTCCAGAGCCGTCGCATCGTCTGATGAAAAAATTCCAGGGCTTCGGGAGAATGCTGGACAAGCACGGGAACGATATAATCCGGTCGATTCCAAACTACCTGACGGATGAGTACGGGTCGTGAGGCGGGCGTCATCCGGTGGCGTTGATCTTGAGAATCAGCCGTGTGAGAAATCTTCTTTTTGAACGTGAAATGCGGATGCACGAGCGTACGTGTCAGCTTGCTCAAGCTGGTTAAATTTAAGGACTCCGAGAAGTACGGATTTTTGGCCGGGTTTAAAACGCTGTCGATCGCCTCTGCGTCGCCTAACGCGCTGGCCGGTAATCCCAGGACGCTGCGAACGCTCTGCGCAAGGACCGTTTCAGCGTTCGCTTTTGAGTCGACCAACTTAGACGATAAATGTCCCATATCCCTGTCAAATTCGTCGACAAATTCTTTTGTCATGCTTTGAGCTTGCTCGGGGTCGACGCGTTGGAGATGTTGATACTCCAGCGTTTGTTCCAAGGGTAGCGGGTCTTCAATGAATTTAAAGAAGTCTGGATCAAAACGGTTGACGGCCTCGACCATTTTTAGAACGATCTGGCGCTGCTCGTCAGGAACATCGAATTGCTGACACAGCCGGTGATACCGGTGAATTGTCAATCCGCTGATCGTGTGGTAGAGATGCGCGTGCGTGGCGACCGGCAATACATACCGAGCAACTTCTTGACAGCGTTTCTTAATGGCTCCGCGCCAACGTTTTTCGTCGAGGTTTCTGACGGGGAATAGCCGGCGGTACTCGGCGACCACCGTGGGCTCCAAAAGCGCGCTCAAGTGATGGTAGGCATCCATGAGTTCTTGAATCGCCTGTCTGTAGCGCCCTACATTTTCTTCTGCGAGCGCCGGCGTCGTAAAATGATCGGCCTTCATCTCCACGTACCGTTGACTGACTTGCTCCGAATTGTAAAACGGGTGGCTGTGCAAAAAGGACCAGATCACTTGACGCGACACTTTGTCGAGCACAAATTGAAAGGTCGCATGCTGAATGGTCGTGTGATGCCCCGCTTTATAAATGGACTGCGCGATAACGTCGCGGCGCGAACGCGAATCAACGTCTTTGGATACATCGCTGGAATAAATCACTTTCGAGGAGTAGCAAGTGCGCGCGGTGGCGACCGCGTTATCATAGGGGTTCTGAAAGGCATTTTCCAGAATGACGACGGGTTCGGGGGTGAGGGTCAGTCGTTGGGAAATCATGTTAATAAGGAAACCAATCCTTGAAGAGAGTGAACGCTGACCACGCCATTATAAGCCTTCCCGTGGCGATCTAACAAGACGCTTTGCAACCCCGCCGCCAGAGCCCCCTGATAATCGTCCGTCAGGCTGTCGCCAATGTGCAGGCTTGTGGCCGCCTTGGCGTTCATTGAGGCCAGCGCCGCGTCAAAAATTTGGCGCCCCGGCTTTGCCACCCCGACGGCCGAACTGGCCGTGACCTGTTCAAAATAACGCGAAAGTTCAAGCTGTTCAACAATCGAAAAAAGCCGGTGGTCCCAGTTGGAAATAATCCCCATCCGGTAGCCCGCCTGGCGCAGCGCCTCCAATACGGGAAGAGTGTCGTCGAAGAGCCGCCAACACTCAGCACGCGCGAAAAGATCATAAAGTTCGTCGAAGAACGCGTCAAAATCCTCGAAAGCGGAAAGGTTTCCGAACACATCGCGAACGAGCGCTTGCCACCATTGGCGCTCGACTTTTTCGCTCGTCTGTTCACCCTGGACCGACAAGGCGTTGCGCAAGTGCCAAGCTTTGTGAAATTCCGCTTCCACTTGTTCAGGATCCACCTGGACCCCATGCCGAGCCGCCGTCTTTGCGTAAACATGCCCGACGGAGGGATAGGGACGAAACAGCGTGCCTCCGGCATCGAAGAAAATGACTTCAGGTGGTTGCATAGTCCGTTTGATCGATTACTCCGGCGTCTCTAAAAGCGCGGCGTCGCTCCGCACATTTATTGCACATCCCACAATGCCGCCGACCGATGGGATCGATACAGGAAAAACTGAGCTGAAGCGGCATTCGTCGTCCGCGGCGGATGACCGATTGTTTGGTGTTCCGGCGGTAGGGCGCGACAATTGAAATGGATTTCCCTAATCCAGAACTCAATACTTTTCCCCATTGACGGAAAAATGCCGGCCGGGCGTCCGGAAAGGGATTCCCACCCAACGAGCCCAACGCGAGCGTGCCGATGTCCCGCAGGACACAAAAGACGGCGGCCTTTACGGAAAGAACCATATTCCGCCCGGGCAAGTAGACGGCTTCATCCCGGGAACGTGCGGCCGGCACGGGTTTACGTCCCGTGCTCCAGTGATCACCATAAAGATCGTCCATCGGCGACGATAGAATAGTCAGAGGCTGAATTCGCTTGTGGGTTGCTTCGACAATGGTCAAATACTTCTTTAGCCAGTAGAGTTCCGCCGTTTCCCAGAACAGTCCTTGCCGGATATAGACGGGAAAAACGCGTTCGTGCCGCGACGCTAACTCCGTCAACAAAACATCACTATCCAGCCCTCCGCTAACGAGAACAGCGATGGACGTTTTCATTGTACGGCGATTATACACCCATGCCAGCATTGATCGATCGTTTCCCGATCGGAGTCTCGGCCCGGTTAACGACGTACAATTGTCGTCGTTATGTATAATTTTTGTGATGTTTCAAGTGACCAAAGAAATTCATTTTTGCTATGGGCACCGTTTGCTCGATTACGCGGGCAAATGCCGATACTTTCATGGCCACAATGGAAAGATCGAAGTGCAATTAAGCGCGACGAAACTAGACGCGCTGGGCATGGTGCGGGATTTTACCGAAATTAAGCAAATCGTGCAGGCGTGGGTGGATGCGACGCTCGACCACCGGATGATCCTTCATGAGAAAGATCCGCTGCTCGAGACGCTGGAAAAAGCCGGAGAACCGATCTTCGTAATGAAAGAAAATCCCACCGCCGAAGCCATAGCCCGTCTCATTTTCGTAACCGCCAAATCGAATGGCCTGCCGGTCACCTCTGTAAAGCTTTGGGAAACCCCCAACTCGTTCGCCACCTACTCTGAGTAAATCGTCCAAGGCATCGAAAGTGAAGCGCTGAGGCGGTCGGCCTAATCTAGTCCAACGCCTTCGGTAGCGGTTTTGCGGAAGGTGAGAAACGCGGGAAGGGATATGGAGGCGAGACTGTGCATCGCTGTGAAGAAAGCCACATAAGCGTAGCCGAATCCAAAAAGCGCAATGAAAGGCACGCTAATCCATTGCCGGAGAATGACGGCCGCGACGAAGGCTGTTAAGAAATACAGCGCAAAACCCATTTCAATGAAAGCGGCCAAGGGATTGCCCGTACGATATTTCTTGCGCTTCCACCCGGCCCCTCGATGTACCACCGAATATTTAGGCGTACGCCTGAATTCGAAATGCCGGCTCGTCAGACCTTGCAACGCCGCTTTGGCGTTGCTTAAACACATCCCCGTACCAATTGAAATCATTAGGGGAAGATTTTTCAACCGCGACTTCCAATCGGGATAAAGATCGCGCTGGCAGACCGCGTAAAACACCCCGACGGATAAGGTCGTGGCGGCCAGGGCCGCCGCTTCGAACACGCCGGTCAGCGGCCAATGGCTTTCTCGGCGGAAATAAAGGCTCATCGGCAAAAGCAGCGACAAGACGGCCATCAAAATATAGCCGACGCAAGCCGTCAGATGAAATGTCGCTTCCACTTTCACCTTCCAACTGACGGGGCTACGCCAAATCGTCGGGAGCATTTTTTTAGCCGTTTGAATGGCGCCCATCGTCCATCGATTCTGTTGGGTTTTGAACGCATTAATGTCCACGGGCAATTCGGCGGGGCATACAACGTCCGGCAAAAAGATAAATTTCCAGCCTTTCATTTGCGCGCGGTAGGAAAGGTCAAGATCTTCTGTTAGCGTGTCGTGCTGCCAGCCCCCGGAGGACTCAATGGCCTCGCGCCGCCACATACCCGCCGTCCCGTTGAAATTAAAGAAAGCACCTGAGCGATTGCGCGCCGTATGCTCAAGCAGAAAATGGCCGTCAAGAAAAATCGATTGGACCCAGGTTAGGATCGAGAAATTTTCGTTGATATGCCCCCATCGCGTTTGAACCATGCCGATGCCGGCTTCGCAAAAATAGGGTAATGTCTGGCGAATAAATGCGGGTGGCGGCAGAAAGTCAGCGTCGAAAATCGCCAGAAAATGGCCTTCCGCTTGAGTGAGACCCGCCGCCAACGCACCGGCCTTGAAACCAATGCGATTGCTGCGGTGCAAATAGGCGATGCGGTAGCCACGTTCCTGCATTTCAGCGACTTTCGCTTGCGCGATAGAACAGGTGTCATCCAGGGAATCATCCAAAACCTGGATTTCCAGCAATTCGCGCGGATAGTCGATGGCGCAGACCGATTCGATTAGACGTTCCACGACATAGCGCTCATTGAAGATCGGTAACTGAACGGTGACAACCGGCAGGGGATTGGGTAATTCCGGAACGGGCAGGGGCTTGGCCCATTTGTAGTACCGAAAGTACAGATACAAGATCCAATAGCGATGGATGCCGTAGAGCGACAGGATCACTATCAGCAATAAATAAAAACTCATGAACCACTGGCTAAACACATGCATCGGGGTGGGTTTTAGAGCGGGGGCTTCGTCGGGGTCGACTCCGCGCTAGACTTGGACGAGTCTTTGTCATCAACGCCGTCTCGGATGCCGCGGCGGAATTCACCCACCGCTTTGCCGAGGGCCTTGCCCACATCGGGCAACTTTCCAGGTCCAAAAACAATCAAAATGACGACAAGCAAGATAGCGAGTTCTGGAATTCCGATGTTTCCCATATTTACTTCCTCCTGATCACTCTAATTACTGACTCTTGCCCACGAATTTCATATGCACACGCAACGATTCTTCCGGATAACCCGACGGCAACGGAGGAAGCGGGCTGGCGTATAAAATCGCCCGTATGGCTAGTTGGTCGAACACCTGATCACCGGACCGCTTTTCGATGCTCGAATCACTGACTTGACCATTTTGGTGAATCACAAATGAAACTTGGCATACCGTGTCCGATTGAAATTCTTGAGGCGGATGCCATTGGCTATCGAGCTTGTCCGCGATCGTTTTCAAATACCAAGGGTACGGGAAAGCAGGCCCCGCTTCCGCGACAACGGAAGCACCCGCGTTAGTCGTCATGACGCTAGCCGAATTTCGGTCCGTCCTGGAAGCCGCGCGCATCGCCGCTTGAAAGGCCGCCGACGATTTAATTTTATCCGCCGGCTTCGTGACAGGCTTTGGCGGCGCCTTGGCCTTTGGCTTTTCCTTGCTCGGAACACGGATGGCTTCTTTGGGAACCGGCTTCGTCTCCTGCACAACCTTGGGAGGAGCAATGGGCTCCGGTTTTTCGACCGGAGCCGGCAAGTTTGCCGGTGCTGCCGCGGCCATTCCGGCGGGCGTCGAGCTGAAAAGGTCTACTGCATAATAGCTCATTTTTGGACGTGAAAGCAACGTCCCCACAAAGACGAGGGCGGCGGTGAGTATGCCATGCAGGGTAATGGAAAAGAAAAAGTAAGGTTTCATACGCGATGGCCTTGGGCCCGCCGGCGGCCTCCGAAATTAGGGTTTCGGCTGTTCGACCGAGATCCCGAGTTTAGCCACTTGGAGGCGCTTGGCGATATCCATCACCTCAACAACGCGTTGAAGAGCAATGTCCCGGTCCGCCTGGATCACGACCGCGTGCTCCTTCCCGTCGCTGACGCGGTGCTGCAACTCACTTTCCAGCGATCCCGCGGCCACCGCATGCCCGTCTAAGCTAAGTCCGCCTTCCTTTTGCATCAGGATCACGATCGGTCGATCAGGAACTTCGCTAGCCGTCACCGAATGTGGCAAGTTGATTCGGATTTGCTGTTGGACGAGGAAGGGGGTCATCACCATAAAAATAATTAAGAGCACCAGGGACACGTCGATCAATGGAATCATATTGATATCGACAATCGGTGAGGCGCGGCCCGAGGACTTGCGCAGCTTTCCGATCGCCATTACAGTTTGGGGCCGGCGAGATCGATCATTTCGTCCGTGCAAAGTTCCATGTCTTCAGTTAACCGTTCAATCTTTCGGGTAAATATATTGTAAGCCACAACGGCTGGAATGGCGACGAAAAGCCCAAGAGCCGTCGTAATCAATGCTTCGGCAATGCCGTTGGCGACGACACCGGGACCGCCGCCGGCGTTTTCAGCAATGGCCTTGAAAGCATGAATGATTCCGACGACCGTTCCAAAAAGGCCAACGAATGGCGCCACGCTGCCAATCGTTCCAAGCCCGGTCACATAGCGCATCAGTTCGGAAGATTCGGAGCGAATTTCGCGCGAACCCAGACGCTCTAGACTATCGCGGTTCGTGGTTCGCCCGGCGGCGTCGAGGAGCGTCGTGAGTACTCGCCCTACCGGCTTATTAATCGACCGCACCTGCGCGACTACTTGGTCGCGCCGGTTTTCGGAAATTAATTTTCGGAGTTTTTGCATCAGCGAATGACGGTTGACCGCCGCACTGCTCAGCGTCGCCCAGCGTTCCAAGATGATGGCGCCCGATAAGATCGAACTGAGCAAAAGAATCGAAATAACGGGCCAGGCATTGGCCCACATCTGCCGTAAGGCGGCAAGTTCAAACATAACTATTGTCCTCCCCGAAATTTTTTAACCGCTGCTTCCGTGATCTGCACAAAACCATGTGATACTAAAATTTTAGCGACTTCCTCGATGGATATATCCAAGGGGATCGTTTGCGACTTTGGAATATAGAGAAGCAGGCCGGACGTTGGGTTCGGCACGGTCGGAATAAATACACAAAAATGCGGCTCTGTCGCACCGAAGACAGCTCCCGTGATTTCGCTGGTCACAAAGCCAAAGGTGAATACGCCTTGGCGGGGGTATTCGACCAACACGGCCGATTGATAAATGGGATGGGCTCCGAAAAATGCTTCGGTCACTTTTTGAATGGCCTCATAAAGTCCCCTGAAGAAAGGAATTTGGCGGATGCCTGCCTCCATCCACTGCACGAGGCGTTTTCCGATAAAGTTCGACCCAACCAATCCCAAAAACCAGATGAGAAAGATCGTCAAGACGAAGCTGAGCGGGCGCACGAGAGCCGGATGCAAGGCGATGATTTTTTGTTGCGACAAAACCGGCAGAAGAGTCTGACTCATCAACAGGAAAAATACCCTGAAGAAATACACGGTTAAACTCAGTGGAACAAAGATTAC
>JBBQYF010000095.1:0-10487 GCA_038208955.1 Elusimicrobiota bacterium
TACGATTCCTTTACGTATAACCTCGTGCAGTATTTACAAGAAATGGTGCCCGACGTTCAAGTTTTCCGCAACGACGCCATTACGATCGCCGCCCTAGCGGAGCTTCAGCCGACGCATCTGGTCATTTCACCGGGCCCCGGCAATCCCACCACGGCGGGGATCTCAGTGGGGGCGATCAAAGCGTTTGCCGGCAAAATTCCCGTTTTGGGTGTTTGTCTCGGCCATCAATCGCTCGGCTACGCCTATGGGGGCCAAGTCGTTCGCGCCGATCGGCTGATGCACGGGAAGACGTCTCCCATCTTGCATGATGGGAAAAAGCTTTTCATTGGCCTTCCACAGTCCTTTGAAGCGACACGCTACCATTCGCTCCTTGTTGAAAAATCGTCGCTGCCGGACTGCCTTGACGTCACGGCCTGGACGCAAGAAGGGGAAATCATGGGGCTGCGCCATAAAACTATTCCCGCGTTGGAAGGCGTGCAATTTCATCCCGAGTCGATTCTGACATCGGAAGGCAAAAAGTTGCTCGGGAATTTCGTCACTTTAAAGATTGACCAATGAACTTCGCCGAGGCCATTCAAAAAGTTGTGCGACGGGAGTCCTTGACGCGCGGCGAGATGGGCGAAGTCGCCGGTCTATTGATGCAGGGACAAGCCACGCCCGTCCAAATCGCCGCCTTCTTGACGGCATTACGGATGAAGGGTGAAGCCGTGTCGGAAATTACAGGGGCCGCGGACGCCATGCGCAGCGCGGCCATCCCGCTCGAGATCCCCGACGGGTTAATTGTGGATACCTGTGGGACGGGGGGCGATTCACAAGGCTGTTTCAATATATCCACTGCGGCCGCTTTTGTGGTTGCGGGCGCGGGATTTACGGTGGCCAAACATGGCAACCGCTCGGTGTCTTCTTTAAGTGGCTCCGCTGATGTTCTAGAAGCGCTGGGCGTAACGATTGATCCCGGCGTGAAGGTGGTCGAGCAATTATTGCGCGATAGCCAAATGGCATTCTTGTATGCGCCTGCTTTTCATCCGGCCACGCGCTTCGCCACGCCGATCCGACGAGAACTCGGTCTGCGAACGATCTTCAACTTGCTGGGCCCCTTGACGAATCCAGCCCATCCTCACGTTCAATTGATCGGTCTTTACGATGGCGCATGGTTGCGGCCGATGGCCGAGGCGTTGCGCGAACTGGGGATTTTAGACAGCGTGATCGTGCACGGCCAAGGCAATGATGAAATCGTGCTCTCAGGTCCCACGCAAGTCGTCGAACTCGTGAACGGTCAAATCCACATCGACGAATGGTGGCCGGAAGATTTTGGGCTCAAAACCGATCCCGAAGAAGACCTGGCCGGCGGTACGCCGGCCGAAAACGCGGCGACGATGCAGCGCCTGCTGGAAGGCGAGGTCGGCCCGCTCAGGAATGCGGTTTGTATGAATGCCGCGGCATTAATCCGCGCGGCACTACGGTCGGTCATCGGCAAAAACCAGTCCGTGACGCTCCAGGAGGCTTTTGCCCTAGCGAAGCAATCGATCGATTCCCGGTCCGCCCTTCAGAAATTAATGGCACTGAAATCCTCAACTATGCCGGCAACAAAGTCATGAGTGAATTTTTAGAAGAAATTGCCGATCTCACGCGACTGCACGTGCGCCATCAAAAGACGCAGGTGTCAATCGAGCAGTTGCGTGATCTCTTTGCCGTGGCCGGCGCCGTCCGACCCTTTAGCGCGGCGCTTCATCCCGTGGATGGAATTGGCCTAATCGCCGAGTTGAAACAGGCTTCGCCCTCGGCCGGAATTATTCGCCAAGAAACGGATATGGAAGGTCGGCTGCGGTCCTACGCGCGAGGCGGGGCGTCGGCGATTTCGATATTGACCGAAGAACATTATTTCCAAGGATCTCCCGGCCTGCTGCAGGTCGCGAGAAAATCCACTTCTCTACCTTTGCTGCGGAAGGACTTTATTATCGACGGATTTCAGATCGACGAATCGCGTTCGTTGGGCGCCGACGCAATCTTATTGATCGTCGCTTTGCTGTCAAAGAGTCAACTGAGCGAATTCATGGCGCAGGCCACGGCCGTCGGCTTGGAGACGTTGGTTGAAATACACGACGAACAGGAATTGCAAACAGCGGTTCAGGCGGGAGCGGAAATGCTCGGGATCAATAACCGGAATTTGAAGACACTTGTGGTAGACACGAATACCGCTAAACATCTGCTACCGCTCGTTCCGCCGTCAGTCAAGACGGTAATCGTGGAGAGTGGCATCCGGGAAACCTCCGAGGTAGGTGAGCTCAAACGTTTGGGCGCTCACGCTCTGTTGATCGGCGAAACCCTGATGCGCCAAGCGGATCCGGAGACTGCGGTCCGGTCATTTAGAGAGGGAGCCGGATGATGATTAAAGTAAAGATTTGCGGTGTCACCAACGCACAAGACGCGCTCTGGGCGGCAAATCTGGGCGCCGATTATATTGGACTTAATTTTTATGCCCAAAGCCCGCGCAAAATTTCCGGTAAACTGGCGAAGGAAATCGCCGCTCAAATTCCGCCGTTCGTTAGCATGGTCGGAATCTTCGTCGATGAACCTCTAGCCTCGATCGCCAAACTCGTTAAAAGTGTGCCTCTGAAGATCGTCCAGCTGCATGGTTCGGAGACGCCAGAATTGTGCGGCGCCGTTCGCGACCTGGGAGTGCAAGTGATTAAGGCTATTGGGGTGGAACGTCCGCTCGAGGCTACTGATGTGGAACCTTATAGCGCCATGGTTCACTACTTCCTGTTTGATCACAAAGGCCTCGACCGGCCGGGCGGAACAGGCGAATCGTTTAATTGGGAATGGCTGCAAAATATTCCATTTGTTAATAAACCCTGGTTTTTGGCGGGGGGGTTAAAACCGGACAATGTGGATCAGGCCATTAAACAGATTCATCCGCCCGCGGTTGATGTCTGCAGCGGCGTTGAGCGTCTTCCCACGAGAAAGGACTACGAGGCAATGAAGCAATTTATCCAGGCCGTTCGAACGGCCCGCTGATCTCGATATGAAAAATTCACCGTCGTTACCGAATGCGCGTGGATATTTTGGCGATTTCGGCGGACGCTTTGTGCCGGAAACCCTAATGACGCCACTGTTGCAGCTTGGCGCGGCTTATTCCAAATTGCGCAAAGACCCGGCCTTTCATAAAGAGCTAAACCACCATTTACACACCTTTGTCGGACGCCCGACGCCGCTGATGTTCGCCGAGCGTTTAAGTAAGAAAATTGGACGCGGCCGGATCTATCTAAAGCGCGAGGATCTCTGCCATACGGGCGCGCACAAAATTAATAACGCCATGGGCCAAATTCTGATCGCTCGGTATCTTGGCAAAAAACGAATCATTGCCGAGACGGGAGCGGGACAGCATGGCGTTGCCACGGCCACCGCGGCGGCCTTCTTCGGATTTCCATGCGACGTTTATATGGGGGAAGAAGATATCGAACGTCAGGCGCCCAATGTCTTCCGCATGGAGCGTCTCGGAACGCGCGTCATCCCGGTGCGCACCGGCAGCCGGACACTGAAAGATGCGATCAATGAAGCCATGCGTGACTGGGTCACGAACATCAAAACGACGCACTACATTATTGGGTCGGCGATTGGGCCCCATCCCTATCCAGAGATGGTGCGCGATTTTCAGTCGGTGATCGGCAAGGAGGCGCGCCGCCAAATCTTAGACGAAGAAGGCCGCTTACCGCATTATCTCGTCGCCTGCGTCGGTGGCGGATCGAACGCCATTGGTTTATTTTATCCGTTCTATAAGGACCGCTCTGTCAAAATGATTGGCGTAGAACCGGCGGGCCACGGTCTGCACACGTCGATGCACGCGGCGTCGCTCGCTCGCGGTAAAGTGGGCATTCTGCATGGGACGATTACCTATTTGCTCCAGGATAAAGACGGTCAGGTCTCCGGCACCCATTCGATTTCGGCCGGGCTCGATTACCCCGGCGTAGGGCCCGAGCATGCGTTCTATAAACAGAGCGGACGCGCGCACTATGTGGGAGCGACCGATCAGATGGCGCTTGCCGGTTTTAATTTATTGTGCCATACCGAAGGAATTATTGGCGCGCTCGAGCCTTCGCATGCGATTGGCTATTTGCGCGTACTGGCTAAGCGGTTGCGCCCAAAAGATATCGTGATCGTTTGCCTCTCGGGCCGCGGCGACAAAGATATGCCGATTTTGCAGAAAGTTTTCAAATGAAGCAACGGAATCGAATAGACTGGGTGTTCGACGATCTTAAGCAGCGCAAGCGAAAAGCGTTAATCGGTTATATCACGGCCGGATTTCCAAATTTGCGCAGTCTTAACAGGCTCGTGCCGTTGCTGGAAAAATCGGGTCTCGATATTCTCGAATTGGGCGTACCCTTTTCCGATCCCATTGCCGATGGCCCGACCATCCAACAATCGTCTCAAGCGGCCCTCGCCGCCGGTGCGAGTTTGAGTTGGGTCCTGCAACAGGTGGCGTTGCTTCGCAGAACCGTGCGATTGCCGCTCGTCCTGATGTCTTACAGCAATCCGATCGTGGCGATGAGCATTAAGGGATTCTTCCAGAAGGCAGAACGCGCCGGCGTGGATGGATTGATTATTCCCGATCTAATTCCAGAAGAATCGATGATGTTTGACCGTGCCGCTGCGCGGCATGGGGTGCATCTTATTTACCTCGTGTCGCCGACGACGCCGCCTGAACGCATGCGCATTATTGCGAGCAAGACCCGCGGTTTTCTTTATGCCGTCGCCCTCAATGGCGTCACGGGAGCGCGGGCACAATTGCCGCCGGAATTGCCCCGCTTTCTGCGAGCCATCCGCCGATTAAGCCCGTACCCGGTGGCGGTAGGATTCGGACTGTCGACCCCCGCGCAGGTAGCCAAGGCTTCACGTTATGCCGACGGCGTGATTGTCGGTTCTGCGCTCGTTAAAGAAACAGCGAGGGCAATGCCTGGCGGGTTTGATGCGGCGGGGCGCTTTGTCGCGTCACTGCGTTATGCCCTGGATCACTTAAAAGGAGCTTCTCATGCCTCTTGAAAACTCGCAACGCCGTAAAGCAATTCCCGCCGGTGTATGGACAAAATGCGCCAAATGCGAACAGATTATTTATAACAAGGAGCTCGAAGAGAATTTTAAAATTTGCCCGAAGTGCGGTGCCCATTTTCGGCTAAACAGCAAAGAGCGGATTGCACAATTGTTCGATCCCAAGAGCTTTCAGGAAATCGGCGAGGACATTTCGCCCGTCGACTCCTTTGGTTTCAGCGATATCCAGCCTTACGCGACAAGGATTCTTCAATCCCAAAAACGCACGGGCCTGCGGGATGCTTGCGTGGCCGGAGAAGGCTTGATTGACGGACATCCCGTGATCAGTGCGCTGCTTGATTTTGACTTTATGGGCGGAAGCATGGGAAGCGTGGTGGGTGAAAAAATTACGCTCGCTATCGAGCGCGCAATTAAAAAGCATCTGCCGCTCCTGATCGTTTCGGCCTCTGGCGGCGCACGCATGCAGGAGTCGATCTTGTCGCTCATGCAGATGGCTAAAACGAGCGCCGCCTTATCGCGTCTCGACGCTGCGGGGCTTCCGTTCATCTCGCTCTTGACCGATCCCACGACCGGCGGCGTGACGGCTTCCTTCGCTATGCTGGGCGATATTATTTTGGCGGAACCGCGCGCCCTGATTGCCTTTGCCGGGCCGCGGGTTATTGAGCAAACCATTCGCCAGCAGCTGCCCGATGGATTCCAACTTTCCGAATTTCTACTGGAACATGGAATGATCGATGCGATCGTCGACCGGCCGCAGCTGCGTCAATATTTAGCCAGTCTCCTCACTCATTTTGAAAACGCGCCCAAGGGCGGCGAATGACCTATTCGTCGGTCCTCAAGAATCTCGAGTACCGCGGATGGTTTCATATTAAGCCGGGCCTTTCGCGCATCGGGCTCATCCTCGGAGCCTTAGGAAACCCGCAAGACAGTGTTCCGTCAATCCACGTCGCCGGTACCAACGGAAAGGGATCGGTGGTCGCCAGTTTGGAATCGGTTTTGCGCCAAGCGGGCTATCGTACGGGTCTCTATACGTCTCCGCACTTAAAAGACATTCGCGAGCGCATCCAATTGGCGGGTCAACCCGTCACTCGCCAGGCCTTCCTGAACGCAGCGAAGCTCGTCCTGCGCACCGAAAAAAGTACGGCAACGAAATTAAGCGCCTTCGAATTCTTGACCGCCCTTGGCTTTGTAGTCTTTGCGCGGAGGAAGCCTGACATTTTGATTATCGAGACGGGCTTGGGCGGTCGCTGGGATGCAACGAACATGCTGACAAGCCCTCTCGTCAGCATCATCACGTCAATCGGCAGAGATCATACCCGCTGGCTTGGACAAACCGAAGCGGCGATTGCCAACCAGAAAGCCGGAATTATCAAGCCCGGCGGATTCGTGATTAGCGGCGTCGCCGGCGCGGGGAAAAAGGTCATCCAGCGGGTTGCACGTACGCAGGCTGCCACGCTTTGCCAACTGGGGACTGATTTCCGGGCCATAAGCTTGGTGACGCGCTGGTCGCAAGCCAGGCAGAGGATCCGTTACAGCAGCCAACGCGAAGGGTCCCTAGAGCTTGAGTTGGCGCTCCTCGGGGCACACCAAGTTAACAACGCGTCGCTCGTCATCAGAGCCTGCGAGGAACTTCGCGGTCGGGGTTGGCGAATCTCCTTGACGGACCTGCGCCGAGGCTTGGTCAATGTGCGCTGGGCGGGACGATGGGATTTGGTTGACGGGAAACAGGGCCATCTTCCCATCTTATTTGATGGTGCCCATAATCCGCCGGCCATCCGCAGCCTGATGGCTACACTACGCGAATCCACTTTAGCGAACAGGCCAAAAACGTTCGTCTTCAGTGCTTACAAAGACAAGGATGTTGTGGGGATGGCACGTTTAATAGTTCCTTGGGCAGCGCGAGTCATGCTTTGCCCACTCCCGCCGCCCCGGGGGGCGTCGCTGCGAACTTTGGAGCAAGTGTTCAAGAAAAGCAGGATGCCCGTCCATTCTTATTCCACTCCCCAGTTGGCGCTTCAATCCGCGCAGACCCAATCGCCGCGGGGCAGCATTGTCGTGGTCACTGGGTCGCTCGCTCTTGTTGGACTCTTGCTGCCGGTGAATCGTCGGCCTCTGCCGCGTAAAGAGTCTGCATCCGGGGCGCCGGTGTTTGTCCATGCCTAGTGGCTGCGCAAAGGCGTGCGGCCTTTGTTCTGAATGTCGATGAATAAAGGCGTGGGTGCGACTAGGGCGGGGCCTCGATATCTGCTTGGTGCGGCCCTACTTCTCTCCGTATTGGCAAAGACTCGCGTCTTCGCTTTCGACGCACACCGGCCTTTTGATATTGCGGCAGACATGATTGATTTCGTCGACGCCTCCCAAAACATGACGGCCGAGGGCCACGTGGTTGTTGTTCAGGCCAGCGCGACGCTCCATGCCGATTATTTGCAATACGATCGGCAAGCGGGCTGGATGCACGCCCGCGGAAACGTCATTCTCCATGAAAACGGATCGGTCTTTTTTGGCGACGCTCTTGAATATGACCTTGCCGCCGAGACCGGCACTCTTGTCAGCGGTAAAATTTATGCGGCCCCCTGGAGATTACAAGCCGCCTCCTGGGAAAGAAAGGAAGACTATTATATCGGCCGTAACGCCGCCTTCACGAGCTGCGATTTAATCGATCCGCATTACCACATCCGTTCCACTCGCATCCATATTATCCCGGATCAATTTTTTTGGGCTTGGAACAACCGTGTTTATGTTGATCGGGTTCCCGTTTTGTACTCGCCGTTTCTTTTCCGCGATTTGGGGCCGCACCGGCTCGTCTTCCAGGCGCAACCCGGTCATGACACCGTCAACGGGACCTTTGTGAAAACGGCAACGACGTACCGGTTCACGGAAAACGTTTATGACAAATTTCTATTGGACAATTACTCGGGATCGGGCACGGGTTTTGGCGATGAGCTGGATTACCGAGCTCAAAACAAATACAAGGGGTCGCTTTTTGGGTATTACATCAACCCCCACGCCGACACGCAGTTGACCGGGGCACCTAATACGCCGCAATACAATATCCGCAGTTACCACTGGCAGCAAATGCCGCACCGGATCGTTCTTCAGTCGAATGTGAATATCCGCAACAACGTTTCTTTTAACGATCAATACTTCCAGCAAGACACCAACCAGGCGATCAACGACATCACGAGTTCGGTGGCGTTAACCCAGCAGGGCAAAAAAATTAATCAGCGGCTGGTCGTCGAAGCCCTGCAAGCTCCCGACACCTTGGACGTCAGCACATTCTCGACCACGCATGTCCAAACGGCTTCATTGCCGCGTTACGAATTCTCGTCGATACAAATTCCAATTTGGTCGCCGCATGTGTCGTCGGGTCCTGCGCTCAGCAACACCACGATTCCTTTGAGCTCGCTTTCGTCGGTCCATCACATTGGACCCCTCAACTTTAATACCAGTGGTTTTCTGGGCCAGGATTACGAACGCGCGGACCGCCAGACTCGCGGCAAGGGCAATGTGCTCACGAATTTTTCGCAATCGTTCCAATTGTCCAAGCATTGGGTCTACACCCCCGCGCTGAACCAACAATTGAATTGGCAGGACAAATACGATCCTCTGCCGACCGCCCTGACGCCAGTGAGTTCGACAGCAACCATCATCCCGATCGGGTTCTTTCGCGGCTATCAGGGTCGGTTGGGCACCTCGCAACTCGTTCGATACCGTCCCAACACGTCCCTGACCCTCGACCAGACGTATAGCCTCACCGATCGCTTAGCGGCGAACGGCGCGTCTCTAGATCGGTCGTTGCCGGATGGCGGCGTTGAAACCCATCGCTTGGGCTGGCTGCTTTACTGGCGGCCCAACCGCACGATCCTCCTGCGCTCGTATTCCGGTTATGACCTGCGTAGAATCGCCGACGAAACGCCCGAAGCCTATCGCCAGCGCCGCGTCGATCCCTGGACGTCAGAACTCACGCTCTTGCCGAAACGCAGTCGATTCGATTATTTTTTCCGCGAACAAGTGAGTTGGTACCCCACGCAGTCCTCGCTGTGGGAGGCGACCGGCGGCTACAGCGCGCCTTATCACACGCGTATTGCTGCGGGCTTACTTTATAACAACGGCCAGCGTGGATTGCTGACTCTCAATAACCGCATTAGTCTCTATGCCAGTCCAGCATGGCGGGTCGATGCGATTTACCACGCGTTCATTCCGAACATAGGACTTGCTTACCTCCGGCGATCGACGATGAATGACGCGTCGTTGATTCTCAGTCACGACATGCATTGTTGGCAAACACAATTTATCTATCGGTACCTACCGCCGTTTAACCAATCGTTTTCTTTCCTCGTTAACCTAAAGTTGGGGGGAAGTAAGGAGCGCGACATCGCGGACCAGGACCTCGAATCTCAATTTTATCCCTGGCGCGACCGGACGTATGCGCCCTAACCCGTCGCTCTAAGTCGTCAACAAGGGGTCACAGTCAGACCCCTGTTTCCTCAGAGTTACAGGCGCCCATGAGCTACGGGTAGCTTCATCACGGCGGGATCCATCATGCTGTTGTTCATGAGATACCAACCGATGACGCCTCCATCGCGTGACACCAAGTGATACCATTGCTGATTCCCCGGGGGTGAAATGATTCGGTAGGTGCTGCTGACATCGGCCGTGAATCCGGGGAGCCAGGGGCAATCGAGCTCCACCGGCTTCAAATCTCTGATCCATACTTGGCATTGGCCCTCGCCGGTATCGCCGCTGTATCGGAATCGTTCGCCGGCCTTGAGCGGGACGTTATAGTAAGACGTATCGACGAGAACCTCGATCGTGCCTCGTTTGCCATGGATAATTTTCTCGGCATCATAGTAGACCTCCTCGTCGCAGGGCCGTTGCAAGACGGCAATTCCTGGTGATGACCACGACGCCTCTTCATGCAAATAACCAAAGCTGCAGGTATGTGTCTTCAACTCGCCATAAGCAAGTTCGCTCACAAGCAAGACCATGACGATCATTCGGCCGATGCTCACAACCTGTTTCAAATCTCTACCCCGTTAGATTGCATCCTGGCGAATGTCACTGTACCCTCTGGATATCGTGAAAATGGGGCCACACCCATATGAGCAACCTATGATAGCTGGTGGGACAGATCCATTCAATGTGTCCCAATTGTCAGCGAACCTGGCCATCCCGGCAGGCCGACACCTTCCGGCGCGACCTTCACAAAGACTTAAAAGCCCAATATGTCCTTGCCAACCCCGCCCGCCGAAGCCATAGAAGATGATAGCGAACCCTTTGAAGAGAAGATGAAGCGCTTCACAAGTACTCTTTGGGAACAAATGGCCGAAGCCAAAATGTTTGACCAGACCATTGAAGCCAATATGAAAACTTTGGGTTTTGGATGTATAGAAATGTCTAAAAAGTAAGCAGATGGCCCTTTATATGTATAAAAAATGCCA
>JBBQYF010000096.1:0-10426 GCA_038208955.1 Elusimicrobiota bacterium
TTGGAGCAAGAGCGAGATCGCGACGTTGCTCGATCCGTCGGAGCTTGAAGTCTTTGCCTTTCGTTTTGGCGTGCGGGATAATGGCAACGCCAAGAACGACCCGCATGGCGAATTTACCGGCAAAAATATTCTTTACATGGCCCACCCAATCGCTGAAACCGCGCGGCACTTTCAGCTCTCCGAAGCAGACACCGTTGAGCGGCTGGAACGGGCCAAAGCTAAATTGATGGCCGCAAGAAACCACCGTCCCCGGCCGCATTTGGACGACAAAATCATTAGCGGGTGGAACGGTCTGATGATCAGCGCTTTTTCAATTGGCTATCAAGCGCTGGGAGATCCTGCTTACTTGGTTGCCGCGCAAAAGGCGGCCGAGTTTCTTCAGGCGCAGCTCTACGAGGCCGGTTCCGGTCAACTTTACCGGCGTTGGCGAGACGGCCAACGGGCTGTAGCCGGAATCGCCGACGATTACGCTTTTGCCGTGCAGGGGCTCCTAGATCTCTATGAAGCCGACTTCGACCCACGCTGGCTGGATTGGGCCGAGCAGCTCACCGACGCCGAGACAAAACGATTTTTTGATACTGCTCGGGGCGGGTACTTTATGACGGCAACCGATCAAGATGCCAACTTAATCCTGCGCGTAAAAGAGGACATGGACAATGTCGAGCCCTCTGCCAGTTCCGTCACTGCGCTTAATCTTTTGCGTTTAACGCAATACACCGGACGTCTGGATTATCAAACTATGGCCGAGCAAACCCTACGCGGTTTCGGAGCTCAGATGAAAACCTCGCCGCGCGCTCTCCCGACGATGCTTTCAGCGCTGGCTGAGTTCTTACGGGAACCCCGCCAGGTCGTCATTGCCGGCGTGCCGGGAGCGGCCGACACCCGGGCATTACTGGGGGTCCTTAGGAACCGGTTCATTCCCAATAAGGCGGTGATGCTCGTTGATGGAGGGGAAATGCAAACGCGTCTTGCGCGACGTTTAAACTTTCTAGAAACAATGCATCCGGTGGACCACAAAGCGACGGCCTATCTTTGCGAACATCACGCCTGTCAGTCCCCGGTGACCGATCCGACGGCCTTTGACCAGTTGTTAAAGAACCTGTAAGCCCACTGTTAAAGATCGGGGGCCGCCTGGCCGATCTCGGATCATTGCATCCCTCGGACGCCCAAGTTACAATTCGTCGAGCCGTCGAACGTCATCCCCAATTAGAGTGAGGCACCTTGTCGCGAGCGAAGAGTTCATGGATCGTGCAACTGGAATATTATCCACTCCGGGCACTGCTATTTATTCTTGCCTATCTGCCATACAGCTGGAGCCGGCGCATATGCCACCTCTTTCTGCAAGCGCTCCTGGCGATTCTCTCCAAACGTCGGCATCTCATGGATTCGCAAATAGGCCAATGTTTCCCAGAGCTCAAACCGGCCGAGCGCGAACAGTTGGCGCGCCATTCGATCGCGCAACTGGCGCAGGGCTTGGCGACATTTGCCCGCATTCCCAGACTCGCGCGGGGTGGGTTCCAGGAGGGTGTCGAAGTTGAAGGGTTTGAACACTTAGACGAGGCCTATCAGAAAGGAAAGGGCATGATTACGTTTACGGCTCACTACGGATGTTGGGAATTAATGGCCGTGTACGTTACAGCCAAATACCCTCGCGTGTCGATGGTGGTGCGGCCGCTTGACAATCCACGGTTGGATGCGCTCGTGACGGCCGTGCGAGGCAGCGGCGGGGGCGGCGTGATCGATAGCAGCCGGGTGTTTCGCGATGGTCTCAGGCTGCTTCGCGCCAATGGCATCCTCGGCGTATTGGTCGATCAGAATTTTTATAAGGGAGGTGTATTCGTGGACTTTTTCGGACGAAAAGCGGCGACCAGCACTCTCGTCCCGATCCTTGCGCGCCGTACCGGCTGCGCCGTGTTGCCCATGCACAATGTGTGGGTGGGCGATAAAATCAGAATTGTCTGCGAGCCGCCGCTGACATTAAGTTCGAATCCTGACGCCAATGAAGCGATCTATGAGGACACGCAAACGTTAACGGCGTTCGTTGAACGCTGGGTCCGCGAAGACCCATCCCAATGGTTATGGCTCCATAACCGATGGAAACGCCGGCCTGAAGACGAAAATGCGTCGGCGGCCAGCCTTAAGGCGTAAGAGTTTGCAGGGCTGTTCCCGGCGAAGTGAGTTTACTGAAGAGGATGGTCGCGTCCTGTTTGACTTGAGCAAAGTTCGCATGTTCGCTCGTCGGGACCGTTTTAAGGTTGCCTTGTAATTTAAGCGAGAGAAAATCGATCAGCTGTCCGTCGTGTTCAAACCCAAAGTGCAAATGCGGTCCCGTCGACAAACCCGTCGAGCCGACATACCCGACGACTTGTCCTTGACGCAAACGCGAACCGACTTGAGTTCCCCGAGCAAATCCCATGAGATGTCCATAGATTGAGACGTAGCCCTGGGCATGACGCAGGCGAATTTCATTGCCGAGTCCGCCGCCCCACCCCCGTTCAATGACGACGCCATCCCCGACGCAGACGGCTGGGGTTCCACGGGCCGCCGAGTAATCGATCCCATGGTGTGGACGGTAAATTCGTAGTATCGGGTGAAACCGGTGTTCGGTAAAGCGCGATGAAATCCGGCGGTAGGCCAGGGGGGCGCGCAGGAATTCCCCACGGAGCGAATTTCCATCGGCATCGAAATAATCTCCAGCGAGCGGAAATCCGTAAACATCGCCTTTCTCACGACTGTCGTAATAGGCGGCGACAATAGCGCCGTCACGCACGACCGTTCCCGAATGCCTTCGTTTCCAAATCATTTTAAAGGTATCACCCTCACGCGGTTCAGTTAAAAAATCGATTCGCCATCCGAACATTTCGGCAAACCGGTAAATCATTTCCGGAGGCACGCCCTGCGCGATCATTGACTCCCAAAGAGACGAATGGATCTGGCCGCTGACACCGACCGTGCTTTCGGTCAGGGGAATTTCTTGATGGGTGGCCATCAGCGTGGCGCTGGACCCTTGCGTGACCTGATAGTACTCAAAGGCATCCGGCCAATAGTGCATGCGAATAAAGTCGTGGCCGGTCGATCGGAAAATTTCATAACGGTCCGAGGCTTTGGCATGCCGTGGATCAAACAGCGGTCTGAGCGTTTTCTCGAGGCGCGAGATGAGTGACGAATCCAATCCTGCCAGCTCAAGCGAATGAGAAAGCGACCCTCCCGCGCCGATGGTACCGGAGGAGATTTGCAAGAGTTCAAGGGGTCCGGCCAGGGGGCGCGCGGCGGGGGTCCCACGTCCATGGTGGTGGTAACCCCACGCCAGTAGTCCCCCAATGACAATGAGCCCGAGTAAGGCTGCCAGGGCTTGCCGGCTTTCTTTGGGGGTCATACGAGCATTGGATGATATTAAGGGCAGCCCCGTCAATTGACTTGCCAGACGTGAATTAGTAGACTCCAGGTGCCTCAGAGGAGCATCAAAACCGGGGAAGGGCGATTGGAAATTAAACGATATTACGGCACGTTTCTGCTGTTAGCATCCCTCGCCGCTTGCCAGCAAAGCGGAACTTACGTCAAAAATGGCCACGTCACCCAGACGATCTTGCAAAACCCCGAACAGAAAGATTTTTATCAGACCATCGGCATCGGCGCGGCGGACTCGGCGCTGACAAACGAAACTCAGAAAAAGTCCACGTCGCGTGAAGCGGCACTGGTGCAAGCCCAATACGAGATGCTCTCAATTGTTAAAGGCGTACAATTGGAAGGCGGGATTACGGTTCAGAAAGCCATTGAAACGGATTCCCAACTCGAAACGCATGTCAAAGAAACGATCCACGGAGCCGACATTGTGAAAACGGAATGGACCAGCGACGACGGCTGCGTCGTCACGTTGCGCTTGATCCGACACAAACTGGAAGATGCCGTAGGCCGGAAAATTAAAGAATGATATTTCGCCGACTGTTAGTGCCACTTGTCAGTGGAACGACCCTCCTCAATGCTTGCGCTTCCGACCGCATTAAAAAGGTCAGCGGCGAGGAGGGGGAGATCGTTGTCGCCGAAGGGGTCGTGCCGAATAAAGCCGATGAGCTGCCGGAGACGAAGGCGGCTGCCCTCGCCGCCGCTGAACGATCGGCTGTCGAGTTAGTGGCCGGCGTCTACGTCGATGCCAAGACTCGTGTGGAAAAAGCCGTGGCGATTCAGGAAAGTATTTTGACCCACGCTCAGGGGTACGTGAAGCGGTATGAAATTCTCAACGAGGGGCCGTCGGGAGAATGGTATAAAACGCGGATCCGCGCGCTTGTGTCGACCCAGGCGCTGCGCAAGGATCTTGATCAAATGGGGTTTCTCCGTCAAGCGCCGGTCGGTAATCCACGCGTGACGATTATGCTCCAGGAATACATCGGTGAAAAAGAAAGCGAAACGGGGGCCGCGCTGAACGCCCTCACCCAGGGGTTAATTAACCTCGGATTTCAGGTGGTTAACCTCCCCAAATCGGCCAAATCCACCGATGACCCAATCGATATCGCCAAGACGATCAATCATGCTGAGGCGGAGTTGTTGATCGCCGGCATGGCGCGGGCTCAATTGCTCGCTTCGGGAAAGGAATTCGGCGGCATGTCGTCCTATCGCGCGTCGATTAGTTTCCGAGTTCTTGAAACCGGCGCCGGCCAGGTGGTCTCAACGGTCTCTGAAACGGCGAGCGGACTGGAAGCCACACGCGATATCGCGGCGCAGCAGGCGCTGCAGAAAGCAGCGCAATTAGCCGCCAACGATATGTCCACCTTGCCTCAGCAGCTCTCCGACCGGGCGCATGTCAGTTTGACAATCACCGGCTTGACGTCGTTCGATGTTCTATCACAATTTGAAAAATCCCTTGGATCCCAGGCGGGGATCAAAGATGTTTTCTTGCGTTCTTTCTCACAAGCATCGGGCGTCGCCGTTCTCGATGTCTTACTGGACCAACTTAGCGCCCAAGATTTAGCGGATCGCAGTGTGAAAATCGGGGGCCCGGAATGGTACGTTTTCCAGGTCGCTGGCCGGTCCGTTCAACTGTCGGCCTCCCAGGCCGGGCGGTAGTGTCCGGAAGGTTATCGCCCTATCTCCTGGCCGCTGTCGGGTGTTTGGTGTGGAGCGGTTGCGCGGCGTCGGCAGTATATTATTCAAAGAATTATTCCTGCACGGGTAAAGTCGCGCTCTTGCCGATCGCCAATAACACTAACGATTTAGATGCTCCGCCTTTTATTCGCCAACTGCTTTTGGACGGTTTGAATGTCCGGGGATTTCAAATCCTTCCGCCGGATGCGACCGATGCGGCCCTCAAATCGCAAGGCTTTACGGATGGCGGTCAGCTCAGGGCGGCGAGCCCAACCAAACTTGGCGAATGGACGGGTACCGATTTACTTTTTTATCCCACATTGCAGTCATTCGATTACATTAATGTGGGATACTATTGGCAGCGGCGAGTGACCGTTGAAGCCAAACTGGTAGATGCGCGAAGCGGCGAGAAGCTTTGGCAAGCGGAACGATCCTTTTCGACCCGGTGGGTTGTCACCACGCAAAAAGAGGCTGAGGTTCAATTTACGATTCAGCTGGCGGCCAAGGCGGTGGAAAAGATGACACACCGGCCGCTGCAACAAGAGTCGATGGAGGCAGTTCATCTGCTCTTGGAAACGTTGCCATCAAAGTAACGAGGAAAAACGCATGAAAAAAAGAATGACGTTTATAACTTTATTGACACTCGCGGCTTGTTCGCCGTCGGAAACTGTCAAACAACAAAACACAATGACTGTGCATCCGACACAGGCGATGGCGGGCCCCAAACGCCGTATCGGCGTCGTGGATTTTCAAAATAAGACGGCTTACGGCCAGGCTCGGCTCGGCACGTCGGCCTCTGATATTTTAATTACCGAACTTGCCAAATCGGGAAAATTTATTGTCGTCGAGCGTGATAAAATAGATCAGATCCTGGCCGAACAGAAATTAGATATGACGGGCGCGATCGATCCCAATACCGCCGCCAAAGTGGGGAAAATTCTTGGGTTGAACGCCATCGTAACAGGTTCCATTTCACAGTTTGGATCCGACACACAGGGATCGGAATACCTGCTGACCCAGTCTAAGAGCCAAGTCGTTAAATGCACCGTGGACATTCGCGTGGTCGATGCGGAGACTGGCCAAATTCTTTATGCCGATTCGGGCTCGGGTATCGCCAAGCAACATTCGGGCGGGGTGCTCGGCCTGGGCACGCGGGCCGGCTATGACGAATCACTCGACGGCGAGGCATTGCGCGCCGCGATTGTGAAGTTCACGAATAACATTATCGCGCAGGTGGAAAAGAAACCTTGGAGTTGCCGAGTGGCGGACGCGGATGGTGCGAGCATCTATTTAAATGCCGGCCACGATTCGAACCTGGAGATCGGCAAGAAGCTGACGGTCTATCACGTGGGACGCGCGATCACCGATCCAACCACGGGTCTCGTGATTGGCAATACCGAGGATCCATTAGGCGTGATCCGGGTCAATCGCTATTTCGGCGACGATGGATCGGTCGCGGAAGTGGTCAGTGGAGCGATGCCGGCCAAAGGTGACATTGCGCGTCTGAAGGGTGAATAAAAGTCCAACAGGCGACTCTAAGACAAGACGGGCCCAATTTAAAAATGTTCTAAGGAGAGTGTTATGGGAAAAGATGATCGAATGAAAGCGTTGGAGCTGGCATTAACCCAGATCGAAAAGGATTTCGGCCGAGAGGCGATCATGAAATTGGGCGATCGCACGGTGAAGGCGCCCGTTCCGGCTATTTCTACGGGTGCGCTACCACTCGATATTGCGATTGGCGTCGGCGGAATTCCGCGTGGACGCGTGATCGAAATTTATGGACCAGAATCGTCCGGCAAGACGACCTTGTCCTTGCAAGTGATCGCCAATGCCCAAAAGGCGGGAGGCGTTGCCGCATTCATCGACGCCGAACATGCGATGGATCCGGTGTATGCGAAAAAGCTCGGCGTCGACACGGATAACTTGTTGATCTCGCAGCCGGATTCGGGGGAGCAAGCGCTGGAAATTACGGAAACACTCGTCCGCTCTGGCGCCGTCGATATTATTGTGATCGACTCGGTCGCCGCGCTCGTGCCCCGTTCGGAGATCGAAGGGGAGATGGGCGATCAGCAGATGGGCATGCAAGCCCGCCTGATGTCGCAAGCGCTGCGCAAACTGACGGGTACCATTTCCAAATCGCAGACGAGCCTGATCTTTATTAATCAATTGCGCCAGAAAATCGGCGTGATGTTTGGTAATCCGGAGACGACGCCCGGCGGCCTCGCGCTGAAGTTCTATTCCTCGCTGCGGCTCGACATTCGACGGGTGGAATCCATTAAAGCCGGGGACGTTGTCGTCGGAAACCGCGTGCGCGTCAAAGTCGTCAAGAATAAAGTGGCGCCGCCTTTTCGGCAGGCCGAGTTCGAGATGTACTACGGCGAGGGCGTATCCCGCGAAGGATGTTTGCTTGATGTCGGCGTCGAAGCCGGTGTGGTGGACAAGGCCGGTTCATGGTTCCTGTGGAAAGAAGAGCGTTTAGGTCAGGGACGCGATAATGCGCGTGCCTATTTGCGTGAACATCCGGACGTCGCGGACCGGCTTGAGAAAATCCTGCGTGACAAGTATTTCAACCCGCCGGTAGTCGCTGCCCCGGCTGCGGGGACCGATCCAGCCGCTGCTAAAACCGCGCCAAAGGCCGATGCCAAAGAGCCGAAGGCTGCTGAGCCCGTCGCTTCAAAACGCTGACGCAGCGTTGAGCGAGTACGCGCCGTCCGCGCCGGAGCTTCCGGGATCTGATGATCTCGAGCGGTTCCTGCGCCATCTGCGCGTGGACAGAGCGGTTTCTCCGCGCACGTTAACGAATTACAAAGCGGACCTCCAGCGATACCTGCATAGGCTGCAGCAATCGTCGAAGAAACCTTTGGACGTAACCCGCCAAGATATCACCGAATACCTCTGGTACCGAAAGGCTGAGGGGATGAAAGCCACCTCCTTGGCGCGCTACATCGCCAGCTTGAAAGCCTTTTACCGGTTTTTGCTAGTCGAAGAGCGAATCGCCAAAGACCCCACCTATCTTTTGCAAACGCCCCGAATACCGGAGCGTTTGCCCCGATACTTGACGATCGAGGAAATTTCTCGACTGATCAGCAGTGTGGCCGGCGTCGATTTGCCATCGATCCGTCTTCGCGCAATGCTCGAGCTTATGTATGGGGCTGGTCTGCGTGTCAGCGAACTGGTCACGATGACGCTTGATCAGATCGACTTGCGCGTGAGTTATGTCCGGACCATGGGCAAGGGGGGCAAAGAACGCGTGGTCCCGATCGGCGAGCGCGCGCGTTTAGCGGTGCGCAGTTACCTCGACCGTCGCCCCGAAACGCCCGCGTCTGTGAAGGCTGTTTTTCTCTCCAACCGGAAAAAGTCGATGAGCGCGGTTCAGTTTTGGCGGCTCCTGCGCCGTGCGGCGATCACGGCGGGCATCACAAAAACCGTCTCTCCACACACGCTCCGTCATTCGTTTGCGTCTCACTTGGTTCAAAACGGCGCGGACCTTCGCGCCGTGCAAGAAATGCTGGGCCACTCCTCGATCGCGACGACGCAGATCTACACGCACTTGGGTCGTACGCACCTTCAGGATGCCCATAAAAAGTATCATCCTCGCGGATGAATCGCGCCTAGATGTCTTTTTCGATTAAAGATCGACAGCAAGGATTCGACTCCTTGCCGACGCAACCGCCGGAAGTGCTGATTCTTGGGGGCGGCGTAGTGGGGTGCAGTATTGCGGCGCATTTGGCAGAAATGCAGATACCCTGCGCGCTCATTGAACGCGAGGATCTCGCCACTGGCGCGAGCGGCAACTCCACGGGACTGGCGCATGCGGGACTTCGCTATTTGGCGCAGGGCCAAATTTTGTATGTTTTTAAGGAAAGTCGCGAACGCGCTCGAATCGAACAACTTGCCCCGCACTGGGTCCGCCCATTCAATTTTCTTTATCCTGTTTACAAGAACGATCCCTTTGGGCTTTCAATGGTTCGTCTGGGAACCTGGATTTACGATCTGATGGCTTGGGCGGACGCGCTGATCACGCATCGGTCGCTTCCGAAACGCCACCGCATTGCCACCGTCGACGAATTGGTCAATCGTATTCCGGGACTCAAGACCGCCGGCCTCGAAGGCGCTACCGAGTATTTCGTCGATGCCCGCCTTCAGGATGCCCGGTTCACGCTAGGCTGGGCGCAACGAGCCGCCGAACATGGGGCGCGCGTATTAACGTACACCGAGGTCAGTGGTTTTCACTCCGCCGCGACGGAGCCGCAACGGCTTACCTGCAAGGACCGGTTGAGCGGCGCCATCTGCTCTGTCGAAGTCCCTCTGGTCATCAATGCCACCGGCGCCTGGATTGATGGGGTGCGCTCCGCGGCAGGCTTTCAAAATCCGACGGTCACGCCACGGCAAGGAATTCATTTAATCGTCGATCAAATCGCCTCGAGCCCGTTAATTTTTTCTGGGGAACCCCGCGGCCGCGTCTTCTTCGTGATTCCACTCGGAACTAAACTTTCAATCGTTGGCACGACGGATATTCCTTGCCGGTCCCTGGACCCGGTTATCCCGCAAGGCGAGGAAATTCTCGACCTCATCCGTCACCTCTTCCATTTTTTTCCCTACCTCAAACAAGGCTCCAACTTTCAGCAATCGGTAGACCTGTATAAGCAGGTCCACGTACGAGATCTCTTCTGGGGAGTACGGCCGCTCGTTCGCCAAACAAAACCAACGGCCGATCCGTCACGCGATCACGCGTTGGTCAAAGACTCGAACAGTTTCTGGTCGATCGCGGGCGTTAAACTGACCGCTGCACGTCGGGCCGGAGCCGAGGTTTCTGAAGCGGTTTGGAAAGCACGCCGCAAGGGGAGGCCGCCTCTTGTTGCCAAGCAACCGCTCCCCGGCGGTGATCTTCATAATTTCGACGCCTATGTACAAGACGCCAAACGACGTTTCCCGCAAGCGGAGGAGACACAAGACCTCGTAGGTTACCTCGTTTCGCAATATGGAACTCGCTATGCCGAAGTTTTGCGTTACGCCGCCATCGACCCACGTTACGGGGAACGCCTTATGCCTGACGAACCCTGGATTCTGGCGCAACCCGCCTACGCGGCGCAGGAAGAAATGTGTCTGACGCTGAATGATTTTGTCTGGCGGCGCGCAAAGTGGGCCCATTACAGGGATCTCCCGCAGGCTTGCGTCGAAAAAATTGCTCAAGCGATGGCCGGTACCCTGCAATGGTCCAAAGACGATATTCGACAGCAGCTGGATGACTACGCCGCCGAAGTTCAAAAGCACCGGGTCAGCGCGTGAAAACATCCCCAGACCGGCTGCGTCAAGCGAAGGAATTGCTCGCATCGGCGAAATCCCT
>JBBQYF010000097.1:0-10351 GCA_038208955.1 Elusimicrobiota bacterium
GGGGAACGTAACACTGAAGCCGGGAGTAGAGATGGTCATGCCGGGTGACAACATTGAATTTGACGCAGAACTGATTACGCCGATCGCTCTTGAGAAGGGTGTGCGCTTCGCGATTCGCGAAGGCGGACATACCGTCGGAGCGGGTGTCGTCACGGAAGTTATCGCTTAAGCCATGGCTACCGCCCAAGCGCCCAAAGTCGCCGCTCCTAAGATTCGCATTCGCTTGCGATCGTACGACCATAAAATGCTCGACGACTCCCTCGTGAAAATTGTCGACGTCGTCAAACGGACGGGCGCGGTCTTGGCTGGGCCAGTGCTATTGCCGACAAACATTAAGCGCTATACCGTGCTGCGCTCGCCGCATGCTGACAAAAAATCGCGTGAACAATTTGAAATGCGGATTCATCGCCGCTTAATCGACATCTCCGAACCGACGCCAAACACCGTTGAAGAATTGATGAAGCTGGATCTTCCCGCCGGTGTTGATGTTGAAATTAAATCGTCCTAATAAAGAAAAATCATGAGTGAAGTCACCGCGCCCGAACAAGCAGCTCCTGCGTCATTGAAAGCCATTCTCGGTCAGAAGATCGGGATGACTCAGGTTTTTGACGCCAATGGACAAATTGTTCCTGTGACCGTTGTTCAAGCGGGGCCTTGCCATGTGACGCAAATTATGACGCTCGAAAAGCATGGCTACCAAGCCGTGCAAGTAGCCTATGGTGCCATTCGCGAAAAATCGGTGAACAAGCCCGCAGCCGGCATATTCAAAAAAGCAAACGTTCCCGCCGGACGATGGGTCCGTGAGTTCCGTACTAGCAAAGCCGGTACGCTTCAGGTTGGGCAAGCAATTCGCGTCGACGCCTTCGTTCAGGGAGATTATGTTGACGTCTGGGGCATCGCCAAGGGTAAAGGTTTTGCCGGGGCTATGAAGCGCCATAATTTTGCCGGCGGTCCCAGCACCCATGGTCAATCGGACCGACAGCGCGCTCCCGGATCCTCCGGTTCGAATACTTACCCGGGCCGCGTATTCAAAGGAAAGCGATTTCCTGGTCATTTCGGCTCGGATCGAAATACCGTTCAGCATTTGGAAGTCGTGCAGGTTGTCCCTGAGAAAGATATTTTAATGATCCGGGGTGCTCTGCCGGGCCCGAAGCAGAGTTTAGTGGTGATCGAGCAGACCGTGAAACATCTTAAAGTGCGCGTGATTCATGCGCCGGAACCCAGCAAAAAAGACAAAGCCGGCAAGAAAGAGCCCGCCAAGGCGGCGGCATCCGCTGCAAAAGCGAAGGCCAAATGAGCGCTCTTCGAGCTGCTTTTTACGCCGCCAACGGCGAAGCCAAAGGGAAAGTGGATCTCCCCGACGCTATCTTTGGCGATGCCGGCTCGCGGTATTCCCTTCAGGAAACGATTATCGGTTTGCAGCGTAATCAGCGCCGGGGTACTTCGGAAACAAAGACGCGCGGCAATGTGCGCGGTGGTGGGCGTAAACCCTGGAAGCAAAAAGGGACCGGCAATGCTCGCGCCGGCTCGATCCGTTCGCCTTTGTGGCGCGGCGGCGGAATTATATTTGGACCGCATCCTCGGTCCTATCGAGTGGACTTACCGGAGGCAAAGCGTGCCGTCGCTTTGAAAACAGCGTTGGTTGTGAAAGTCAAAGCAGGGGAGCTCTCGATCATTGAATCGATTGCGTTTCCGCAAACAAAAACCAGCAGCGCTTCCCAATTTTTTAAGAAAACGGGCATCGCCGGACACGTCCTTTTAGTCGTCGATAAGATGCCCGCCGAAATGACGAGGGCATTGCGCAACTTGCACGGTTTCACCTGGATAGCCGCATCCGACGTGAACGCCTGGAATTTGCTGGCGGTTCGCCAAGTCCTCGTGACAAACGCCGCGCTCGACATCCTCGCACAGAGGTTCTCTAAAAACTAGCATGACTGAAATCCTCTCGATCATTAAACGCCCAGTCATGACGGAACGCGCCACGAACCTTAAGGCGGCCGCCAATCAGTACGTATTTCGGGTGGCCACGAAATCCTCAAAGCGGGATATTCGCTTGGCCGTCGAGAAACTTTTTAAAGTCAAAGTACTTGGCGTAAACACGTTGCGGGTCAAAGGTAAGCTTCGGCGCATGGGGAACGCGCCGGCGTCCTATCGCTCCGACTGGAAGAAAGCCATTATTACCGTGCAGTCGGGCCAGGAAATTAAAATTCTTGAAGAAGGCCAGGCATGAAATCATTTAAGCCGTATACCCCATCGCGCCGCTTTATCACCGTTGAAGATTTTTCCAACTTAACCAAGAAGGAACCCGAGAAGAGCCTCGTCCGCCACTTGCGAAAGAAAGCCGGCCGTAACAACCTTGGCTTGCTCGTGGTCCGGCATCAGGGCGGCGGTCATAAGCGCGCTTACCGGCTGATCGATTTTAGGCGTAACAAATGGAACGTGCCTGGGAAAGTTGTCGCTCTTGAATACGATCCTAACCGCAGCAGTCGAATTGCTCTTATTTATTATGCCGACGGCGAGAAACGATATATTTTGCAACCCGAAGGATTGAAGGTTGGAGACACCGTTCAGGCAGGTCCCGATGTCGATATTAAAATTGGAAATGCCCTTCCGCTGGAACGAATTCCAGAAGGAACATTAATTCATAATCTCGAATTAATGCCTGGCCTGGGAGCGAAGCTGGTTCGCTCTGCGGGAGCCGCCGCGCAACTGATGGCCAAAGAAGGCGAGTACGCGCAGGTGCGTATGCCGTCGGGCGAAATCCGCCAATTGGTGAAGACTTGCATGGCGACAATCGGTCAAGTCGGCAACATTGATCATGAGAACCGCGTGCTGGGTAACGCCGGACGCAGCCGCCATTTGGGCATCCGCCCGACCGTCCGTGGCACGGCCATGAACGCCGTCGACCACCCGCATGGTGGCGGACGCGGACGATCCAAGGGAAACAATCAACCCCGTTCGCCTTGGAATCAGCCGGCGAAAGGTTATAAAACGCGTTCGAAGAAAATTTGGGATTGGATGATTTTGAAGCATCGGTCGAAGCAGACCGTTAGCGTCTAGAAAACTTTCGTCATGCCAAGCGTTTGACGAAGGCCATTGCGACATTAGCAGGAAAGGAAGGCAACGGTGGGACGATCAACAAAAAAAGGACCTTACGTCGACGAAAAGTTGATGAAAAAGGTTCAGACGTTAAATAAAAATAGCGAAAAGAAAGTGGTGCGAACGTGGGCCCGCGCGAGCATGATCACGCCTGATTTTGTGGGTCATACGATCGCCATTCATAACGGTCGGAAATTTCTTCCTGTTTTTATCTCAGAAGAAATGGTCGGGCACCGTTTAGGGGAATTGGCTCCGACGCGATTTTTTAAGGGTCACGGGGCGGCTCACACAAAAGAAGCGACCTCGCTTACCTGAGTTCAACTAAATTTATGGAATCTATTGCCCATGCTCGATATGTCCGCGTTCCGCCTCGTAAGGTTGACCAAATTCTCATGCTCGTTCGGGGAAAATCCGTTGCCAACGCGATGGCCATTTTACGATTGATCACGAAAGGCCCGCGGCCTCTCGTGGAGAAAACGCTTCAAAGCGCCTTTGCGAATGCTGGTAAATCTCAGGACCCTCTGGTTTGGCACGTTTCGCAAGCGTGGGTTGGAGCGGGTCCCGTGTTAAAGCGAATGCGCGCCCATGCGATGGGCCGCGGCGCCACGATTCGTCACCGCACAACGCATATGACGATCGTGCTTAGCGACCAGGCAAAGGTGCGCCGGCGACCGGCTGCCGCGCATCCCACATTGGCACCCCAGGCTAAGCCTGTTGCGGCAGCCGCAGGGGCGAGAAAAGCGGATGCTAAGCGGGCAAAAAAATAATGATTTACGCGTCGACAATTTCGGAGGACTAAGTGGGACAAAAAATACATCCAGACGGTCTGCGTCTTGGCTATATTCGCGACTGGGACTCGAAGTGGTTTAATCTTCGCCAGATGCCCGAACTCCTTGAGGAAGACCGACGTATTCGGACCTATTTAAAACGCAAATTGATGGGAGCGTCCGTCTCTAAAATAACGATCGAACGTGCTGGAAAACATTTACGCGTCAACATCCACACCGCTCGCCCCGGAATCGTCATTGGCAAAAAAGGCGCGGACATCGAGAATCTCCGGAAAGACATTGAGCAGATGACGGATCGCAAAGTTGATTTGAACGTCATGGAAATTAAGCGTCCCGAATTGGATGCGCAGCTCGTCTCTGAAGGAGTAGCGCTCCAGCTCGAAAAGAAAGTCGGATTTAGACGCGTGCTCAAGAAAACCATGGAACGCAGCATGGCGGCTGGCGCTCTGGGGATCAAAATTAGGATTTCGGGTCGTCTCGGCGGCGCCGAAATTGCCCGCGTAGAATGGATGAAAGAAGGGCGGGTGCCGCTGCAAACGTTCCGCGCCGATATTCATTATGGATTTTCCGAAGCGCTGATTACGATGGGACGAATCGGCTGCAAAGTATGGATTTTCAAGAAGGAATTGTTTAAGAAAACCCGCGAAGATCTTTTAGAAGAGGTCAAGCTCGTTCCTAAAGAAGAGCTGGAACAATTGGCCAAGATCGAAGCCGTGGCCGCACCGGTTCCCGTCGCCGCCGAAGTGGCGCCTGAGTCAGACGAAGATTTATTGCCCGAGGAAGGCGTCTAGCGATGTTGATGCCCAAGCGCGTTAAATACCGTAAATCGCATCGCGGTCGCCTCAAAGGGAAGTCCAAAGGCGCAACCCACGTGGATTTCGGTCAATACGGCCTTCAGGCGCTCGAGGCGCATTGGATTACGAGTCGGCAAATTGAATCGGCGCGCGTGGCGTTGACGAGATTTATTAAAAAGGGCGGCAAACTTTGGATCCGGATTTTCCCCGACAAACCGATCTCCAAAAAGCCGGCGGAGACGCGCATGGGAAAAGGAAAGGGAGCACCGGAATTCTGGGTGGCTGTCGTAAAACCGGGACGAATCCTTTTTGAATTGGAAGGGTTGTCCCCGGCAGAGGCGCTGAAAGCCATGACGCTGGCGGCTCACAAACTTCCTATTAAAACTAAATTTGTAATTCGCGAGCAAAATTAATGGCTAAAAAAAAGGTAGCAAAAGAGTCATACCACGAGATGTCTGAACATGAACTTTTAGCCAAATTGGGCGAAGTTCAGGAGTCCTATTTTCGTTTACAGTTTCGCCACACGAGCAACCCATTGAAAAATCCGATGGTGATCCGGCAGGCCCGCCGCGAGGTGGCCCGTCTAAAAACGCACCTGCGGCAGAAAAATAAGGAAGTCACCCATGGAACAAAAGTCTCCTAATAGGCCGGATCTACGCAATGCGCGCAAAGTGCGCGAAGGCGTCGTCGTCTCCGATAAAATGGATAAAACCCGTGTGGTCTTGGTGTCGCGCCGGGTAGCCCATTCGCGCTATCAGAAAGTCATGAGTCGTTCCAGCCGGTTTTACGCGCATGATGAGAAAAATGATGCGCATGCCGGAGACCGAGTTGAAATTGTGGAAACGCGACCCATTTCTAAATTAAAGCGCTGGCGGATCGCGCGGGTTTTGGAGAAAGCAACGTGATTCAAGAGCGATCTATTCTCGGCGTGGCCGATAATTCAGGAGCCCGTCGGCTGCGGTGTTTCCGGGTCATGGGTGGAACGCGCCGACGCTACGCGGCACTGGGCGATATCATTGTCTGTTCGGTTCAAGACGCGCTTCCGACGGCCACCGTGAAAAAGGGCGAAGTGGTTAAGGCGGTCGTGGTCCGCACGGTCCGCGAGCAGCGGCGCGCCGACGGCAGCTACGTGAAATTTGATGACAACGCCGCCTGCTTAATTGACGCCGAGGGTGAACCGCGCGGGACGCGTATTTTCGGGCCCATTGCACGCGAGCTTCGTGATCGGAATTATTTAAAAATTATTTCGCTCGCGCCTGAGGTCGTGTAATGACGTTTATTCGTAAGAAAGATAAAGTCGTGGTTCTTTCCGGCAAAAACCGGGGGAAGCAAGGCGAAGTCGTTCAAGTTCTTCGCGCCAATGAACGCGTTATCGTCGGAAAAGTCAATTTTGTGAAGCGTCACCGCCGGGGAACACAAACCGATCCAGGCGGAATCCGGGAAATGGAAGCCTCGATCCATATTTCGAACGTCATGCTTCTTTGCCCAAAATGCAATAAAGCCATGCGCCCGAAGAGCGACCAGTTGTCCGACGGAACAAAAGTTCGCACCTGTCGTAAGTGTGGGGAGATGATCGTATCATGACCGAAAAGGCAAGTTCCGAACCCCGAATGAAAGCCCATTACCGCAATGCCGTCATCCCTGGCATGGTCGACAAATTTGGTTTTAAAAATCCCTTTCAAGTCCCGAGGATCGTTAAAGTCGTCGTGAATATGGGCGTCAACGATGCCAAGGAAGACATTAAGTCCATGGATCAAGCCAACATTGAACTGTCCGCCATCGTTGGACAAAAACCCCAAGTCCGTCGAGCCAAAAAATCGATTTCAAACTTTAAACTCCGGGAAGGGATGCCGATTGGATTGCGCGTCACATTGCGCGGCATTCGGATGTACGAATTTTTGGACCGCTTTATTAACGCCTCGATCCCGAGAATTCGCGACTTTCGCGGTTTAGATCCAAGGGCCTTTGACGGCCGGGGAAATTATAATCTCGGCTTAACCGAGCAGCATATTTTTCCGGAAGTCGATATGGAAAAGTCTACGAAGGTGCGCGGCCTGAATGTGACGATCGTGACGACCGCTGCCGACGACACGAAAGCGCGTGAGATGTTGGCACTCTTCGGCATGCCGTTCAAGGCCGCGGATAAAGACGATCAGGCGAAAAAAGCCAAAGCCGCGGCGCCCAGCGCAGCGCCTAAGGCATAAGGAGAATCTGTGGCTAGAATTTCCACTGTTGTAAAAATGCGTAAACCGCAAAAGTATGCCAGCCGGTTTCGAAACCGATGCAGGAACTGCGGCCGTGGGAGAGCTTTTTATCGTGATTTTGGTTTATGCCGGCTTTGTTTCCGTCAAATGGCGCATCGGGGCGAAATTCCAGGAATTGTAAAGGCGAGTTGGTAACTTTATGACTGATCCAATTGCAGATTTGCTCGTTCGAATTAGAAATGGTAGCCACCGGATATTTGAGAAGGTGGACGTGCCATCGTCCAAGCTGAAGGTCAGCATCGTCCGCATCTTCAAGGCGGAAGGTTTCATTGCCAACTATAAGGTGATGGAAGATGCTAAGAAACACCCTTTTATCCGCATCTATTTAAAATATGCGGCGGATAAGGAACAAGTTATTAAAGGGCTGCGCATGGTTTCAAAACCCGGCCTGCGCGTGTATCAACCATACAAAGCGTTTGCCCGCCGCGGCGAAGCCGGAGCCATTTCTATTGTTTCGACCGCGAAGGGGCTTTTGACCGATCGCCAAGCGTTTCAGGCCAAAGTGGGCGGCGAATTGCTTTGCCGGATTTGGTAAGGGAATAAGGAGACGAAGGTGAGCCGAATTGGACGAATGCCGATAGCCGTACCCGACAAAGTCAAAGTCGTCATCAATGACGGCGTGGTAGACGTCACGGGACCACTCGGCAAGATGACGCAGACTTTGCCGTCGGGGATAGTGGCTAAACTGGAAAACAATCAGATTGTCATTGAACAGGCTAACAAAGACGATTTGAGTAAACGTCCTCTGTTTGGCCTAGCCCGTTCACTCGTCTTCAACGCCGTCGAAGGCGTTACGAAAGGATTTAAGAAGGATCTGGAAATTATCGGGTTAGGTTATCGCGCGCAAGTCGCAGGCGACAAGGTTACGTTGCAGCTCGGCTTCGCGCAGCCCAAAGAATTTCACTTGCCGGTCGGCGTTAAGGCCACGGTTGATCCAAAACAAACGGCACTGTCACTGACCGGGGTTGATGCTTATCTCGTCGGCGAAACAGCCGCTCAAATTCGCAAACTCAGACCGCCGGAGCCTTATAAAGGCAGCGGAATTCGTTATGCAGGTGAACATATTATTCGAAAGGCAGGCAAAGCCGCGGCCGGGGCAGTTGGTGGTGGCGCGGGCGGAGCCAAGAAATAACCATGCAAGGTGCGGTTCTAGAACGATATATCTATCGACGCGAACGATCGCGGCGAAAAATTCGCGAGATGCAAACGAGTCGGTTGCGCCTGTCGGTAGCGCGCACGCTCAAGCACATCTATGCACAAATTATTGATGATAAGGATGGGCGAACCCTCGTCGCCGCCTCGAGTCTTTCGCCGGATCTGGAAGGGCAACTTAAATCGGGTGGGAACTTGGCCGCTGCCACGGCGGTGGGGACTTTGATCGGTCAGAAAGCGCTCGCGAAGGGAATAAAGGAAGTGCTTTACGATCGCGGTGGGTATCTCTACCACGGACGCGTCAAAGCCTTGGCCGAAGCCGCGCGTAAAGCCGGTTTACAGTTTTAAACTCACTAAGGAGACCTCGTGGCGCGTATTAATGTCAGCGGTTCAGAATTAACGGAAACAGTCGTCGCGATTAATCGCGTCGCCAAGGTTGTAAAGGGTGGCAAACGGTTCTCATTTAGCGTGCTCGTGGTCGTCGGTGATCGCAAGGGACACGTCGGGATGTCCATCGGTAAAGCCAAAGAAATTCAGGCGGCCATTCAAAAAGGCATCGCGCGCGCCAAAAAAGATTTGATCGAAGTACCGCTTATTGGGGTTACGATTCCCCATGCGATTACGGGAGTGTTCGGCGCGGGCAAGGTATTGCTCAAACCCGCCGTTCCGGGCACAGGCGTAATCGCCGGCGGTAGCGTACGCGCGGTCTTAGACGCCGTCGGCATCAAAGATATTTTATCGAAATCCCTTCGGTCGTCAAATCCGTACAACGTGGTGTATGCCACGTTTGAGGCGTTAAAAGGGTTGCGGACCAAAGAACAAATTAATGCGATCCGCAGCAAGGAAATGGTGGTCAGCGATGCGACTCGATGAATTAAAACCAGCCCCTGGATCCAAACACCGTCGGAAGATCGTCGGTCGCGGTATTGGCAGCGGCCACGGCGCCCAAAGTACCCGCGGTATGAAAGGGCAACGTTCCCGCTCGGGCTTTTCGGGCATGACGGGCTTTGAGGGCGGACAGATTCCGCTTATTCGGCGGATTCCGAAGCGCGGATTTCGGCACACCGCCTTCCGCCTAGAGCAGGCGGTAGTTAATGTGGGCGATTTTGAAACTCGTTTCGAAGCCAAAGCAGCCGTGTCTCCTCTGACCATGCTCGGGGTCGGGCTTGCCAAATCTTCCCGTCGTGTGAAGGTTTTGGGTCACGGGGAGCTCAGTAAACCATTAACTGTGCAGGCTCACAGTTTCTCCGCCAGCGCTAAAGAGAAAATTGAAAAAGCCGGCGGCACCATCGAGATCCTGAAGAAATAATGCCGACATCCAATCCCGTCGCGGATATTCTTAAAGTACCCGAGCTCAAGCGCCGCATGTTGTTCACCTTGGGTGTCATTGCGGCCTATCGCGTCGGTGCACAAATTCCTGTCCCAGGCGTTAATGCGAACGCGCTCTTTCGGTTTTTCGCCTCTCAGCAGAACACACTTTTGGGATTTCTGAATATTTTTTCTGGCGGCGCGATGGGTCGGTTCGCGATCTTCGCCATGGGTGTTGGGCCTTATATCAATGCATCGATCATCATGAGCCTTTTGCAGGGCGCGCATGTCATCCCCTATCTCGACCGTCTCGCAAAAGAAGGCGAACAGGGGCGCAAGCGGATGAACCAAATTACGCGCTACCTCACATTGGCTTTGGCCGGTTTGCAATCGTTTGGGCTGACATTGACGATATCGCGCATGACGGCGGGCGGCAATGAGCCGATCGTCATTGATCCCTCGGCCGGCTGGATCGCCTTGACCGTTTTAACGCTGACGACAGGATCAGTATTTATTATGTGGCTCGGGGAGCAAATCACGGAGCGAGGAATCGGCACTGGCGTATCCTTGATTATTTTTTCTGGCATCGTCGACCGTTTACCCTCAGCCATCTCGAGCCTTGTCCAACAGGTTCGTATCGACGAAATGAGTTTGTTTAAGGCGCTCCTACTTGTTGCGCTGGTCGTTGCCGTTACCGGCATCTGCGTATGGGTGGAGACCGCGCAGCGAAAAATTCCCGTTCAGTACGCCAAACGCGTGGTGGGACGTAAAATGTACGGGGGGTCGAGTACCTATCTACCGTTAAAAGTCGACCAGTCCGGCGTGATCGCCGTTATTTTTGCGGTCTCTCTGCTGGCCATGCCGGTCACCATTGCCACTTTTTTCCCGCACTCGGTTTGGGCCGCGCAAGTGAGCAAATGGGAAAAAGGAAATTGGGTATACGAAT
>JBBQYF010000098.1:0-10331 GCA_038208955.1 Elusimicrobiota bacterium
CCGCTGGATCGGGTTTGTCGATATCAGATTAGAAATCATCAGAGATGATTGCAGGCCCGAATAGCCCCAGAGGGGGTTGAAAGATTGGTAAAACGTAGTGACATCGTCAAAGGTGATCGGTTTATCCGGTAAAGGAACGTCGACAAAATTGACGATCGGTTCGCCGACCAGAAAGACCGTGCGATACATCCGCAGGAAGCGTTTTCCGCCAAGCGAAAAAACGAATTGTCGCGCCACGCTTTCCACAAAAGTCCTGAGAATTTTGCTGCGGCTAATGCCGGGCAGTAAAAAAAGCGACTCGGGATGGCCTATCCACATCCGGGTCAACTCCGCGTACGCTTGACTGGTTAGGGCCTCTGGATTTCCTTGGTCATTCGGATGGCCGATTTTGGCATAGATCGAAATGAATTGCCCGAACTCAAGGTATGCCTGCGGATACTTAGCAATAAGTTGCCGGGATTCTTCGACCGGAAGCTCCAAAAATAAATTGTGCCCAAGCTCATGTGCCGTGCGCTCACGAAATAAG
Organism: Elusimicrobiota bacterium; assembly: GCA_038208955.1. Lineage (GTDB taxonomy): Bacteria > Elusimicrobiota > Elusimicrobia > 2-01-FULL-59-12 > 2-01-FULL-59-12 > JBBQYF01. The sequence goes on from JBBQYF010000098.1 coordinate 527, forward strand.
GAGCCCTGAGGCCCAACATAGACGATCCGATTGTGCAATCCAAATTCGAAATAAGCGCCTGTTTGCCTTTGAACCATTTCCGGAAACTGATTTTTAAGCGGCTCGACCATATAGCGAATGCCGCGGTAGACCGACGGCGGGGAGTCGCGCAAGAACTCGGTCAGCTCGTTCATCTCCGACGACGGGAGGCCGAACAAGGCAATCCCATAATTCATATAGATGTCTTTAGCCAAACCTTCTAATCCCAGGATTTTTACGGCCTCATCCGTCGGCGGATTTTCCCAGATAACGATTCTCATCGCGGCGTCAATCAGGCCCAGCATGGTTTCGGCGTTGGCTCCCGGCACCCGAGTTTGGTCAATCAGCTCACGGGCCGTGGCAAGGTCACCGTAAAGACCTAACTTCCAAAAAGTAGCGTCAGCATCCCCTCGATGCTCTTTTAAATCTTTGAGCAATTGCCGGATGGTGTTTTGGCGGTTGTAAGGTTGCTCCGGAGAAGGCGTTTGTCCATGCAGCATAGTACCGACGGCTAGAGAAAGGGAAAGGAGCAATGTTCTTGGGCGGGAGCGACCTTTCAAAAATTGGCGGAAGGGATACCGGTAGGCGCTAAAAAGGATTGGGTTTTCTTCCCAGGACAAAGCGGGATTGATGCTTTCGCAGGCGATTCGTTCCTTCTCCGCATACCGGTTTGATTGGTCTTGAGGCCAGAGACTCGTGGCTCTGCCAAAAGATAAGCAGGGCATAAGCAAGGCCAAGATCAAAAGGAATCGGACAGAACGTTGCGCTAAAGTCATCGACATATCATAAGCCATAACTGGGCATAGTCCCAGGTGCCGTTTGGCTATGTCTATCGTCTGAAAGGCTCATGGCTTATGGGCCTTCGCCAGCCTTGTTTAGGCCCCGGTGCGGATCCGTTGGGCGATTTGACTCGTTGGAAGGCAGGGTCTATACTACCGGCATGGTCCTCGAGCGTTCCGCCGAACAGCTGACTGACCGGCTACTCGCTAAACGCGCCGATCAACGCCTGCCACTTTCCGGTCAATGGGAGCTCACCTGCCGTTGCAACCTGCGATGCGTGATGTGCTATACGGATTGTTTCAACACGCCCGAAAAGATTCTTCATGAGTTGTCGACCGACGAAGCGCTGCAACTCTTGGGACAATTGGAAGAGGCCGGCTGTCTCGAACTGACATTGACGGGGGGCGAACCCTTGGCACGGCCCGATTTCGACATTATTTATCGGGAAGCTCACGGGAAAGGTTTCGTGCTCACCGTATTTTCGAATGGCACCTTGATCACGCCACGGATCGCGGATCTCTGGGCGCACGCTCGTCCCAAGCAGGTTGAAATCAGTCTTCATGGCCTGTCCAAAACGCTCTTTGAAAGGATCACTACCAAACCCGGGTCATTTGATCGCTGTCGGCAAGGCATCGCCCTCCTGCAAGAACGGCAAATCCCAGTGCGCTTAAAGACGGCCGCGATGACGATCAATCGGCATGAAGTGCTAGCTCTCCAGGCGTTCGCCACTTCCCTGGGTCCGACGGTGTCCTGGAGCGTTGGAGAATACATGCGCGACACGCTCAATCACTCGGGCGAGCCCTATCAGTACCAATTATCGGAGGAAGAACTGCGTGCCGAGCTCGGCGCAAACGCGGCCATCCGCGACGCCCATGACCGGCAAGTCTCCCAGCCCGCGTCCTGCGGCAGTGGCCGCCAAACCTTTCATATTGATGCCTACGGTCAGCTTCAGCTCTGCTCGAATAACCGTCGGATGAGCTACGATCTTCGTCGCGGTTCCTTTCGGGACGGTTTTTATAATCATTTGCCGCAATTCGCCTGCCCCCGCCAGAATAACGCTCTGGCCGTTTCAGCGCCCCAGCGATTGGATGTTATCGCATGAGCCGCACCACGCTCACGCGTATCAGCCCAGCGACCCTCGCTGGCGTACATCCCGTCAAAGCGCTGCACACCCTTGAAAACCATGATGAAGCTTTCCGCATCTGGGAGAAGGCGGAGGTCAAAAATCGCACGCTCGTTCATATCGACGGTCACCTGGATTTTTATTGGATTCCGGAAAAGTCGCCGGATGATTTATCGGACGCTCCGATATCCCGCTCATTCAAAGAATGGATCGCCGAAACAGAAGCTTGGAATCTCAGTAAAACGCCGCTGACCGACTTAATGACGATCGGTAATTTTCTTTACCCGGCGATGCGTGAGCAGATGGTCAACCAAATCTATTGGGTCGTCCCGGATCCTTTTTGGGCATCACCGCCAGTTCGACGGCAAGTGGCGCGCTCCCTTCAAGCGATGCTGAAAAATCACCCACTGGAGCGTGCATCGCTGAAGGAAACGCACCGGTCCATTACGCTGACGCTCTTGGGATGTCCGGTAACCGTCTGCCCGCTTCGCGAGCTGCCTTCGTTTCGACAACCGGTCTTGCTCGACATTGATACGGATTATCTCTTGACGTCGCTTTGCGACTACGTGCCGGTCTATTATTCAAATAAGACCGTGATCCCCTGGCAAACACCCAAAGTATTTTTGGAACGCTTGGCTACGGCCGCCATTCCGACGGATCTCATCACGATCGCCTATTCGGTGGATGGTGGGTATACGCCGCTCGCTTGGAAATTTTACGGAGATCAGATTGCACAGGGTCTACGCCAACCGGCTGTTCCTCTCCTCGACAACCCTACGCCCGGCCAGGCGGCCGAGTCCTACCGTGAGACACTCGATGCGGTCGATCGGCAAGACGTGGAACAGGCCGCCAAAAATTGGCAAAAAACGATCGAGCGCGATCCGACGTATCGCACGATCTATGCCTTGCCGGCTTACCGCGAAGAAGCGGCGCATCGCTGGGTAATGGCGCTCGGTTATTACGACCTTTGGGTTCGCATGGATCCCACTTGGTATTACCCGCATCTCGGGCGCGGGCGTTCGCTTTGGCATCTTGGATTAATCCCGCAGGCCGAAACGGCGCTCGAGACGGCTTGTCAGAAGACAACAGAGCCGACCATGGCCTGGTACTGGCTGGGGCGTTGCGCGGTTCGTCGTGAAGATTGGCAGGCGGCGCGTTCCTGCCTACGCCGAGCGCTCGACTATTTTCCATATAATCCAGAGGTTTGGTGGGCTTGGGCGGGCGTTGCCGAGAAATGCGGCGAACGGGCCGAAGCGCGCCGGGCGGCCGATCAATGCCGCTCGCTCGGCTATGAACCGGTGGGTCTGACCGCGCTCATCCGCCGCTTAAAGACCGATTCAACAAAACAGAAAGGACCTTCTATGAACCTTCCAAATCTTCAAACCGTCTATCAACGCAAGTCCAGTATGATTACTCGTCGGGTGGCGGGCGAAATTATCCTCGTCCCCATTCAGCCCCGTTTGTCCGAGGACCCCGCCCTATTTACCCTCGATAACGTTGCCGCTTTCCTTTGGGATCAATTGGCTAAACCGACGAGCGGCCAGGCACTTTGCCTCGATCTCCAGGATCACTTTACCGTGAATAGCGCGCAGGCGGACCAGGATGTGGCCTCCTTCTTGGCCGAGCTGATCCAAATTGACGCGATTGAAGTTCTTCCGGCGCAGGTTTTGACGGCGTGATCCAAGAGCAAGCCTATGGCCGATTCAGTGAGAGTGTATTTCTGCGCGAAGGACCGCTGCCGTCTCTGATCAAGGCGCATTTCGAAATCACCTATCGGTGCAACTTGCGCTGCGTTCATTGCTATACGGATCCGTTCAACAATGCCGGAGATCTTTCTCGTGAACTAACCGTTGAAGGCATCATCCGAATTTTAGACGAATTGGCGGCGGCAGGCGTTCTCTGGCTGACATTGAGCGGGGGCGAAGCTTTGACCCATCCGCGCTTTCAAGAAATCTACAAAGCGGCGCGCGCCCGAGGATTCTTAATTAGTCTCTTGTCGAATGCCACGCTGATCACGGATTCAGTCATTTCATTTTTGCGCGACGATCCACCCTTTCAGTTAGAGGTCAGCATGCATGGAGCGAGCGCCGTGGTTTACAACCAAGTGACTCAAGTGAGCGGATCCTATGAACGGTTCCGCGAAGGCATCGAAAAAATTCTCCGGGCCGGCCTGCCGCTGCGGCTTAAAACCAACGCGTTGACCTTGAACCGACAAGAGCTGCCCGCGATCAAGACCTTTGTGGAAAGTTTGGGTTTAACGTTTTCTCTCGACTCGTCCATTCATCCGCGTCTTAACGGGGATACCTCCTCGACGGCCTATCGCCTGTCCGCCGAGAAAATTCTGCGATTGGAATATGGTGACAGCGAGAGGCCAAGAGACGGGTGTCTCGCTCGGCCCAACGGGGACGCAGGCGTCGGACCCACCGACAACCGTCTTTTCCGCTGTGGCTGTGGCACAACTTCGGTGACGATAAATCCCTACGGAATACTGCGAGCTTGTACCTTTACCACCTGGCCCTCTTACGACTTGCGGAGCGTTTCCGTCGGAGAAGCGTTCCAACAGCTGTCGGCGGCGATTCGTGCGGCAGTTTATACCGGGGAAAGTCCCTGCCGGATTTGTCCGGCGACAGCGTACTGCGATAAAAATCCCATCACGGCGGGATACGAGGTAGGTTCCATGCAAGCTCCCGTGCCACATTTTTGCGAACTCGCCTACGGCCGTCGTGCCCAAGAAGAAATGTCTGTATGAGACGGCGCTATAAATTCGGCCCGGCTATCATTGGCATCGAAAGCGAACGATTGCCGCTCGACGGCGCGCACCCGGATTTGTTCTATCGGTTTTTTGATTATGAAGGATCGGCCGATTCCTCGGTCCAGCTGCGATTGCATAACGCCCCCATGCCCGCACCCTTGTCGGACGAGCCTACCGCCCAATACCCGGAGCAATGGAATTTGTACCACCGTCCCGATGGTGGATGGCGTCTCGATATTTTCGAACCCGTCCACTTCAACATTAAACAATCGGCCATTTTCGATTCGTCTCTGACGCACGCCGACGTTTACATTGCCGAGCTCCCTTATCACCGGCCGCCAGGCGCCGGTCCCGGGTGGATGATTGTCGATCTGATGGAGCCGCTTGTGCAATGGTGGCTAACCGCCTGGCTCGCGCTGCGCTGGAACGGCATGGTCCTCCACGGTTCGGCCGTCGCTTGGGATGAAACCGGGATGGCCTTCGTCGGACCGTCGGATGCGGGAAAGACAACCAACGCCAGGCTATTCCAAGAGCATGGAGGAGCCGTCGTATTAAACGACGAACGCATCCTGATCTGGCGGGAAGAGGACCGTTGGAAAGTGGCGGGCACCCCTTGGCACGGGGAATTGCGCCAAATGTCGCCGCTGGTCGCGGACTTATGTCGGCTCAATTTTTTGCACAAAAGCGAGGAGAACGAACTGGTTTCAATCCCTCCTCTGCAGATCGTATCGGCCATCGCTCAAGAAGCGTTCCTGCCGATATGGAGCGCGGAGGCGATGACCCGGCTTTTCGATTCGATCGCCTGCTTGGCGGAGGAACCGTTCTGCCAAAAGCTTGTATTTCGTAACGACCCTAGCGTCGTAACGTTTTTAAAAAAGCGATTAGAAAAAAAGCTCGGCGCGGTGGTTTAGCGGATGGTCATGGAATTTTCGGATCTGGTTGATCGGTTAACGAAAGAAACGGAAACGCAACCCGCCCTGCTCCAAGCGATGGTCGAACTGACCTACGGTTGCAACCTGCGCTGTGTGCATTGCTATAACCCGACGCATCAGGCGAAAAACGAGCTTTCGCGCGATGAAATTTTTGAGGTATTGAGCCAGCTGGCGGCGCAGGGATGCCTCGTCGTGGGATTGACGGGGGGAGAACTGTTTACGCGGCGCGACGCGATCGAGATTATCGCACGAGCGCGTTCGCTCGGCATGATGGTGACGCTCGTGACGAACGCCACGCTGATCACGCCGGCGCTGGCAGACCGCATCCGTGATCTTGCTCCTTACCGCGTAGATGTCTCCCTCTACGGTGCTACGGACGAGACGTATCGGCAAGTCACCCAGATTCCGGGAGCGTTCGCCGCTTTCACTCGCGGCATCGATTTGTTGCGCGAACGCGAGATCCCCGTACTTTTAAAGCTGGTCATGATGACGCTGAATATTCATGAGCTGGACGCGATGAAGCTGTTCGCCGAGGCGCGCGGACTTTCGTACCGCGTGGGTACGGATATTCACCCACGGGTCAACGGCGATCGCACACCACTCGCCTACCGGCTTTCGGCGGAGCAGAGCGTTTCGGTTTGGCGCCAAAGCATCGGTGGCGATAGTCCGTCGGAAACGCTGGGTGAGGGCTGCGGCGCCGCCGGCCGGTTGTTCGATTGTTTTTGCGGTAAAAGCAGCGCGGCCATAACGCCGCAGGGTAAAATGAATCTCTGCGTATCGATGGACACGCCGCGCTATGATACGCGAGCAGGCAACATTTCCGAGGGTTGGGACCAGTTGGTCCATCTCGTCCAGGCGGCCGCTCCGGGGGCACAGTACGAATGCGGAAATTGCGACGTGAACCGTTTATGCACCCGAGGCAGCAACGATGGGTGGCTCGAGACCGGCGCTTTTGACGCCGGATGTATTCCGCATTTTAGGGAAGTGGCCGACAAGAAAGCCGAATGGATCGCTAAAAAGTAATCACGCGGACGATGTCCGAAGGAGATAGCATGGAACCCAAGAAAGATAGACAACCTTATCACGCCCCCCAAATCACGCGCGTAGTCCTGCGACGTGAGCAAGCCGTGCTTAGCGCCTGTAGCACCTCGACGGCCAGTTTATCAACGACAAACGCTTCCAAAAAATGCGCCGCGGCATGCCGCCGGACTGGGTCTGGCACCGGCACTACCGTCGCTTCTTAATAAGCGATGCGCCGGGTGCAGGGCTTTTTGGCCGACTATTCGGTGGTGGCTGACTTATTTCTTCCTTCCGGAAGCGTTCTCGGTCGAATCGGCACCGATAGTATGGCCCCGGTGCTCCAGGCCGGTGACCAGATCCACATCGACCCCCTGCTTTCTCCACCGGAGCCCGGAGACTTGGTCGTGACGCGTAGTCCGCAAGGGTGGCTTTGTCATCGTCTGGAACGGAGCTATGTTGACGGGGGCGTCCAGTGGTATGTCACCCAGGGGAATTTCGCGGAAGGCGAAGATCCACCCGTTCGCTCCGAGCAAATCATCGGGCGAGTAACGCAGGTCGAGAGACCGCGAGGGGTTAGCCGCTGGTGGTGGCAGCTACGGTCATTCGCCGGCCGCCAGCTACGTCATCCCCAGTTGTCCTTGGTGACGCGCCTGTTTGAAGGACCAGCCAAAAAATAAAGCGCCGAGCGGCAGGAAGACAATCGCAAAGGCCGCCAAGACGGCCAGTTCCGGGCGAATGGCATTGACGCCTTCACCCGCAATCAACGACTTACGGACAGCGGCCAGCGTGTAGGTCAGCGGCAGCCAAGCCGAAACCTTTGTCAGCCACAGCGGCAGCACCGAGGTTGGAAAATAAGCGCCCCCCAAAAATCGCGAAGTCCATCCGAGAAAACTATCCAACGGGTTGCCTTCGCGGGTCAAAAGCTGCAGGCCGGCGGAGAAAAGCCCGATTCCAAGAAAAGTCCCAATAGTTAATCCGAGCGTCAAGACCGTCGGTATCCAGCGAGCGTGAGACAAATCCGTTTTGAAAACAAAAACTCCCAGCAACAAATAGAAGCCCACCTTCACTGTAACGAGTGCCATTTCCCAAAGCGCTTTAGCGACGGCAATCGTCGGAAAAGATGTAGGAGTCACCAGAATCGCTTCTAATGTTCCATAGCCCCGTTCAAAGCCGATCGCATCGCTCACGCTGCCCAGGGCGGCCGTCATGTAGGCGCTAAAAGCAATCCCTAAAAAGACATAACGGAAATAATTGCCCCCGATGACGGCGCCGCGCACCGCCGCTTGCGGCAGGATTAATTTTCCGATAAAAAAGAATGAAAGGAAGAGCGTCAGCGTTTGCACGATATCAAAGAAAAAGTTCATCCGGTAGCTGCGCGCCAGTCGCCAGTCTCGGAGGAGAAACGCGTAAAGTTTAGCGATGATCAGCATTGGTGGAGAGGCTGAAGTCGCGTAGTTGGCGCTGGAGATCACTAGCATCTTGGGGCGCCGACGGCGCCGCGCGAAACCGGCCGTCATGCAAAAAGCCGATGCAGTTCGCCACTTCCTGGGCTTCGTGAAGATCGTGTGTAGCCAAGAGGATTGTCGTCCGGCCAGGGCCTGCCAAACTACGCAACAGCTTGTGGAACTCGAGGCGCGACAAGGGATCGAGACTGCGAGTGGGTTCGTCGAGAAGGAAGATATCGGCCCGCTGGAGGACTGCCCGGGCGAGAGCGACGCGTTGACGCATGCCGCTGGAAAGTTCTTGAAAGGGGCGGTCCAGCACGGTCGTGAGCTGCATCTGTTCCGCCGCTTGTGCGATCCGAGCGGCGCGCAAGGGTTTGGACAAGTTGTAAAGAGCGCCAAAAAAATCGAGGTTCTGGCGCGCCGTTAGGCGGGCGTAGAACCCACGGTCTTCCCCTGGGGAAAAACTTACACGCCTCCGCAGCGCGCTGGACGGCCGGCGAAGGCTGAATCCATCTACTTCAATTATTCCTGTCTCTGGAATAATTAAGCCAGCCAAAATTTTCAAAAGCGTGGATTTTCCCGCCCCGTTGGTTCCGACCAAGGCGAAGATGTCGCCACGCTCAACGGACAGTGTAACGCCCTCGAGTGCCGTAACCTCCTCACGTTTTGACCAAGGCCAGCGCGAGGTCGCCGTGCTGCGAAAGCGCTTGGAGACATTCTCGAGATGGATCATCGTGGACATCGTTCAGAGTATAGCCAACTTGTTATTGTATAGGCATGTCGATCTCCGAACAGGCCTCCGCGACGGAAAACTGGATCGCGCGTTATGACCAAATTTCCCGAATCAATAGCGATCGCGTGGAAAGATTTCAAGACGTGTATAAGCAATTAATGCGGAGCGGAGTGGAAACGCTTCCCCTGAAGGGGATGGACCTGCTTTTGCGCTTGCCCCGAGGACTAGGCCATCGAGCGATGCATGATATCGATTTGTTGATTCGACGAAGTGATCTCGCGGCGGCGGCAACCGTCTTGCGCGCCACGGGATGGCGAGCGAAGACGGCGGATAGGCCTGCACGTCAAAGCTTTGCCGACCAAGAACTGGAATTCCAATCGCCCCAAAACGATGCGAGCGTCGATCTCGTCTGGGGCGCCTATTTTCTCGAGAGCACGGATTCCTTTTTTGAGCGCGTCATCCAAAGCCCAACGCGCTGGGGGTCTTTCAGCTTGCTGCATCCGCACGATGCGTTAATTTACATTCTCGGCTACGCCGTCTATCATCGACGTCAATTCACACCCCAGCTCGTTCACGACGTCGAGACCTTTTTGCTTCACGAGGGATCTACGATGGATTGGAAAATGTGGTCCGCAACGGTCGCTCGCCTCCCCGCCCAGCGGGGGTTGTTGGCGGCAATGCAATTCGTCCGAAGCCAAGGGGTGGAATCTATTCCAGAGACGGTATGTAATTCGACCCAGTCAATTCCCCGGTCGCGCCGCCTGCGTTCACTGGCGGTCAGCGAAGCACCGCCCTTGCCCGTGCAATACTTACCTTATTGGTTCGCCGCGCCAGGGTTCCGCGCAAAAAGGAAGCTGCTCGAGCGCGCCTTATGGCCCGATAACGAGTTGATCCGGATCTATGGTGGAAAGTCCTTCACGGTCACAACGCGTCTCGTGCGGATCGTGCAACGCCTCGCTCGCGCTGTGTTTTTTGTAAGCGCGATGGTTATCAGTTGTTATT
>JBBQYF010000099.1:0-10302 GCA_038208955.1 Elusimicrobiota bacterium
ACGACTGGGCGATCAGCCTCCGCTGGCTACCGGCAATGTCAAGGTGGGATTCAAGGCCCCGATCCATCCCGTGGGCGGATCTTTCCATGCGCTCTCGGAAAAAAGCCGTCAAGCCAAACTCAAAGGCTATCAAGGCGATCCCTGCCGCGAATGCGGACAATTCACGATGGTGCGTAACGGAACCTGTCTTAAATGCGATTCCTGCGGCACCACGTCTGGCTGCTCGTAATCTCAAAACCTTCCAAGACTTCCAAATTTATTTTTCAAATAAATAAAAAATTTGAAAATACATTACCACTTCGCGCATAAAAGTGGTTTGATTATCTATCAAGAGATCGGAGATTTTAGAAATCCGGATGTGCTCATTGAAAATTAACACGAAAGGAGGAACTATGGCTGCTAAGAAAAAAGCAAAAGGCAAGAAGAAAAAAAAATAGTTGGACGGGTCTCAGTGATGCAAGGTGCAGTTGGCAGCGACCCTGCATCTTGCATCACTAGAACTCAGACCGCGGTTCAAATCGCTTCGCTAACCCTCCTCACACCGTCGTTCACACCTTAATCCCCAAACCCCTTAACTCTCTCGAGCCTGTTACCGCTGTTGGCGTTGACGAGTCCTAGTCGCGTGAGTCTTCAAGCGATTCTTTTTGATGTCGACGGCACTCTCATTGATTCGGTCGATCTCCATGCCTTAGCCTGGCAAGAAGCGATGGCCCATTTCGGAAAGGACGTGCGGCTTGGGACAATTCGAGAGCATGTGGGTATGGGCGGAGATCAACTCGTTAAACTTTTCTTTACACCCGCGGAACTAAAGCGCGTCGGTCCAGCGCTCGATACCTATCGAGACCGGTTGTTTCAAAAGCGCTATATGCGAAAAATTAATTCCTTTCCCGCGGTACCGTCGTTATTTACCGCGCTTTCGCAACGAATGATCCGAACGGCCTTGGCCTCGTCTGCAAAAAAACCAGAGTTGCGTTATTACAAGCGATTGATCGGAATCGCGCCTGAGGGTCAAACGTCGTCCGATGACGCACAAAATTCAAAACCGGAGCCGGACATTTTTGAGGCCGCCCTCCGAACTTTAGGCCGCCCGGATCCTAAAAGTACGCTTGTGATCGGCGATTCTCCCTATGATGCGCTAGCGGCGCGCAAAGCCGGTCTCCACGCCGTCGGAGTTCGTTGCGGTGGGTTCCCGGACGGGCGTTTATGGGATGCCGGTTGTGTCGCGCTCTTTAACGATCCGGCCGATTTGCTCCGTCGCCTGCCAGTATTGCTGGCCCTCCGTTAGTCTACCTAGCGTCAACCCCCTAAATACACTAGGATATGTCCGCTCTTCTTCCGCGTAACGACGAGTTAACATACCCGTAACCCGGACGCCATTTGGCCTGGCCATACTTAGGCGTGTGACCCGTTGACCAAGAGGATACCGATGATCACTACCCAGAAGCCTGTAACCATTCGTCAAGTTGTCACCATCGCCGCCTCCACCGACGCTGTCTATCGCGTGCTGACCGATCCCAATCTCCACAGTATTTTTACGGGAGCAAAAGCTACAGGGAAACCAAAAGTAGGCGGAAAAATGACGGCTCACGACGGCTACATTTCCGGGAAATATATTTATCTGCACAACGGCCGGGGTTATGTACAGACCTGGATTACAAACGAATGGCCCGAAGGCGCCGCCGCCTCCCGACTGGAGATTTCGCTAGATCCGGTGAAAGGTGGCACGCGGCTCACGATGGTCCATGCCGACGTGCCAGCCTCCCAAGCGGCCCGATACCGGGATGGGTGGCGTTCCACCTATTGGAAACCCCTGAAAAAATACTTCCGGTAATAACCCCCGATAGATTCCGTCTATCGTCTCCTTTTCAGTAAATTAAACTTTAGCGCTATCATTTGACTTCCAGGCGTGTCTAAAATGACAGGGCGCGCTATGCCCACCGGAGGTACTATGGTCGCAACAGAACCTGAAGACCCAAAACGTATTTTAACGGGGATACCCGGAATGGACGACGTTCTGCACGGCGGTCTTCCCGAACATCGAATTTATTTGGTCGAGGGTTATCCGGGCACCGGCAAAACCACCCTGGCCCTACAATTTCTGCTCGAAGGAGTGCGCCGTGGCGAAAAAGTCCTCTATGTGACGCTTTCCGAAACCAAGGAAGAAATTGAACAAGTGGCCAGGTCGCACGGTTGGTCTTTAGAGGGCGTGACGCTCTTTGAGTTGGAAAATTTCCAAGACAAATTTTTGGAAGCTCAAGAACAAAATTCCATTTTCCACCCTTCGGAAGTGGAATTGGGTGAAACCGTTCAACGTATTTTCGCCGAGGTGGAATCCCATCGGCCGACGCGGATTGCCCTCGATTCTCTTTCCGAAATGCGTTTATTGGCCAGTGATCCCCTCCGATATCGACGCCAGATCTTGACGTTTAAACATTTTCTGACCGGTCGCGATTGCACCGTGCTTATGCTCGATGACCGAACCGCCGTCGATGGCGACCGTCAATTGCAGAGTATTTGCCATGGTGTCGTGATGCTGGAAGAAAATCCCACCGATCACAGTAATACAAAGTGTCGTCTGCGCATCGTCAAATTACGCGGATCATCCTTTCAGACCGGCTACCATGACTACGAGATCGAGAGAGGCGGAATAGTCGTTTATCCCCGATTGGTCGCCGCGCAAGAGCGGAGCGGCAATAAAGCGGTGGCTCCGTTGGGCAGTCTTGCCTCCAGCGGTTTGTCGTCTTTAGATGAATTGCTGGGCGGTGGGATCCATCATGGTACGAGCGCCTTGGTCTTAGGCCCTGCGGGTTCCGGAAAATCCAGTTTAATGTCCCAATTTATACTTGCCGGAGCGGAGCGCGGCGAAAATGTGGCTTGCTATCTTTTCGAGGAAGGACGTTCGGCGTTCATCCACCGCTCCGCCGGACTGAACCAAGATCTCGAGAAGCATTTGAAGTCCGGACAGCTGGTGATCCACGAGATTGATCCTTCTGTTCTTTCGCCGGGTCAGTTTTCGGCGATGCTAAGAGCCGAGGTCGAGGAGCGCCACGCAACCCTTATCAGCATCGATAGCTTAAACGGTTACCTAAATGCCATGCCGACCGAAAAGCACCTCCTTTTGCAAATGCATGAATTGCTTAGTTTTCTAAAGGACCATGGCGTACTGACGATAATGGTAATGGCCCAGCATGGCCTTGTCGGCCCAATGGCTCAGCCAATTGATCTCAGTTATCTCGCGGATACCGTCATTATGCATCGCTATTTTGAAGCCGGCGGCCACGTTCGAAAAGCCATCTCGGTTTTAAAAAAGCGCTTGGGCTTTCATGAGGATGCCATTCGCGAACTGCAGCTGAGCAACGAAGGCTTGCGCATCGGCGATCCGTTAGAGCAATTTCAAGGGATACTGACAGGCGTTCCAACCTTTATTGGTAATGCGGCATTGCTTTTTCAAGGTAATGGCTGACGATTTCCGCACCACAGATGAACGCGTTTTAGTCGTTGCACCCACGGGCCGCGACGCAACGCTGATCAAAGATACGCTGGCCAAGGCGGGCTACAACGCTGAGATTTTCCCGACGGTCGAGACGTTTTGCGATGCCCTGAATGCCGGCGGAGCGTTAGCGGCGCTGGAAGAAGAAATATTAACGCCGGCCGGGTTGCGCTGCATTGAAACGGTGCTGAGCCGGCAGCCCGCTTGGTCGGACTTTCCCTTTCTCGTTTTGCCGCGAAAAAATCTTCTGACGGAGGGACCCAATCCCCGCTTCGCAGAATTACGCAGTTTGCAAAACTTCACGATCCTCGAACGTCCGCTTTATCCCGCCCGGCTGATCGCCGCCGTCGAAACAGCCTACCGTGCCCGTCACCGGCAGTATGACGCGCGACGCTACCTGCTCGAGCGCGAAGCGGATCATTATCAAATTGCCGAGTTAAACAGGGAACTAGAGCAGCGCGTCAAGGACCGGACCGACGAAATCGTAAAAGTAAAGGAAGCGTTTTATCAAGCTCAGAAACTTGAAGCCATCGCGCGCTTAGCCGGGGGTGTTGCCCATGATTTCAATAACCTGATGACGGGGATTCTCGCGATTACTGAAGAGGTCCACCGAGAAGTTGGACCGGGCAGCAAGCATGCCGACGATTTGGCCGAAGTCATAAAAGCAGCGCAAAAAGCCTCGGGGTTAACGCGTCAGCTGTTGGCCTTCGGCCGCAAACAAATCGTCCAGGAAATCGTTGTTAATTTCAACCGAATTATTATCGAAATGAACCGTATTTTCGAGCGGCTCCTGGGGGAAGATGTTCAGATCGAAACGCGTCTCGACCCCGCGGTGGGTAATATTAAGGCGGACCCGGGTTCTCTCGAACAAGTAATTGTTAACCTTATGCTCAACTCGCGCGATGCGATGCCCTCGGGTGGAAAAATACTTTTAGCGACGGAAAATATTTTTGTCGAGCAGCCTTCCACGTCGAATCCGACACTTCCCAGAGGCGAATACATCCGCGTGTCCGTTTCGGACACGGGCACCGGGATCCCCAAGGAAATCATCGATCATATCTTTGAGCCGTTCTTTACGACAAAGGAGCAAGGTAAAGGCACAGGTCTTGGCTTAGCGACCGTCTACGGCATCGTCAAGCAGTGGGGCGGTGAAGTTACGGTAAGAACCACCCTCGGCAAGGGCACTACGTTCGAACTTTATTTTCCTCGAATCCGTGCAGAAGTCGATGTGGATCGCCGCACACCTATCGGCGGCACCGTCGTAGGAGGTCAAGAAACTATTCTAATTGTCGAAGATGAAGATATTGTTCGACGTGTAGCGGTAAAAGCCTTACAAAAATCTGGTTATTCCGTTCTACAGGCCACCAACGGGAAGGAGGCTATCGACCTGCTTTCTCATCACGGGCCTGAGGTTGACCTGTTGCTCACCGACGTGGTCATGCCTGGAATTAATGGACGTCAGGTGGCCCATCACTTTGAGGCCGCATTTCCCAAAAAGCCCGTCCTTTTTATGTCGGGGCATCCCCAAGACATTATTTTTGAGCGTGGCATTTTGGATCCCGGCATTGCCTTCATCGAAAAATCCTTTTCCGTCGAATCCTTATGCATTCGGGTTCGGGATTTGCTCGATCGACAGGTCGAAAAACGTCCTTAGCGGCAATCAAACGGATGCTGACTATCCGTTGGCCTGATCGAGTACATCGCGGATTTTTTGGCAGAGACTTTCGCTGTAGAAAGGCTTACTAATCAGCGGCACTCCCGTTTCAAGAACGCCCTCTTTGCTAAGCAAGTCTTCGGGATAACCGGACATGTAGAGTGCCTTTATTGCAGGATACAGGGCACGTACTTGCTTAATCAACTCGCTCCCGTTCATCTGCGGCATGATCACATCGGTGAGGATGAGCTCAACTGTCCCTTCTGCCTTCAAAAGCGCAAGGGCGAGGGGTCCGCTTGCCGCCGCGAGCACCCTATAACCTTTTCGCCGGAGCGTCCGTACCACATTATGGAGTACGAGTTCTTCATCTTCTACGACAAGAATCGTTTCGGTGCCTCCGGCCGCAGGGCTCGGGCGAAATCCTGCACGTTGCTCCGGATCCATCGCGGGTTCTTCAGGAATTGCTGATAGCACCAATCTCTTCAGATCGCCATATCCAACGAAGTTATCCAGGTAATAAAATTCCATGTTATTGGTCCCAATCCTTAATGTTGTAATGCACGGCTCAAAAATATTCCGGGTCCTAATACGGAATCATCGTCCTTGATACCCTTTAGCGCAGGGCCGTCGGTTACAGGGCCGTCGAGGCGCGCAGGGTCTTACGAATTTGCTGCACAATCTGGTCGCTGTGAAAAGGTTTTTCAATGAACCCAACCGTCGCGTCCACGGTGCCTTGTCTTGTGATCACGTCCGACGGATAGCCGGACATCAGAAGAACGGGAACCAGAGGCGCAAGCTCCCTTATGCGCTCAATCAATTCGAGTCCATTCATTTCGGGCATCACAACGTCTGACAAGATCAAATCAATAGGCTTGGCAACTTTTGAGACGACTTCGAGTGCTTCTTTGGCCGTCACCGCCGTCAACACGAGATACCCCTTCCGACGAAGCAGCCGCGCCAAATGGCTTAACACCAGCGCCTCATCCTCGACGACAAGAATTGTTTCGCCCGTCGGTTCATAGGGCGGCATATCTTCTTGGACAGGCTTGGCGGCCGGGGCGGCCATTTCGGCTGTAGCCTCGACGGGAAAGAATATTTTGAACGTGGTCCCCAGGCCTTCATGGCTGTAGACTAAAATGGCCCCGTTATTCTGTTTGACCACGCCATAGACGGTGGCGAGGCCGAGGCCCGTCCCTTTTCCCAGACCCTTCGTCGTAAAAATGGTTCGAAAATCTTGGATTGGACGTCGCGTGTCATTCCCACACCGGTGTCTGAAATCGACAGCATGATGTATTGGCCCGCCGGCAACTCGCGAGGATCGGATTCGCCGTCCAAAACGACCTGAGACGTGCGGATTAACAACTTCCCCCCTTTGGGCATTGCGTCTCGGGCGTTGACGGCTAAATTGATCAATAGTTGATCCAGTTGCCCCGCGTCCGCGCGCAGGTGGCCAAGATCCGGTTGAAGTTCATAAGCGATGATAATGTCTTCTCCGATCAGTCGTCTCAAGAGCGTTCCCGTGGACTTGACAAGAGCATTCAAATCGATTGATGTGGGACGAATAATTTGTTTTCGGCCAAAGGCCAGCAGTTGCCGCGTCAACGCCGCTGCCCGTTCCGAGGCCCGTTTAATTTCCTCTACGTCGATACGGGCTGGGCTGTCGGTCGGGATTTCGGCTTCCAGGGACTCCGCACAGCCCAAGATTCCCGTCAGCAGATTATTAAAATCATGGGCCACGCCGCCAGCCAGCCGCCCGATCGATTCGAGTTTACGGCTCTGGTAGAGCTCCTCTTCTTTCCGATGCAATTCCTCGGTTCGCTCGATGACCTTTTGTTCGAGTTCATCGTGCGCCTTTTGCAGAACATACCCGCTCGCCTGAATTCGCCCCAACATTTCATTAAATGTTTGTACGAACAACGCCAGTTCCTCACCGGCGGGAACGTCGGCCCGTATAGAGAAATCCTGTTTTTCCGAAATCTCGTGCGCAATATGAACAAGGTTCAAAATGGGAGCCGCGATGAGCCGGCCCATCGGTCTCGATACACCCGCGGCGAGGGCCACGGAGAGACCGCTGACAAAGAAAATAATGACCAAGTATCGCATCAGACGCCGGTTGCGTTCGCTTAAATTGGACTGGATGTAGACGGTAGAAACGTGGGATCCATCGAGAACAACGGGGTGAAATATTTCCATCTGATACAGGGTCGACGAGACTCTATCGTCGAGCTGAGAGGGGGGCGCATTGAAAGAATTGCGCGCGCCGTTGCGCGCCCAATGCGCAAATAATTCGCCGTGCGCGTTAAAGAGAGCGGCGGCTGTGATGTTGGCCCGGGGCGTGAGCGAGGCAAGCGTTTGCGAAGCCGAGGTCGCGTCATTAAATAGGACAGCCGAAGCACTATTGCGTCCCAAGATGTCCGCAAAAGCAACCAACCGGTTGTGTAAGGTGTCGCGAAACGTGAGCAAGTCGTACGTCACGAGAGACGCGGCGCACAGGAGAAGGGCCGCACCCGTTGCGACTACGCTCATCCAGAGTAACTTTTGGTCGATCGGCAGCTGCTCGATTCTAGCGGCAAAGCGATTCATGGATTGGGTTGCGCGGGGGCTCCATGAACGGTATGCGCCACCTTTAAGAGATCGGAACTGAGGGTCAAATGGGCGGTTTCAGCGGCTTTGAGATTAATATCAAAGCGCACGCGATCTTGAACGACGTCGAATCCGACGACACCACCGTCCACGGGAAATTTGGCACTGTCCCCCACCGTCAATACGGAAGACGTTGCGAGCTGTGTCAAAACGGCTTCACGCCGGTCATGATCGCTGACACCGACGAAAACAATCTGGCAATGATCGGCTTCGGATTGATTCTTAAAATGCTGGACGGCTACCGGATGGCCCTGAGCCAACTTCCCATTGAGCAAACTTTCCAAACGGCCTTGGAAGGGGTCGTCGCCAAGCACTCCGATGCAGAAAGGCTTATCATCGACCGGCAACGCCGCGGGGGGCCACTGGACAAATTTAACGAAGTTGTACAGGTAGGCTGCCTTAATATCGTACTCAGAGGCCGCTAGCGCGCTGGCGCAAGCCGGACGGGCAGAACCCCATAGCAAGGCCCCGGCCAAAGCGAGAAGAGCGATCCGATGACGGTAACGAGGGGTCATGCGCTGCCTTTTTTCACCACAACCATGTTGCCTTTCCGTAAACTCCGCGCGGTATCTGTTGGGCCGGGTCGGCCTCCGAATGTTGCGGCTCAGCAAGATTTTGGCCGATGATGGCCAGTTCCAGTTGTTTCGTCACGTGCCAAGCGATCCGCATATCATAATTCCAGTAGGCCGACGTTCGCAAAGCGGAAAGAGCATCCGCGTAGCGTACGATTGGGTCCCATTCAAAACCATGTGGAAGATTTAAGGACCATTGAAGGGAGGCTAGGTGGCGCGGGCTACTCCCTGCCGTAGCCTCGGGCCGATTGGAAGCGTCGGTGCTGTCAGCGTCGGTGCGAAGATGAATGAGCAGCAGTGAATAGTTAACGCGCCATCGCCACCAACTCGTCGCATTCCAAGTCGCGCTTGTTTCCAGTCCATGAGTCTCGCCCGACATTTTGTTGCCTTCAACCACGGGGATGATGAGATTATCCGAGGTCGGCGTGGATTCCAAGAAAGCCGCCGGCTGCTCCCCCGTTCGCAGGTTGTCGTAGCGATTGTAAAAAGTGGCCAGGTCGAGGAAAATAGGTTGGATCGGCTGGACTCGATATCCCCATTCGTAGGCGGTCAATTCTTGCGACTGAAAATCCGAGTTGGCCACGAGACGGAGAAAAACCGGCGGGGTTCCCCCAAATCCGGGCGCGGTGAAGCTAAAATTTTGATCTCCTTGGGTGGGCGTCGCCACCGCTTTAGAGACCGCCGTCCAAAACGTTTGCAAGGGCGTTGGCGTCCAAGCGAGGCGACCGCTGGGTTCCACCTCCCACCCGCTGTAATCGTTATGCTCGACTTTTGTCCCGACAATAAAACGCAAGGACTCCAGTAACGCAATCTGATCCTGAATAAACCCGCTAAAAAGGTTGTCGGTGCGATTCAGGGGGTCAAACACCACGGCGGGGACAGAATCGATCAAGTTTGAAGTTAGGCGGTAATTCAGCCCCCACGTCAGCTCCTGACGCAATACCCAAGCCAAATGATGCTGGAACTCGACGTCAAAAGTGTTTCGAAACTCTCGGTAGGCCGGATCGATCCGGTTCGTCCGGTCGTAGTACCATTGCAAAGAGGTGTCAGACGCGGCGTCAATTTTCCGATTCCATCGACCCAGAACATTCGCACCCTGCAAATTGCCGTTTTGCGTCAAGGTCTGAAAATAGGGAGGTGCGAAAGTACCAAACGTCGCCGTTTCGCCCGTATCGCCCGCATAGAGGTCACCTTGTACGGTCAAATTATCCCGGTCGTTAACGTTCCAATCCGTACGAAACCCGCCTTGTCCCATCTGCCAATCATCGTAATTGTTTCCGTCAGAATGAAGCGTGGAGTTGCGATTGAAATATTTACCGTAAACACGGTAACTAAAGTCTTCTCCGACTTTAGTGCCATAGCGTACACCCGTGAAGCCGCGTTCGAAAGTACCCCCTCCGGCCGTCACCAAGCCCCCTTGAGTCTCTTTGGCACTTTTCGTGATGATATTAATGACGCCATTGACGGCATTCGCCCCCCAAAGCATTCCGCCCGGCCCGCGAATAACTTCGATGCGATCGATATCTTCCAAAAGATCGTCTTGAACTTCCCAGAAGGTTCCACCGAAGAGCGGCGAATACACGGCCCGACCATCGATTAACACCAAAACCGAACGCGCGAGCCGATCGCCAAAACCGCGGACGCCGATCGACCATTGATTGGAATTATTGCGCTCGACCTCGACGCCGGGTGCCAACCGCAGAGCGTCGGCCAAAGAGGTCGCTCCCGAACGTTGAATATCTTCTTGCGTGATCACAAAAATGGCGGCCGGGGCGTTTAGGAATTTCTCGGGTACTTTAGAAGAGTCTCTTTAGTGTTCCCCCATGATCTCCCTCGTCCGCCGGAGGTGGGAGAGGGTTGGGGTGAGGGCGCATCGATTTGCAGTTGACGCAAAAGAGTTCTAGAATTTTTTTGCATTGACCAACGATCCGCTACTGAATGTT
>JBBQYF010000100.1:0-10125 GCA_038208955.1 Elusimicrobiota bacterium
AGCATATCCTGCTCAACATTCTTGTGCAATGCATCTAGTTCTGAAGCTCCCTTGAACCTCCCGCTGTCAATTAATCCCACCCCGAGAAAAACAAAATTTTTGAAGTATCCGGGAAAAACCCGTTGGATAGACAAAATCGAATGGATACCGATCCCGTTGTAACCGCTGACCATTAAAATGGCTGTAGGCCCTCGGGCTACTTTGGTGGGGGGGGCATCCTCTTTTTCCTTGAGCGGAATGTTGCCTAAGACCTGATTGAGATTTCGTAACGCACGAAGCGTATTGGCGTAGTGACGCCTGATCGCAACACAGATCGCAATGAACCCGCTCGTCACGAGAATAGTAACCCATCCGCCTTCGGAAAATTTGATTACGGTCGTGATGATCAAGATGCCCAACGTCACCGTCATGCCCGTCGCATTAATAAGAATGCCACGGACCCAATTTGTTCCCCGCGATTTCCACCATTGCAGGACCATCCCAAATTGCGACAACGTGAAGGTCAAGAATACGTTGATGCTATACATGACAATCAAGATATGAACCGACGCGTGGGTATAAAACAACATCGCCATGGCGGCAAGGCCCATCAGCAAAACGCCGTCTTTCATCACCAGCCGCTCGCTGAGATTTGTAAACCGTCGGGGAAGCCACCGGTCCAAGGCCATGTTCGCCATGACACGGGGGCCATCGACAAAACTAGTCTGCGCCGCCACCACAAGAAGCGCACCTTCAGAGAACAAGGTCAACAAATAGATGGGATGGCCAAAGCTCCATTGGTTCGTTAGATTGCCAATCAATACCGAGTTGAGGGTTTGCCCCGCTTGTGGACCGACATGATTCAACACGTAGTTCACGAGAAGGCCACCAGCCGTAAAGGAAAGAGAAGCGGCCATGTATAACATGGTTCGCTTGGCTGTTGCCACACGCGGCTCGCGCAAAATTAATAACCCATCGCTGACCGCTTCAATTCCAGTGAAAGTTCCGCCGCCAAGAGCAAAAGCGCGAAATAAAATAACCGCCATCGCCCATAGGCCGATCTCGTGAATGCCGGATCGGGTTTCGGACACCGTGTCGAAAACCATTTGCGGGAGGCCCGAGCCATGCGCCAGTAACCCGTAAAAAATGAAAAAAACATGGCTTATGACAAAGAACACAAATATCGGCGTCAAGACCATGACGGATTCTTTAATGCCTCGGAGGTTCAAAATCAGCAGAAAAATGAGAATCCCGATGGTCGCGGAAAATTTTAAAGCAAGCAAATGTGGGGGAAGAAAACTAAAAATCGCATCCATTGCCGAGGCAACTGAAATGGAGATGGTCAAAATATAGTCGACAAGCAGGGCACAGCCGGAGACCACCCCTGCGCTCGGACCAATAAGCTTGGTCGAAACCAGGTATCCGCCACCCCCGTTGGGGAAGTGTTCGATGATTTGCGAATAACTGGCCGAGAGGATGAAGACCGTGCCGACAACCATTAACGCGAGCAGAAGGGCTAAATGTTGATGGGTCCCCAGGCTGAGAAAAGCTTCTTCGGGACCATAACAGGACGAACTCAGACCATCGGCCCCGAGGCCAATCCAAGCGAAAAAAGCGATAAGCGAAAGATGGTGAAAGACCCGAGGGTCAAGCGGATCCTTACGTTTACCGAAAACCAGCTGCTTTATCTTATCAACCATGCGATACCCTATATAAAAAGACGTGGTGAAAGAAAGAGTATTTTCGACAAGGAGCAGCGATTAGACGATGCATGGTCTTGGTGACATAAAAAAACCTACTGGCTGCGAGGACAAGGTGTTCTCACCTTTACCCCTACGGCAGCCAGTAGGCTTTGACGTCTTAACAGTTAGGAAACTGCCACGTCGCCTGATTCACCGGTACGAATGCGGACGGCATCATCAATGGAAGAAATGAATATCTTTCCATCACCCACAGCCCCCGAACGGCAGACTTCGCTGATCGCGTCGACAAGTTTTTTGACCTGGATTTCCGTGACGACGATTTCGACTCGAACTTTGGGCAAGAATGGCGTTTTGTATTCCGTTCCACGCCACTGGTGGCTCACGCCGCCCTGTTTACCATGCCCTTCGATTTTCGTCACCATCATGCCTGGATAACCAATCTTTTCCAAATGTTGTCGTAACACTTCCAGTTTGTCAGGCCGGATGATTGCTTCAATTTTCTTCATAAATCTCCTTTATCTCAAATAAAGAGTGTTGCCAATACTTCTATTATTTCATTTATGCGCTCGTGGGGAGTTCTGGATAAGCAGATCCGCCGTGCTCATGAATGTCCAGGCCCTGCAGTTCACCTTCGTTGGAAACACGAAGTGTCCCGGTTAGGTTGACGGCGTACATCAGCAACAAACCGGCTATCAATGCCGCGCCGCCGATGGCCCCATTACCCTTAATTTGGGCAAAGAGCTGGTCGGTGCCGCCGCCGTACAATAATCCTTTGACGATCACCCCAGCGGAATTATCGGCTCCAGTGGGAGTCGGCGCGCCGTATTGGCCGGTAGCAAATAAACCTAGGGACAACGTTCCCCAGATTCCGTTCAATCCATGAACGGGCCAAGCGCCGACGGGATCGTCAATGCGGCAATATTCCATTAGGTCGGTGCCCCAGACGACAACCACGCCGGCGATTAGGCCTATCATGATGGCGCCGAAAGGCGATACCCAATAGCAAGGACAAGTGATCGCGACGAGACCAGCAAGGATTCCATTGCAGGTCATTCCACAATCCCAGATTTTGGTGCGAGGATACACGTAAAACATCGCTGAAATACCGCCCGAAACAGCCGCGAGCGTGGTGTTACAAGCGATCCGGCCAATGCCCAACATGTCCATCGCTGAAAGAGTGCTACCCGGATTAAAACCATACCACCCAAACCATAGAATGATCGTTCCGACCGAGGCAATCGTCATATCGTGACCCGGCATTGGTCCGCCGCCGTCGCGTTTGAATTTGCGGCCCAGACGAGGACCCAAGACGATGGCACCTGCCAGCGCAATCATACCGCCGATCGTGTGAACGACCGTCGACCCCGCGAAGTCATGGAACGCCACGGGTTTAATCGTGTTCAAGAATCCGTCTGGTCCCCAAGCCCAATGGCCAAGGATCGGATAGATCAAGCCGCTGACCACGACGCTGTAGAGCAGATCGCCGATAAAGCCGGTTCGTCCGACCATCGCACCTGAAGTAATTGTCGAAGTACAATCGGCAAATGCGAATTGGAAGAGGAAAAAGGCTAGTGTCGCCACCCCTGAACTCCCGTACGTGTCCGGAATATGCTGGAGAAAATAATACTGGTTTCCGATAAACCCGCTTCCCGACCCGAACATCCAGGCAAATCCCCAAGCATAGAAGAGAACCCCGCAAAGACAGGTGTCGATGATCCCTTCAAGAAGGACATTGACCGTTTCGCGTGACCGAGCAAACCCCGCCTCGAGCATCATGAATCCGGCCTGCATGAAGAACACTAAGAACGCTGTAACTAGCGTCCACATCGTATTGATGGGATTAACGTAAGCCGGAACGGCTGCCGCCGCTGCGGCGGCGTCATCGGCATGCGCGACACTACCGCCGAAGAATGCCTTGACACTGCAATACAACAGGAATAACGCCGCCAGACCTATGAACTTCGCACCCAGGACCGTGTAGAAATACTTCCGGTCGGCCGGGTTTTTCATTTTTTCGATAAACCTTTTCATTGTATTCCTCTCTTTTGATGGATTTTTATCAATAAAAAAGGCGGTCTCATAACACTTACGTGAAATGAGAACGCCTTTGTCCCTTTTCGTCACCCCCGAGGGGTTCATGTATGAATATCAATACTTCAATGTAAGGCCGACATAAAAAAACCCTGGGCTGTTGGCCAGGGCTTCATTGCGCGGTGCTTGGCGCACCACTGCGCCTTCAGCTATATTACAATACTCTAAACCGCCATACGCATCAATAAGTTAATCGCTGAATTAGTCATCAGCTAATCGCTTATATTTTCCAACGAGGGTCGTAGGCGTCAGCGTTTCCTGATGGATCCAATGGATCGCGCGTTGCACAAGCTCAAAAGTCGTCGACAAGTTCAACTTCGCCCGGATATGCTCGCGATGCGATTCAACCGTTTTCATACTGAGGTGTAGGTTGTCCGCTATTTGCCGGGTTCCATAGCCTTTCCCAATGAGCTGAAAAATTTCAAATTCACTGTCGCTTAGTTTTTCGAGAGGATTCAAGGGAGAATGCCGACCGGCATTAGCCATATTTTGCAGTAAAATTTCGTTCATCGCCGGACTAACATAAATTTGTCCCCGCAATACCTGACGCATGGCTTCGACAATCTTGGTCCGCGACTCGCGTTTCATGATATACCCGTTGGCCCCCGCTCTCAACGCCCGGTCTGCATAAAGAGATTCCGGATGGGCAGACAATATCAAGACCGGCAAATTGGCATAATCGCTCCGGATTTGTTTGGTTAGGTCGATGCCGTTTGTTCCTTCGAGCGATATATCCAGGACAACAAGGTCAGGTTTTGCGGCAGAAATAATCTTTATGGCTTCACGACTGTCCGACGTATCCCCGCAGACCTGCAGGTCCTTCTCTTGATTAACAACGGTCGCTAATCCCTCCCGAAATACCGGATGATCGTCGACAACGAGGATTTTGTGCTTGGCTCGATGAACAATTGGTTTGGTGGGCATTACAACTTTGGGACCAACATCCTTTGTTGCTGGAGACGGTAAACCACATAGGCCGCACGACCGGGTGCATCGACTTCGCGCCCCATTTCTCTACACCATTTCGCCATATCAATAATGTCGACGACGATTTTTTCAACGCGTATACCTTGCTGCTGGAGTGCCGCAAAGCGGGCCTCGGCAAAAGGCAGCCACTCGTCCCAAGTTTTTTCAAGCCGATCGGCGTCGACGGAGACCTCTCGCAAGACCGCCCAATGTTCCCGACGGTACCAGGCCAAGCCCAATACGGGTCCCGTGGAGCGAATGGGCTTGAGAGTGCGTAGCCAAGCAAGAATTCGGGAGGGTCGCATTCGCCATTCTAGCCAAAAAACACGCTGACCGCCATAATCCTTGCGCCCCTTGACAACCGTCGATACGGGAGTAATCTTAAGAGTGAGGGTTACCAATGATGCTAACACTCCTCCGAAAGGCCAGGGATCAATACAATGCGCTACGAAATAAAAGACCGGTACGAACGGTTCGTTATTCTCGCCATGGAAGCCGACTCCTTTAAAATTGCCGTTGCCGCAGCCATGAACCGGCATGTTAGTCTATGCCGAGCCGAGCTGTCGCAAGTGGACCTCTCCGGAATGGATTTGTCGAAGGCTGACCTTTGCCGCGCCGATCTGTCTCGGTCGAATTTATCAAAGACAAATCTTTATGGGGCTAACCTCTCTAAATCCAATCTTTCGGATGCGGATCTGTCTGGTTCAAAGCTTTATGCCGCCAATTTAATCGGGGCAAATCTTCACAACGTTAACTTAACAGACAGTGATCTCTCCGGCAGCGATCTCTCCGGCGCCGACCTATCGGGTGCCGATCTCTCCGGTTCGGATTTATGCGGTGCCCTGTTGCCGGCCGGAAATCTTTTGCGAAAGTCAGCCTAAACCCAGCGAGGGGGGAAACACTGTTGGGCTTGGCCGTCTGTCAAGCCGTCTCTTACTCTCTACAAAAAATAAAATGTTTGTAAACGTGACGTATAATCTTCCTGTTCTTTAACGTTTTATCCCTCCTACATTGTTGTAGAGCTTTGGCATCATCGCCGATGACTATTGCCTATGACGGAATCGCTTCCTCTAAATCGTTTTGTTCAACACTCTCTGGCGCTGACATTCAGCGCTATCGTCATTATTTTGGGGACTCCGCAGGCCGACGTAGACAAAAATAAATCAAGCGATTTTATCGCGACGCTCTCCGTCCCCGTTGGCACCTCTGATTTCAATTTAGATCTTAAGGAGTGCTCTAATGCAAAGCACTAGGTTGGCACATCGGTCTAGGATTCTCGTCATAGACGATCATTCCCTTTTTCGCGAAGGGCTGGTCCGGACCCTGAACAGAGAAAAGGATTTGGAAGTTTGCGGCGAAGCCTCAGATCAAGAGCAAGCCCTCGCCAAGGTGGCGGCTATGATTCCGGATATGGCGATTGTCGACATTGCGCTCCAAGGAAACAACGGAATCGAGCTGACCAAACATTTACGCAGCCGTTTTCCAAAGTTAAGAATTCTGGTCCTTTCGATGCACAAAGAGTCGATCTACGCATACCCTGTTCTGCGTGCGGGCGCTAACGGATACATCATGAAAAGACAGAAAAGAAATGTTTTACTCACGGCCGTACGGAAAGTGCTTAGCGGAAACGTATATGTTAGTCCGGCCGCCAATGAAATGGTATTGCAGCGCATGAGCCACGAAGGACGTTACGCCCCAGCACTGCCGATACAAAGCCTGAACCACCGTGAACTTGAGATTTTTCAGCTCGTCGGCGAAGGCAATAGCAATCGTCAAATAGCCAATAAGTTGAACATCAGCGTTAAAAACGCTGAGAGGCGCTGCAAACAGCTTCGAGAAAAACTTAATTTATCGAGCACGCACGAGCTGCTGCAGCAGGCAATCCAATGGACTCGCAACGATACCGATTTTCTGTAGCTTGCCGCAATACAACGGGCTCGGCGGATACGAAGCCCTAGGCTGGGAACAAGCCAGATATACATCGTTGGTCTTCGCAAGTTAAAAATTGATATCGTCATTCTCGTCCGAGATTTATATTCAGCATGCTCACACGGACCCCATGAGCGAAATGACCACCGCGGTAATCGTTTTTATTGGCACCTACGTCTGGCTGGCCAGCGAAATAACCCCTCGCTATGTCGTGGCACTTTGTGGGGCCAGTGCTTTTATTTTGGCGCATATCTTGACCCTTCCAGAGGCATTGGCGCAGGTCAACTGGCAAATGATCGCCCTACTCTTGGGGATGTTTACAATTGTGGCGGCGTTGTCCGAGTCGGGTTTCTTTAACTGGCTGGCACTATCGGTTGCGCGCTTCCTAAAATACAGTCCGACCAAAGTGTTTTTAGTCTTTCCACTCCTGGCGGCGGGTTTGTCAATGTTTCTCGATAACATTACCGTCATGGTTTTTCTGACGGCGCTAACACTGGAACTTTGTGAATTCATTGCGCTGGATCCCATCGTCTTGATCAGCGCCGAAGTTTGCGCCGCCAACTCGGGGGGAGGGTCGACGCTAATCGGTGCGCCACCGAACCTTGTGATGGGGACAACCCTGGGCTATAGCTTTAATAACTTTCTTGTGCATATGGCGCCCACGGCGTGGATTTGCACATTGACCCTCGTCGCCATTTATTATTTATTTCATCGCACTCATTTGAATGGCATCCGGGTACACAATCGTTCACATTTGGATGCGGTAAATCTTGGCGAAAAAATTACCGACCGTGCCCTTATGAAAGCGGGGTTGTGGACGTTGACTGCCGCCATAACTCTGCTGATCACGCATCCCGTCCTTAAAATGCACTTCCATATTCCTTTTTCGCTGGGTCTGGCCGCGATGGTACCCGCATTGTTCCTGATAATGTACGAGGGCGGACATCGGCGAGAGGTCATTCGAAGAATAGATTTCGAAAGTCTAATTTTTTTCGCGGCACTATTCGTCATCGTCGGCGGTCTAAATAAAGCTGGGGTTTTCCACGCCCTGGCAGGATTCCTGTTCGCCCATATTCATAGCCCGTTCGCCATCATTCTCGGATTCCTGTGGTTTGCCGCGATTGCCAGTGCATTCGTGGACAACGTTCCGATGGCCCTTTCAATGGCTTTTTTCATCAAAGAATTGGGCGGCATCCCCGGTGCTCCGCCTGAACGCATTGTCGCTTGGTCTTCGCTTATCGGTCTGTTGTTGGGTGGAAATATGACGCCGATTGGCGCGTCTCCCAACGTTATCGCTTATGGAATATTAGAAAAGCGCCGGATGAAGGTCGGATGGAAAAAGTGGGCCCGTCTGACGATTCCGAGTACGATGACAGCGTTGATCGTGGGATCCCTTCTGATGTGCTTTAAATATTCTATAGGATGGTATTAACCCTGCAACAGAAGGCTTTGATTCGAGACTAACGATAGAGAGTTACCAAAAAAAAGTCTTCCGTAAGGCTTTTTTTGAACAACAAGCAAAGTTCTGATAGCCACGCCCACAATTGCGTCGTCGACACTTCGACGCGTTCGGCCAAGTCGGCCAATCCGGCCGTGTCGGGAAATGCCTCACTCAAAAACATATCCAAAGCCTGGCTTGCTCTTTCTACGACTGGGCGGTCCAGGCCACCCAAAAGCAGCTCGGCCCGGGGATTCGTTTCACAGATGGGGCCCGTCAGGAGTGGCAAAAGCTCTTGACCGGTTATTTCGCCGGCGGCCAAAAAGAAAAGCATGGCCGCGCCCGGGGGAAAAACTATCGTGCCCAGTTCCCGGCCGACGGCGTGGATAAATGTTTCCGCCAACGTCGGCTCCTCTGGTATTTGCGCAACTTGTAGAACATCGAGTGCGAAAAACTCTATACGATGCATAAGGTTGTTTACAGATCATAGCCGACAAAGCGCGTAGCGTGCTCGGAGGGAGCGGTGGATGTTGTCTGCCTGGCAGTGACAATAGCGGGCAGCCCACTAGAACGTGGGGCTCCCCGCCGGACACTTAGAATCTTTTAATAAGTCGGAAGCCCTCCATGGGAGGCCGGATTATTGGCAGGTTGATTGTTATTGGTACTCCCAAACCCCGTATTCGTATTGGTGTTAAGACCGTTCACCGCGGTTCCACTGGCTCCAAAAGCAGGTGAGTTATTATTCGTCACTCCCGTCCCGCTCGCGTTTCCGCCCGTCGACCCAACATTGGTAGCTGACGGCGTCCCACCAATGGCAGTACCGTTTGCATTAGTACCATTATTGAACACTGAGCCCGTGGCGCCCATTGCTCCCGTCGTGCCGACCGAGTTATTGCCCGACGGTGTACCAGCGACCCCAGTAGCCGTAGCGGCCGTCGCACCCCCACCTGCCGTGCCTCCGGCCCCGCCTGCGCCACCCGAACCCTTTGCCTGGGATAAACCCGAGACCCCAACAATCAATATCGCTGCGAATCTAAATTTGTTGATAATCGATCCTCCTTCAATTTTAGCGACCCTCTCCTATACTGAGACAAGACAAACCCTAAACAGGTGACATCAACAAGGGGAAGGGACTTTCCCAGAATTCCGTAGATCCGCGTTTAAAATGCGGTTTGCTATAATTCCGAGAGCTAGAATGGCGTGTTATCCCGGAGCAATGGATTCAACGCAAAGCTTAGACATTGTCTGCACGGTCGTGACGCGTCCCATCTTTGGTGCGGTACCCAAGTGGTTAAGGGAGCGCTCTGCAAAAGCGTTATGCGTGGGTTCGAATCCCACCCGCACCTTTTCCTTTCGCTGTAGTCTTATCCTATCGGCGCGGGCCCGCTGCCGGCAGGAAGTTGGGGCTTGATTTTCCGAGAACCTGGCACGCTTTTTTCGCTCGGGCCATACGCTTGCTGTGATTGCTAAATTTTCGCTCTCGCGTCGCCCTCGGTTTGTCGCTATTGTTGTTTAATGGCGCAGCTTATCTGTTCCTAAATCCAACTTATTTTTGATCCCGACGGTCTCGGATACTTCGCCTACTAACCGGGGATCTTTACGCAACAGACTCTGTCATTCGGGCCAACACTCTTGGCCACACAAAGTGACGTTCCATGGGCACGCACGCCCGGCGGACGGCGCGTATTTGTGGATCAACCCTTTCAGTTCCACACCGGGCGCGGAACGCGGGGCGTTGAAGCGATCCATCGAAATGCGAAAGCTAAGCGGTTAGTATTAGCCATCCCAGTGCCATGGCATTTTTCTTCAGGCTGCATTTTGCTAGAATTCCCGGGAGCATTTGGTGCAGTTCGCGGGCTCTGATATTTTATGCCCAGGTGGCGGAACTGGCAGACGCGTACGCTTGAGGTGCGTATGCCGAAAGGTTGGCGGGTTCGACTCCCGCCCTGGGCACCATTTTTCGCGGGAGCCATAGTGTTGGCCCAAGGGAACATTGTTGGGCGAATACCCGCAGCGGGT
>JBBQYF010000101.1:0-10092 GCA_038208955.1 Elusimicrobiota bacterium
TCTTTCTCGGGGTCAGACCCCTCAGGTGTGGGGTCTGACCCCGGCGACGGGGGATCTACGTACAGCACCACGAGTTGCTCGCCCTTTTTTTCGTCCGGCACCGAGGTCACGACAAACGGCGGATCGGTTCGGCCGGATATATGGTTTAACTTTTCTTCGACGCTGATGTGCGGCACCATTTCCCCGGCAATCTTTGCAAACCTCGATAACCGATCGACCAAACGCACAAAACCGTCAGGGTCGACCATGGCGATATCGCCGGTTATGTACCATCCGTCACGCATCACTTGCGCTGTTTTTTCCGGCTCGCCTAAATAGCCCTTCATCACGTTCAGCCCTTTGACGAGCAAGAGGCCTGCTTCGCCCTGGGGCATTGGCTCAAAGGTCTCAGGATGAACGATATGTACCGAGACGCCTGGCAGCGGGTGGCCGATCATGCCGATCTTGTGGCCGACTTGATTAATTTCGCCCATCGAGACGTCCGGCACACTGACAGTGGCCACCGGGGACAGTTCGGTACAGCCGTATCCTTCGAGCGGTGTCATTCCGAATTTCGCCTGGAACTCCTTCGCCACCGTTTCACGCAGCCGCTCCGCCCCCGTGATGACAAACCGCATATATTTGAACTGCTCGGGCGTACATTTCCGGATGTAGGCGGCCAGAAAACTGGGGGTGGCTACGAGCAGCGTCGCGCGGTAGCGCCCGGCCAGTTCGCCGACCGTTTTGGCGTCCAGGGGATTCACGTGATACACGGCAGAAAATCCGTGAATGAGGGGCAACCAAAGCGTCGCGGTGAACCCAAAGGAATGAAAAAAGGGCAGGACGCCAACCATGCAGTCTTGGCGCCCGAGATCGAATACTTGCGAGAGCGCCAGGATGTTGGACAAGATGTTCGCATGCGTCAGCACAACACCCTTCGGCACGCCCGTTGACCCGCTCGAAAACATGATGGTGGCCGTTGCCTCGAGTGGCTGATTGGCGCGGGATCCGAAGCGGCGCAGCGCCCACCCTCGAGGTAAGACCAGGAATAGTATCCATTCGCGGAGAATTGATTTCTTTGAAAGCTTGGGAACAAGATCCTCGATAAAAATCATTTGGGCGGTTTCTGGAAGGCCCGTTTTTGACAGCAGCTTGCGGCTGGTGATGATCCGCTCAATCCCGGCCTTTTGCATCGCCATCTCAATGAAGGCCGCCCCGGCAGTGTAATTCAGATTCACCGGAACGCGTCCCAACAGCGCTACCGCGAGGTTCGCAAGTGCCCCCCCTACCGACGACGGCAAGAGCAATCCAACACAATCACCGGGAGGAAGAATTTTTTCAAATTCATTGGCGAGAACGCTGCTGGCGGCCGCAAGCTTTCCGTAAGAAAATGTCAGTCCCGAAGAATCGGACAGGGCGGCGGCGCCCGGTTGCCGCTTAGCACGCTTGAGAAACTCCATCACCAGCGACTGACGATTTTCGAGGCGAAACCGGAAGGCTTCGGCGCCGAGGTCTAAAACCGCTTGGCGGACTTGGGTGGGTCCCGCGGGTGCCGGAACGGGTGGGCCAAAGGTGACGGTCACCGGATAAGGTATTTTTCGCGGTTTTTTATAGATAACTTTCCCGTGCTCGAAACTAAAAATACTCCCCCACACGCGGTCGAGATGGACGGGAATCACGGGAACATTGAGGCCTTTGAGGATTACTTCGAAGCCTTTTTTGAACTCCAGGAGATTGCCCGTCCGACTGATTTGACCTTCCGCAAAGACGCAGACCAGTTCCCCATTTTGCAGCGCCTCGCGAGCAACGAGAAGTGAATTAAAAATAGCGCGGGGTGGATCTTTCTCCGAAATCGGAATGGCTTTCATGGCTTTCATCAGCCAGTGAAAACGTTTGTCATCGTAGTATGGCCGCCAGATTAAAAACCGCACCGGTCGGGTTAACGCGGCGCCCACGAGGAATCCGTCGACCAGCGATAGATGATTCGAAACGAGGAGCGCCGGTCCTTGAACCGGAACATTTTGGTCGCCAACGATGCGGATCCGGTAGAGGCTGTTGACGAGAACATAGAGAATGAACCGCCAAAGTGCCTGTGGCAAATACAAATAAACCGTAACCGTTCCCAGCAACGAAAACACGCCCAGCGTAAAGAGCACTTGCGCGGGGTTCAAATGCAAAACCGCCGTCATGATGATCAGCGCGATGCTGGCAAATCCAATCGCGACAAACGACAAAAAGTTGACGGTCGCAAGAATGCGTCCCCGGTCTCGCGCTGGACTCCGCCACTGCACAAACGCATTAAGCGGTACTTCATAAATACCGGCGCTTAACCCCATCATGAACAAGTCGATGATCGCGCGATAAAGCGAATGCCAGGCCCATAACATGTCGATCGCAAAAAGACTCATTCCCAATGCGCCCAGCGGAACCAAGCCGAGTTCCACTTTGCCGCTCGAGAGCCGGCCGGCCAAGTAGCTTCCCAGTCCTATCCCCACAGTGGCCGCCATGAGCAAAAACCCGCAGACCTGCGGCGAGGCCTTCATCATCTCTCGGCCGTACAGGAATAAAATGGTTTGAAGCACCGCGCCCATAAACCAGAAATAATTTACCGCAATGATGCTCAGCTGAAGGGATCGATCTTGGCGGATCAATTTCCAGTTCGCCATCAGATCGGTAAACGGATTCCAGGCTAATATACCGTCGGGTTTTGCGGGCGGGACGTGTTCCATTTGGCGGCTGGCAAAAATTCCGGCCACGCTGGCCGCCACCATCAACCCGCAGGCGATCGGCAAACGGAAGACTAAAAAGCTGCCCACGCCCGTGCCAAGGAGAATGGCCAAAAATGTTCCGCTATTCAACAATCCATTGGCATAAGAGAGGTCGCTTTCCCCCATGAGTTCCGGCAGGATGCCGTATTTCGCAGGACTAAAAAAGGCCGCTTGCATCGACAAGAGAAACAGCGAACACATCATTCCAACAATGCTGTGCAGGAGCAGGCTCGTTACAGCCGAGGCAACCACAATCAACTGCCAAATTTGAACCCAGACAATGATTTTCGTTTTACTGGTACGGTCAGCGATGCGTCCAGCGATCATTGAAAAAATGATGAAGGGAGCGACAAAAACACCTAGCGAAAAATCGGACAAAGTATCGCGGGTCTTGGGATCGGCCACCCACTCCAGGGTTAGCAGCAGGACCAACACTTTTAAAATGTTGTCGTTGAAGGCCCCAAAGAATTGGGTGATCATTAAGGCCCAAAATGATTTTTTTTCAATTTTTTGCATGGCAATAGATTGTACTAACCCTGCTCGATGATCCGTTCAGCCAGCGAGGAAGATTTTGGATCGAACCCGAGCACTTCCAGCAGACGATAATGGCGATCAAAAGGATTCGCGATTTTACGTATTTCGGTATACCCCTGTAGGAACCCCACCAAAACGGCGGGATAGGCAAAACAAGGTAAGGGGTAATCGGTTGCAAATACCATCCGCGAGTGAAGTTCGGGGCATTGGCGCAGTTTTAAGAGCATTCCCACACGGTTAACAAGTGACAGGGCCGAGGCGTCCCAATAAAAGCGCGGATAACGCCCGACCATCTCCCGCAATACGTTCCAATATTTTTCGTAGAAAATAAGTCCGTAACTGGCGCCATGCGCGGCGATAACCGTTACACCCTCATCGAGAGCGGGCTTGAGGCGGGCGGGATCGCCCTGCGACTGGTCCTGGCCGATCAAGCTAAATTCGTAGCCGACGTGGCTGAGTAACGGAATTTTCAAACGCGCCATGGCTCGCCAGAAAGGCCGAAATGCGGGATTGGCGGGATCAAAGCATTGTGCATTGGGGAGAATCTTGACGAGCGCCGCTCCGGCAGCCGCGCAGCGTTCGAGTTCGCTGATCGCGTCAGCGCGTTGTGGATTGATCGATGCCCCTGCCCTGAATTGGGTTGGATAGGCGCGTACGGTACTCAAGGCATAGTCGTTTGGAATCATAAAATGCGTTCGTCCGCGGTCGAAACGGCCGCGCGCGTCGTAAACTCCATCCATGGCTAAAACGATCGCCTGCTGAATGTATCGCGACTCGCGCAAGAGTTTGACCAATCGCTCCAAATACATTGCATTGGTCCGCGCGGGATCGTTCAGGGGCAGGCCCATCCGACGGGCAACGAGCCGAACCAGCCAACCTTTCAGCATCCGCGGGGAAACATAGCAACCGTTTTGTCCGTCCGATAAAGCGGCCAAATGAACATGGGCGTCCATCATGACGGCATGCCCTCCGGGTTTTTAAAGACTGTCCAGAGCAGGGGCATTACGTTCTGGAAAGCGGCTGCAAACCGAGCCCGCTTGTCGCCGAGATCACGGATATATATGTGCAATACCTGCCGGGGATACTCACGAGCCAGGATCCCGTAAATTTCGGGATCTCTTTCGCCCGAATCCCCAACAAGAATAAAGTGGCGATGAGGATAGCGCTTGAATAAATCGCGTAGTACCGGAAGTTTATAGGCTTGTGGCGATTCGAAGAGACTCCACAACTGGCGACCGCTGGCGCGAAACCGTTTTAGCACGAGCACACCGGGCGGGAATTTTTCCTTCTTCAGGAAGTCCTCAAGATCACCGAAAATCTGCCAAGGACTGGCGGACACATAGTAGAAGACATAATTGGGATTTTTTGTCGCCCAACCGC
The DNA here is from genome assembly GCA_038208955.1 of Elusimicrobiota bacterium. Classification (GTDB taxonomy): domain Bacteria; phylum Elusimicrobiota; class Elusimicrobia; order 2-01-FULL-59-12; family 2-01-FULL-59-12; genus JBBQYF01. The sequence goes on from JBBQYF010000101.1 coordinate 4,662, forward strand.
TGTAGAGTCCCGTCATGCCCGGGACCGGCAAATAATTATGCAGAAACGTGTTCGCCAACATTTGTTTGCGAACCCTGACGTTCGTGACTTTAATCGTGTCGTCAATGTCGGAAATCACGGAAATTCCTTGCGCCGCGGGCAGGAGACTTTTTCCCTTAAACTCGCGTGAATCGTCTGCGCAGCCGGTGAGCCGATAAGATATCCAGCGGTTGGACCGTCCCGGCGGCACAGCGACGGAATCCGCCTCTGCGTTGCTGAGCATCAGCGTTCCAAAGAATTGCCCGTCTTCGAACGATTTGGGCAGCAAGACGATGCGCGGCCCTACCATTACCGATAGTGGCCGCTCGAGGACCTCCGACGCCAGGAAGGCTTTGGCGCGCCGCTCAAAAGGGGAAGCCGCCAGTTCTTTCTTGGAAAGATCGACCGATTCAATCAGGAGCCGCGTTAACAGTCTGCGGCACCGCGAGAGCGGGCCGGTCTTGAGGATGCAACCATGTATCGGGATCGCCCACCCCTCACCGGTCTGGTAAGCCGAGGTCGGATAGAAGATTACATCCTCGTCTTTATCTAGAGAGCAGGCTGCGGAGGATAATCCGGCCGAGAGCCCCAACAGCCATCCGGCGACGATCAAGACCTTAATAGAAGTTCCGCCAGCCATCACACGCCCAGCCTTCGGAGAACCACCTCGCAAATGTCGCGCGCCGCTCCGGGTTTGCCGAGCGGTTTCGCTGCACGCGCCATGCGCTCCAGCTGCTTACCCTTGGCCAACTGGTCCACGCGAAAAGGCAAATCTTCGATGCGGTTCACCTTCATGGCGGCCCCATGTTCGAGCAGAAAATCACTGTTGGCGGCTTCTTGGCCGGGAAGGGGGTTGACAATCAAAACGGGTTTACCCAGCGCGAGTGCTTCGGAACTTGTCAGTCCGCCGGGTTTTGTGACGATCAAATCGGAAACCGCCATGAGCTCCTGCATATTGGTGACGAACCCAAAGACCTTCACGCGATGATGAAATCGTTCGCTTTGCAGTTGTTTTAAAAGTTTCTCATTGCGGCCGGCCACAACCAGCATTTGGATTTCCGATTGCGCTTTGTCGAGCTCGCGCAGCGTCTCGACGAGCGGTCCCATTCCCATGCCGCCCCCCAGTACAAGCAGTGTCGGTTGATTAAGATTCAACCGGAATCGCCTTTTTAAAGGACCGGCGGGAACCGGTGTCAGGAAACGGCCGGAGACCGGAATTCCGGTCACCACAATTTTTGCGGATGAAACGCCGCGAGCAACAAGCCGCGCCTTGGTTTCGTCCATCGCCACGCAATAAAGATCCACACAAGGCTCCATCCAAAGCGCATGCGCCTCGAAATCGGTCACGACGCAAACCGTCAGCGGGCGAGGATATTTTAAATCTTTCCCCTCAAGCGATCCCATGGTTTCGATCGCGAGAAAATGGGGGCACAAAATCACGTGCGGCCGGAAGTCGTTCATCGTCTGAACAAATTTGCCTGTGATGAACCGGGCGGACAACCTGCGGAACGGCGTTATCCTACGGACAAAGGCAGAGTTATCGCTGATCCGAAAAGCGTGTGCGTACAATTCCGGAACTTTCTCGGCCAGTTTGACATACCCCTCGGCATAAGCTTTGCGATACAACGTCGGAGTGAATTCGAGAATATCGAGACGATGTACCGTATCGCCGGGTCGGAGCTTCGTCCAAGCCTCTTCCAAGGCCGCTGCCGCCTGCAAATGACCTCCGCCCGCCGTGGCTGTGGCGATGAGGATGCGAAGCGGCTCGCCGGTACACGGCGACTCGTCCAGAAAAGCTTTCATCGCTTCCCAAGCTTTCTTGGGAGCCAGCTGAAGCAAAAAGTGCGGCGCCTCGATGGGCACCACTCGAACATCCGGTCGTACCGCACGAATATGGTCGAGCGCTTTTTTTGAGACCAGGCGATCATTCGTCGCTGTCAGATATAGAACCGGGACAGGACATTTTTTTAGAGCCGTTGATTCGTCGGCTTTGGCGAGCAATTTTAACCGGGACCAGAGAACCTCTGGCTTTGTGCTCAGCAAAGCATCTTCAAGAAAGCGTCGCATGGAAGGGGAGTAGGGCGCGCCCGCCAGCAAATATCGGGTTACGGCCTGGGGTGGTCGCTTCTTAAAAAGATACGGTCCCATTAATGGCTGGAGCGGCAGAAATACCCGAGAGATAGGTGACGTTACAAACGAAGCGCACAAGACTAGAGCCCGGAGCCCCTCCGGAGCTTGACTGGCAATCCTTGTGGCTAGCAACCCCCCAAACGATTCACCGACGAGCACAAAAGGGTTTTTGGAAGGAAGCAAGCGCCGCACGTGCGCCTCGAGGGCATCTAAATTCAGCTTCTGATCGCGAGGATAAGACACAACCTTGGTACGCGTACCAACGGGCAAGACCTTGAGAAAGGGATCAAACAGACGTCCAGTCCCGTCCAGCCCGGGCAGAAGCACAAAGACTGTCGCCGGATTACTTTTCATTCGGATAATGAACCTCGTCTGAGGAGGAAAATCATCGGATCATTCTCGCCGCGTTATTCACGCACGCTCCCCTGGGACAAGGCCATCGATCGGTTATGCGCCCGACTGAGCGTCACGAGTGCCATTATCGCGCCCACCAACGCCCAGGTCATATCCCATTGCGTGTCCCAGGGATCACCCTGCGTTCCGAGAAAGGCATCGGCCTTCGCACCTGTCCAAATAGCGGTCTGCCATTCGAGTAATTCGTAGCTCGCGCTGATTGCAAGGCAAATGGCCAGGACGATAAAACAGAGCCAGGGGCCGCGCGGTATTACTCTTTTGCGAATCAGTATTTCGCGGGCGATCATTGCGGGAACGAACCCCTGCATGAAATGTCCCAGTCGGTCGTAATGATTTCGCGCCAGATGAAACGTGTCGCGAAACCAACTGCCGATCGGTACCGCGGCGTAGGTGTAATGTCCTCCAACGATCAAAATCAACGCATGAGCGGCAATCAAGCTACTGACAAGCCGGCAAAATCGCCAACGCGGGTACGCTCCGATGAGGGTCCCGATCCCCACGACCACGGGAAACACTTCCATAAACCATGTAAAGCGGTCCGCAGGGCGCCAGGCAGACCATGAGAACACCAAGGCCACCATCCCTAACAACATGCGATTGAACGTTTTATCGGATGGCGTCGATGAAGGGAACCGATCCATCCCTTACAACTTCCGGTGGAGCTGAAAGGAGCCGTACCCAACGGCGATCAACAACAGACCGATCAACACGAGCGACAGTGGCCAGCCCATGCTATCTTCGAAATACTCGATGGTGATCTTGCAAATGTAGCCCATTAGATAAAGCGAGCCAAAGGTCAGTAACGATTTTCGTTTGAGATAGACGCTGCCCACTATCGCGCCCAACGTTAGCACGGGAAAAATCATTTCCCAAACAATGTTTTGATGCGGTTTTGATCCGCCCAATGCCAGCGCCGCACCCAGAAAAATCATCACGCCGAAACCGTAAAGTGGGCCGGTTAGCGCTTGTTTCCCGTCGCGCGAGGACTGATATCCCAGGAGTAAATAAGCCGCTCCAATTATTAATGCGCGGTACTCAAAGAACTTGACCAGTCCCCCCCAGGCATCACTATGCACAAGCCAGCCGCTGAAACTGATAAAGAGCCAGGTGCTGAAGATGATGCTGAAAAGTTCGAAAACTGTCGTGTGAAGAGTCATGTAGGAGATGAGAAAAATCGCCGCCAGGATGGCCGCCATCGTGGATTGCGGGCCAAGATCCGTGGTATTAAATCCCGCGTGATGGAGACCAATACCTAATCCCATGGGGAGTGTCAAAGCGGCAATAAAGAAAAATGCATTGCCTACCGACGCGTAAGCACGTCGCGACGACAACAAGACTCCCAAACCATAAGCCACGATGGCTGACCCCATGGTTGCCAGGAGCTGGGTGAAGTAGGAGAGGTTGCGCCAGTGCTGACCAATCAGCATGGCAATTCCTATAAACACGACGGCTCCGCCCAGGTAATACATAGCGTGGGCAATTCCCGTTTTAACGACCGTACTCTCGGACGGTCCAGCCTTTGCTGGTAGTCCTTCGTTCTGAGATCCTTGGTCATAGGCCTGCAGCAGCTCCTCGCGAGCCACGTGCCCCAAGGCGGCGGCAATCTTAATTTCTCGGATCAAATCGTCTTTAGGAATCATTGTTTTACCCACCCAAGAAAGCGAAATTGGCTGTGCGCATCCAACCGGCGGATTTGCACGTTCATTTTTTTAATGCGTTGACCGCGTTTGACATAGACCGTTCCGTCACTAGAATTCTCGGCCCAGAAAAATGGAAATACGTCGATGCTCTCACCGCCGACAGAGATTTGGTCCCCTTCGCTGGATGAAGGTCCGGGGTTTAACACCAGTTGTACGGCTTCTTCCGGAGAAATCAACTGACTTTGATTTGTCGCGATGTCGTGGTGAAAAATCGGCGGATTTGCTTGAGGGAATATTTTTCCCGACGGCATGATGGAATCCCGTCGGACCAGATGCTGGTCCTGAACAATATAGGAATCATACCCGACGTAGTCATAGATTACCCGGTATAAGAAACGGCCCGTCGGCGCGGGTGTTCGGAGCACTGGGATATAAATGCTGAGCACAACCGTCGCAATCATCCCTAGCGGTAGGACGATCGCCATCACCAAAGGCCAGTTTTTCCGGATGGTCATGGTTTGCTCCGCAACATCTCCCAGATCATGTCGGCAACGGGAGCGGCTTGTGTCTTCAAGTTGACCCGAATGTTGCCGTACATTTTAACGACGCAAACGCGGATCACTGCACCAATAAAGAGCGAGCCCAAGAGATACCGGTCTCCCTCCCGGATCTCGCCCGCTTTCTGTCCATCCTCGATAATTTTTGTGACAACGTGGCCCGGGTGGACGGAGGTTTTCGCGTATTTGTCGAGCTCGCTGTGCTCCTGGAGAATCAGATAGGAATACAGCTCATGATCGTCCTCATACGCCCCAAAGGATTCCGCCACAAATTTATGGATTCTCTCGCGCGCCGTCGGAATCGGATATACGGCGCCCATCAGCTCTGCCGTGAATTGACTTAAATGAGTCGAAAAAAGATGCCAGGCCAGATCGTCTTTACTTTTGAAATGGCGATACAGGGCACCCTGGGCCACTTTGGCTCGGCGGGCGATGTCCTTTATTGTCGTCGCACGAATGCCCTGATTCACAAATAAGTGAATAGCTGCTCGCATGACAGCGGGTAGCTTGGTGTGTTCTTTCTTCCTCTCAATTATTATATTCATATATTTTATGTGAATGTTCGTTCACATATTTATACATGACGTTAGATAAGACGTCAAGACCCGAGTCTCTTTAGTGTTCCCCCATGATCTCCCTCGTCCGCCGGAGGTGGGAGAGGGTTGGGGTGAG
>JBBQYF010000102.1:0-10071 GCA_038208955.1 Elusimicrobiota bacterium
CAAGCCAGGCCAAAAGGATGGCTATACGCTTTCCGTGGAACAGGTGATGGAAAAGATTGCGCGCGCCGCCGAGCAGGGCGCCACCACGGTCCTCCTGCAAGGGGGATTGAATCCGGAGCTGCCGATGAGCTATTACACGGCGCTCGTCAGCGAAACGCGTAAACGATTCCCTCAAGTGACGCCTCACTTTTTCAGCGCAAGCGAGATCCTGATGATGGCGGATGTGTCTGGGATGCCGGTTAATAACGTCTTGGGCGAATTAAAAAAGGCCGGCCTTGTTTCTCTTCCGGGCGGCGGAGCAGAAGTTCTCTCGGAATATGTACGCCGGCGTATTTCCCCCAAGAAAAATCCCAATGATGGCTGGATCCAGGTTCACCGCGCGGCCCATCGATTGGGTATCCGCTCGACGGCTACGATGATGTACGGTCACGTCGATCGTCCCGTCGATTGGGTCGAACATCTTGTGCGGGTCCGAGACCTTCAGGACGAGACCCAAGGCTTTACGGCGTTCATCCCCTGGAGTTTTAAACCGGGCCATACCGCGCTCGAGCAAAAGATCCCCGTCGGCGCGGGTCCTTCAACGTACTTGCGAATGCTGGCCGTATCGCGTATTTTTCTCGATAACGTCGACCACATCCAAGCTTCCTGGTTTTCGGAAGGCAAGAAAACAGGAATATTGTCCCTGCATTTTGGGGCTGACGATTTCGGGGGTACGCTGATTGACGAAAATGTCCACAAGGCGACGGGTCACGTCAACACCACGACTCTCGAGGACACCTTGTCGATGATTCGCGACGCGGGATTTGTGCCGGCGCAGCGCACAACGCTCTACGATATCCTCAAAGTCTACGAGGTCTCCCCGGTGCCGGCATGAAAGAACAAGGGGTTCCCTATGTCAGGATGGTCTTCGTTTGTACCAATATCCGGGAAGAAGACAGCCGCCCGGCCTGCGGTTTACGCGGCGGTGAGAAAATTTGCGAAGCGTTAAAAGAGGAAGTTAAAAAGCGCGGGCTCAAAGGCAAGATCCGCGCGCTCAAGTCGGGCTGCATGGACTTGTGCGAGCTGGGCCCAAACGTGATGATGTTTCCCGAGAAAGTTCTTTATGCCGGCGTCACGCCGGATGACATTCCCGCCCTGATCGAAAAAACCCTCTCAGTTTAGCGCGGGTTCTTGGTCGGCAGTTGACGTCACGGCAAACCCATAATCCTTCCAAGCGCCGATCCCGCCGGCCAACTCATGGACCTTGAAGCGATGGCGCGCCAAGACAAGAGCCGCGCGCGTCGCGAGATGGCAGGTCACACTCCAACAATAAGGGACAATGTGTTTATCTTTGGGAAGTTCATCCAGACGGCGTTCAAGCTCCTCGCCCGGAATGTTAATCGCCTGGGGGATGTGTTCCTCCGCATAGGCGGCCGGTTTACGCGTGTCGAGAATAATGACGCTGCGCTCGTCAGCGTCAAAGACGCGTTTAAGGTCGTAGGGTCCCCATTCCGCCTCGAGTTTGGCTTCGTAGAACGTGACTAGATCCGGACGGTGAACTTTCGATGTCCGAGCAGCGGTACGGCGCGGCAGCTTCACGGAACGCTTCTGTTTTATTTTCGTCATGGCGTGGCCTCCTCCGGAGTTTCCCGACGCTTTTAGACGAACTGAACCGAGGGTTTTGAGGGGATCAGCCCTTTCTTAAAGGCTAGGTCGTAAAGCATCTCAAGTCCTCGCTGCACCTCGGCACCTTGCGTCAGGGTATCGTCATTGACATACATCCCGACAAATCGTTTTCCCAGGGCCGCATCAAGCCCGCGGCCATACTGCAGCGCATACTCCAAGGCATCTTCCGGATGCGCATGGGCGTATAAGATACTATCACGTAGCGCCTGGCTAATTTGATGCGCCAGGGGCAGACCGAGATCGCGTCGTACCACGTCGAGGCCGAGCGGCAGGGGAGTGCCTGTTTTTTTCTGCCACCACAGGCCGCTATCCCACAACTTGTTCAGCCCATGCTCATGATAGGTCAGCTGGCCTTCATGAATGATTACACCGGCATCAATTTCTCCGCGCGCGACGGCTGGCAAAATAGCGTCGAATGGCATGACGACTTTTTCAGGATTCATTCCATTTTCACTTAACCAGAGGTCGAGTACAAGCGCGGCCGTCGTCCATTTTCCCGGGATGGCAATGCGCCGAACGTCGGCGGCGGCTCGCCCGACAAGAATCGGTCCGTACCCGCGCCCCACGCTGGCTCCACAGCTCAGCACCCAGTAGCGATCGCTGATATAAGCGTAGGCGTGAGCGCTCACGGCCGTTATCTCGAATTCTCCACGAAAGGCTCGATCGTTTAAGGATTGAATATCTTCTAAATGGTGGCGCACCAGATGTCCCGCAATGGTTACGGCGCCCTTCGCAAAACCATAAAACATATAGGCATCATCAGGATCGGGGCTGTGGGCGAAGGTTAAAGAGCGCAAAGGATTCTCATGGACGAGGGGTGCCTCCTCAATCGGCGCTACGGTGGGCTTTGTTCCAACGGGATCTACCATTGCTCTCTCCGAATTTTAGCGACGGGGATGCGAAAGGTTGTCGTTAACAAATGTTCCATATCCTTTACAAACCCTTGGGGCCCACATAGAAAAAAATGGCCGTCCATTTTCGAAAGATGTTTGCCGACGATCGCTTCAGTGAGGCGGCCCTGAGATGCCATTTCCAGAGGCTCGGTCGAGCGCGTGACCGTCAGTATCCGATGAAACGTCGGATCGGCCGCGGCCCAAGCGTCCCACTCGGCCTTGAAAATTTCGTCGGCGCTCGTTCGCACACTGTAAAAAAGCCATTTCTCTACCTCGGCTTTCCGGTCCATTAAATAACGCATCATCGAACGAACCGGCGTGACGCCGCTGCCAGCGGCCAGGAAATAAAACTGGCCTTCAAGCAAATCGGGTAATCCAAAGGAACCAACGGGTCCCTCTACATGAACGATATCCCCCGCCTTCAATTGCTGGATTATGGCCGTGACGGGGTGGTCGGGCGCGCACTTGACCGTTATCGCGATAAAACCCTCTTCCGTCGGTGAGGACGAAAGTGAATAATAACGTTTCTTTGAATCTCCCGGCAATGAAATTTGAATCGACTGGCCGGGTCTGTAGGTAAACCAGGTGTCAAGGATCAGAGTAACCGTGTCGGCGGTCTGTCGAATTATTGACTTTAAAGAAACAGTTTGGGCGGAAGCGGAACTATCAGACACCACGGAACATGGCCTCTAGGCGGCGCATTCCCCTTTTCCCATTTCCATTTTGAAGGCGATGCCTTCGGCTCCCAAATCTTCATACATCTTTGGATCGCCGGCGGGAATCGTCGTGAACTCTTGCAGCAAGTCTTTAATTTTGGCGTGACCCACTCGGTCCACAAACGCCCGGAAGATCTCCGTCGGTTGGCGATCACTGCGATAAAAATTTAAGAGCTTCTTCGTGGCTTCGGGAACTCGTTTAGCGGGGATCTGAACCGTCGGCCTGCCAAACTTCGCGAGGCCTTCTTCCGTATAGCCTCCAAGCAGCATCACGTAATGAGGCACGTCATGGCCATCGATCGTTTTGGAAGAACCATAAAAACCGATATCGGCGATATGGTGTTGGCCGCAGGAATTAAAGCATCCGGAGATCTTTATCTTGATGTCCTGTAGTTCATCGGCCGTGGCCAGTCCGTTGGAAAAAATCGGGGTCAACGCGCCGGCAAGGCCTTTGGAATGCGTAATGGCGATTTGGCAGGTATCCGCGCCCGGACAGCGCGTAATATCAGCGACGCGTTCCGCGTTCGGTTCGGCGAGGCCGGCCCGAAGCAGCTCCTCGTAAACGAGCGGCAAAGCCTTTTCTGGGACCCATTGCAGCACCATGTTTTGTGTAATCGCCGTGCGCATTCGACCCCCGCAAAATTTTCGCGCGATCGAGGCCAGGGCATGCATCTGCGGTACATAAATATCGCCCAGCAGGCAGCGAACGAGTACGGTCACATGACCCGCCTGTTTTTGTTTGCGCGTGTTGGTCAGTTTCCATCGGGCATAGCCTAGGTCGGTCGGCTCGGCAATAGAGGCGGGCAATTCCACCTTCGGAGGCGCTTCGTCGAAGCCGGCCGTATTGACTTTGAAAGTAGCATGAACCCCGGAACGAGTTAAGATCGCGATTTTGCGCTCTTCGACAATCGTCGCGCGCATTTTTTCGATACCCCACTCTTTGAGCACAAACTTGATCCTGGCCCGGGCCTTATCCTTCCGGTTGCCATGGCGATCGAAAATGCGGACGCAGGCTTCAATCGTTGGAATGAGCATATCCTCGGGGGTGAAATCCTCGATCAATTGGGCCGTAAAAGGTGTCGCGCCGAGACCCCCGCCGACATAACATTGAAAACCGCGAACCGACTTGCCATCGATCTCGCGAATTTTGGCCACGGCACCGAAGTCGTGAATCGGGATACGCGCGTGATCGGTAGGGCAGCCTTCAAAGCCGATCTTAAATTTTCGGGGCAAGTTCTGCTGAATCGGATTGCGCAAGAAATAATCGACAGCCGCTTGGGCGTAAGGCCGGACGTCAAACGCTTCTTCCGCCGAGATTCCCGCATAATGGCAGGCCGTGACGTTTCGAACGGTATTGCCGCAAGCCTCGCGCGTGGTGAGACCGGCTTCAGCGATTTGCCGGATCAACTGCGGCACCTCACGGCGTTTAATGTGATGCATTTGGATGGCTTGCCGGGTCGTGACGTGAGCGCATTTCGGCGTTGCAAACTTTTCGGCAATATCGGCCAGAGCATCAAACTGATCGGCGTCGACATTTCCCCACATAATCTTGATTCGGACCATGTGTTCGTCCGTGGTATTGCGGATGCCATAAATCCCATTATTTAACCGAAACCGGCGGAAATCATCGGTATCTAAATCGCCGGCTTCAAGTCGGCGGATATTGTCTTCAAATTGAGTGATTTCGACCTGCTGGGCGGCAGGGATAGCAGGCTTACGCCCTGGAGTTTGCGTTTCAGTATTCATAGGGGTGATTATAGCAGATCGATAATTTGCTGGGAATGCCGGGACGCGGGCCGGAAAATAGTTTGGTTAGGCGGCTTTGAGATCGAGAGACGAAAACAGCTGCTCGAGAACGTTGGATTCTTCGGGAAAGCTGGCCGTGTGAATATCCATCGTTAAGGGGATAGGCAATGAGGAGTCAAAAGGAATTTCCTGCCAGTTGGTGCGAATGCGGGTGGCGATGTCGGCGGCCATGGATTTTGTGACGTCGGGGAGAGCCAGCAAAAAGGTTCCCTTGTCTTGAAAGAGGCTGTCCGGTTCGACACCGACCAGCGTCTGCAGGCGTGAGGCAAATTGATTCCAGGCGGCGAGGGATTTTTCCGGTCCCCAAGCCGACTCGAGCGGCTGCCAGGGAGAAAGGGTGACGCGGAAAAGACTGAGGCTTTTTTGCTCAGCGACGAGCGTCCCCAGTAACTGCTTGACGTATTCTTGAAAGAGATCACGCGCCTCGACATTCGGCAGGCTGAAAACAAATTGGGTCCCTTCTTTCCAACGACTTTCTACCCATATTTTGCCGCCATGCAACTCAACAAAACCTTTGCAGAGCGATAATCCCAAACCGGTCCCTTTCTCGCGTCCTACCGGCGCGGAACCAAATTGCGCAAATTTGGAGAAGACCTTGGGCAAATCCTCCGGCAAAATACCCGGTCCGGTATCGGCTACACGGCACTGGACTTGTTTGTTCTGGATCTCCGCCGAAATTTCAACGTACCCTTGGCTCGTAAATTTAAGGGCGTTGTTCATTAGGTTGATAAAGACCTGCAAAATTTTGTCGCGGTCGATGATTGTTTCGACGGGCAACGGCGGCAACTTCCGGCGGATTTGCAGACCTCGCTCGCGCGCCAACGGTTCAAAACTGCGGCACACTTCTTCAATCAAACCCGCCAAGTCGACACGCGCCCGGCGTAACTCGAGTTTTCCGGCCTCAATTTTCGACACATCCAGCAGATCGTTAATCATCCGCGCCAGGCGATCGATGTTGACCTTCGCCATCTGCAAGGCCTCGCCTTGTTCGCTATTTGTGCTCCCCATCATGCCGCTCGCCACCATCTGAATGCTGGCGGCAATCGTCGTCAGCGGACTGCGCAACTCGTGAGAGACCATGTTGACGAAATCGGTTTTGAGCTGATCGAGACGCTTAAGTTCGGTAATGTCCGTCATATAAAGACGCAGGCGAGACCGTCGGCTGTCTAAGAGGGTGACGCGCTGGTCGTAGATGCGTTCGCCGACGCGGACCGGACGGGTGAGCAGGCTGCGACCTTCACGGGTTAATAGTTCGGTGATAGGTTCCAACCCCTCGAGTAGAGCGTGATCCTTTCCCAGCTCTTTGAGTCCCGGGAATTCAGATTCAGCCGCAGGGTTCACGTATCCGATAACCCCGGCGGCGTCTGTTTCGATGATGGAGTTGGGCGCCATATCCGCAAAGGAGGCCATGTGCGCCAGCTCGCGTTCAATCTCCCGACGGTCGGACATTTCGGTTTCCAATTTTCTGTTGCGGTTTTCAAGCGATTTGAGGCGAGCGTCAAAAAAGCGGTCGTAGATTTCACTCAAGAAATAGCCGAACACCGTCGCGACGGTTAAGCAAATTAAGAGCAGAATGTTATGGTTCATCGGTCGCCTCTCTTTTGTCCCGAAACGACCGGTTTGTCAAGATGAAAGGAGACAGTGCTCGGCGGAGAACGGACGGATTAGGACGGGGGAATCGAGGGCTTGGGTGGGAAGGTCGCTTCGAGCGCCGCCATCCGCTTTTCTAGATTTTCGACTCGTACCTGAAGGGAGTCCTTCGGAGGGACCGAGACGTTTGGTGATGGGGTTGCGCCTGCCGGTTTGGCGGCGGGCGTTTCGCCAAAAAGATGCATGTAACGCGCTTCTTTTTGCCCACTCTGCCGGGGCAGGCGGCTAACAAAAGAACCGTCACTACGCTCCATCAGTCCTAATAACACACTTTCGACTTCGGCCGTGTTTTCAAATTCGCACAGTCGGTCAGTTCGCGTCTTGATTTCCCCCACCGTCTGAGGTCCGCGTAAAAGGAGAACGCACAGAGTCGCAATCTCCTTGGAGTTACCGCCTTGCAGCAAGTTCTCGGCTTTATGCATGAACTTTATAACCCGGCTGCCGGGTTCATTGCGCTGAAAAATCAGATCTTTGGATTGCAGCGAGGCGACGGCGCGTGCCACCGTCGCTTCATCGAGAGCCATCACCGGATCGCGGCTCGATTTTTGGTTGCAAGCGTTCGTTAAGGAATTCAAGGACAGCGGGTAAGATTCCGGAGTCGCGGCCGATTTCTCGATCAGCGACCCTAAAATTCGCGCTTCAATGTCGGTCAGTGTTATCGGCACGAGCGGGCTCTATCCAAACACACAGCTTTCTTCGCAAGCGCCCAAGTCCACTTGGCGCTTCGCCCCTTTTTTACGGCAAGCATTACGACAGTGGTGGGAGCGTTCGAGCCGTTCTTCCGCGCGGTAGGTTCGGTGCAATGATTTACCGACGGAGGCCCAACGTTTTTCGGGGCCTGGTTTCGTGGCTCCGAGGTTGCTGGTGGTTAAAATGAGGCACGCATGGGCGATTAAGATGGATTTGGACTTAGGCGTCATGGCAGGGAATTAGTAAGCCGTAGCAGCGAGGCAAAGCCAGCCCGATAAAAAGGCGAGGCCTCCAAAGGGAGTGACCATTCCCCAAGCCTTCACGCCGGTCAGCGAAAGGACATAGAGGCTGCCGGAGAAGAGAAGGGTTCCGATTAGAAAACTCCATCCGGCGACCCCGATGAGGGGCTTCGTGCCGCCGGAGGCCAGCCAGGCCACGACAAAGAGGGCTAAGCCATGCACGAGCTGGTACCGGACGCCGGTTTCGAAAACCAACTTCATCGGGTCGCTCAGGGCATTCCTTAAGCCGTGCGCTCCGAAGGCGCCAATGGCGACTCCCAGAAACATCGTGACGGCGCCGCAGCGAATCCACGGCGCAGGCGTCATGCCAAATGTCCCGATCCGTTGCGTTTAGGCGCTTTGGGATTAACCGGAAATTCCCCTTTCAGCGCTTTCCAGCAAATGTCGATGACGTCCTGGGCAAATTTTCCATCGCTGACCATCCATTCGATATAGTCGCGTTGGTTGCGCACCATATTTTTGAGTAGCTCGCCCTTGTACTTCCCAAAATTGAATGCGGCTTCGCCGTCGCGCCAAGCGAACTTTTTGGCGCTGTCGACAAAACGTTCATCCTGTTTGTTGCAAAAGAGATGAAGATCGACCGTTTCGCGCGGCAATTCGGGATAATGCTCGAGCTGAGCGAAAATGACTTCCATGCTGGCTTGGGCGTCTGCCCGGGCCCCATGCGCGCCGATTAGTGGCTTCTGGCAATAAAATTGATAAGCTGCGGTTAAGTCGCGGCGTTCTTTTTGGTGATAGATCGTCAATGCATCGATCAGTGAACGGTCATGTGTGAGGAATTCCTGATTGCAACGTCGGAATTCTTCGACAAGAATCGGAATATCAAAACGCGTAATCCCAAATCCGCCAATATCACAGCCTTGGATGAATTCGATTAACGTCGGTGCAAACTCTCGGAATGAAGGAGACTGTGCCACATGTTCATTGGCAATGCCGTGCAGCGATGTTACTTCCCAAGGAATGCGCACGCCGGGGTTAATTCGCTGTACCAGCTCCGCCGTCGTACGGTCGGGATGAACACGGATGAGGGCGATTTCGACGATACGGTCGCGGGTCGCATCGGCGCCCGTGGCTTCAATGTCGATAAATACGATCGGTCGCTTGATATTCATAACGATCTCACAAGCCGTTATTCTACCGTGGCCAGCGCTTTTTGATTGGTGGAGTGACCTTGCAGTAATTCGACCAGAATTGAGGCGGCTTGGACTTCTTCCACTCCCGCCAAAGCCCGGCGTAGTTTATAAATTTTTTGCAGCTCATCGGGAGGCACCAGTTTTTCTTCTTTTCGCGTGCCCGACGACTGAATGTTGATGGCCGGAAAAATGCGTTGTTCAGCGGCTTCGCGCGATAAGACGAGCTCCATGTTCCCGGTCCCTTTGAATTCTTGAAAAATGACCTCGTCCATGCGGCTTCCGGTTCCGACGAGAATTGTCGCGAGAATCGTCAAGGAGCCGCCTTCTTCCAAATTGCGGGCCATGCCAAAAAATCGCCGGGGAATTTCCATCGCACGCGAATCCAAGCCGCCCGTCATCGTCTTATTGCCCGCCGTGTTGCTATTGTGGACTCGGGCCAAACGCGTTAAGGAGTCCAAAAGGATAACGACGTCTTTGCCCGTATTCACTTCGCGGACGGCCTTATCCAAAAGATCGCGAGCCATTCGGATATGTTCATCGTACGAACGGTCGCTCGAAGAAGCATGGACCTCCGCCGGCACGCTGCGTTTAAAATCCGTGACTTCTTCAGGCCGTTCATCGATCAAGAGTGCATACAATTGGAGCGTCGGCTCACATTTGGCCAACGCTTGGCAGATACACTTCAGGAACGTGGTCTTACCGGCCTTCGGTGGAGATACGATCAACCCGCGCTGGCCTTTGCCGATCGGACAGACTAGATCCATCGCGCGAACGCAAAGCTCGGAAGATCCCTTCTCCAATTGCAAACGGGAAATAGGATCAATAGACGTTTTCGCCAAGAACTGCAGCTCTTGGGCATTTTTGACCGGTACCGGCGCGGGACGTTCAAAACGAAAACGCCCGGGCGGCCGTCTCATAGGGTTATATCGATTGTGTGGGTGCAATTTCTTTTTTTCCAAAATCAGTCCGGTGGACTGGCAGGTGAAAGTATTATAACCATTTTTAAGGAGCTTGTTGTGATGAAAGTATTCCCAGTGATTTGAGGGAAAAACGAACGCCCGTCTCGTGGAAGGCGACAACTTGAATCTGGGGGTTGGGAAAAGTCCCGCTGATGTGCAAGGTTGCGTCCATGCTTTGCGGCGCCGTTCGCGGCAAAGAGGCAATATGAAAATCGAGCGCCAGCAACCCTGTGGTGGGCTCAATGCGACCGTGACCTTCG